>NZ_JAEDXW010000001.1:0-340000 GCF_036877565.1 Edaphobacter sp. HDX4
CGCCGAGATCAATGGACGCTTCCCCGGGCTCGTCGCCTCGATCATCGACGCATACACCCAACAAAACAGGAACATACAAAAGCCGCGAAGCTGAGATAAGGATGAGCGTCGTTCCTCAGGAACAGGTGCCGCTGACGTTACCGGCGCTACCCCAATGACAAGCCCTGCTGCCGGACGACGACAGACTTACCTCTCCGCCGACTGATCGACCTCACGCCTCTGCCTTCTTCACCCATCTAAGGTGCAAGACAATTCAACTTCTCTCGGGAAAATTGCGCCTTATCGGAACCAGATCGATGCTCTCCAAATTGGCCATTCCCTTCGCGCTCAGCGACTCAGGATCACTTCGTCCTTCGACGACGCTGCTGTGGACGCTCCGATAATCGGTCGTATTTCCATCCTCAACATGCATTTACTTGCGCATCCTAAATAAATTTTCGATACACCAACCATAGAGGCGTCCGCTCCTATCCCATGGCGAATCATGACGTGCAGGCTACTTGCAATCTCTTGCAGCACCCCCAGAAAACGCTTTCAGTCTAGGAAAGCTGACACACTTCACATCTACTACTTCAGAAATACCTAGCACCTAATCTCTCTCATTTCATCTCTTTAGGAGAACCAGTCTGTGAAGAAAATCCTGTCGGCCTTTGTAGTACTCGCGGCCCTCGCTATCTCTCCGGCTCTGCATGCTACCCCAATCACCGGTCAGTTCTCTGTGACCGGCGATGCAGTGACTGACAACGGTACCTCTCTCGTCTTCACACCCAACACCATCTCTGTCGGCGCAGCCAGCACACTGAGCGGTGACTTCGTCACCCTTCTCACTGCTGGCGAACTGGGCATCATCACATCGCCGATCAACTATGCAAGCTACGTTCCCGGCTCTGCAGCCCTTGTCTTTGGAAGCGGAAGCGATTTGCTGACCTTCACCCTCAACTCGATCACCTCCGACCACGTCGGATCGTTCGGTCTCTTCACGGGTATGGGTACGATCACCAGCGCCAACAGCGCTTATGATCCCACCCTGGCAAATCTGTACTTCTCGACCCAGGCGGACGGCACTGTGACCTTCTCGGCCACAGCTGTCAGCACCCCGTCGGCGGTGCCCGAACCCTCCACCCTCATGCTTCTTGGCACTGGCCTCATCGGTGTCGCAGGAGCCATGAAGCGTCGCCTGTCGTAACCGCAGTCTCTTTGATCCGGCGATCCGAATAGCTCCTTCTCCGATCGAGCCATTCGACCGACGCTCATAGGAATTCACCCATGCAGATCTCGCCATGCGCGAACCCTGCATGGGTGAACTCGTTTAAGCTGTCTCGCCCCCGACCGTGTCAAGATCGGTAAGCCTCTATGTGCCAAGTAAACTCCAGATATCAGATGACTTCCCCAATCTCCTGAATTGCCGTATCGGTGGCCGCCCGCGATAAAATAGAATCAGGGTTGCGGGCTCGAGGTGAAAGATTGTGCGCCTGAGAGGAAAGAGGGATTCGCGACCGCTTCTCTCCTCCATCACCACGTAATACCTTCTGTTTCAAGACTTTGCGAATGACTGCTCAGTAGAATCAATACTTTAGCGCTTTGGTCCGGACCTAAGCACAGTAGTTTGAATACTTTGCACAAAATCAGCCGGGGTAGCACCGGGTTCGTTTATCCTTCTGAAAACTGGTAAACTAATAGGCTGTGGCTTTCTCATCGACAATGGAAATTCAGCCGGACGGTCTGACCGAATCCCCTCGCCCGAAGATCGGCTTCGTCTCGCTCGGCTGCCCCAAGAATCTGGTCGACTCTGAAGTGATGATGGGCCTATTGCACTCCGCTGGCGGCGAGCTCACATCCGAAGCGGAAGAAGCCGAGATTCTGGTCGTCAATACCTGCAGCTTCATCGACTCCGCCAAACAGGAATCGGTGAACACCATCCTGGAGATGGTGCAGCACAAGCAGGCAAACGGAGGCCGCGCCAGAAAGCTGATCGTCGCCGGCTGCCTCGTCGAGCGCTATCGTGACGAGATCCGGAAGAACATCCCAGAGGTCGATGCTGTCGTCGGAACCGGAGAGCTCGAGGCGATCCTCAATGCCGCTGGCCTCGCTCCCAGACCGGCTGCAACATCGGACTCGCCCTTCAACATCCTTCCCCCAGGCCAGGAGTCGCAGACGCTGGTCAGCCGCGCTGCCAGCGCCGTCCACCAGCACTCGCACCCCACTGAGCAGGGCTCACAGCTTCAGATCGAACACCGGAAAGAACTGGGGGAGACTGAGGCTGTCATCCTGAGCGAAGCCGCAGCCGGAATCGAAGGATCTGCGGTTCTATCGCTGAGCCAAGGTTCGGGAAGCATGCCCGGGACTGGCGCCACTGAAGTCTCGCCGCGAGCCATGCGAAGCAACTCGCCGGACGCGCAGTCCTCGCGCCCCGAAGGCGACCTGCGCGAACAGCAGGGCCGCTTCTCCCGCGCGACCTGGGACGGAGCCACTGCGGCACTTCCCGACTATCTTTACTCCGACGAGACGCCACGCATCCTCGCCACTCCGCGAGCCTCCGCCTACATCAAGATCGCCGAGGGCTGCGACCACCCCTGCAGCTTCTGCATCATCCCGCAGCTTCGCGGAAAATTCCGTTCGCGCCGCCTCTCATCGATCGTCGCCGAGACCGAGAAGCTCATCGCTCAGGGCGTCCGCGAGATCACGCTCATCGGCCAGGACACGACCTGCTACGGCGAAGACCTTGGCCTCACCGACGGGCTGGCCCAGCTCCTCGATGCTCTCGCCGCTCTGCCCGGCCTCCGCTGGCTTCGCTTCCTCTACACCTACCCGAATAAGGTGACGACGCGGCTGCTCGAGACGATGGCGAAGCACGACAACATCGCGAAGTACCTTGATGTGCCGCTGCAGCATGCGAGCGCCTCGGTCCTCAAGCGAATGAAGCGCGGCGGAAACGCGCAGATCTTTCTCGATCTCATCGAGAAAGCGCGGCGCATTGTTCCCGGCATCGTCATCCGCACCAGCTTCATCGTCGGCTTCCCCGGCGAGACCGAAGAGGACTACAAGGAGCTCGAAGCCTTCATCAAGACCGCGCGCATCGACTGGCTCGGAGTCTTCACTTACTCCGACGAAGAGGGAGCCAAGGCCTTCGAGCTCGACCCCGCACTCAAGGTTCCTGAGCGAACCATCCAGGCACGCCGCCGCAAGCTGATGAAGCTCCAGCAGAAGATCAGCGCGAAGGCCAAAGCGGAGTGGGTAGGCCGCGAGGTCGATCTGCTAGTCGAAGGCGAATCCGAAGAAACAGAACTCCTCTGGGAGGGCCGCACCATCCAGCACGCCCCCGAGATCGACGGCAAGGTCTTCATCAACGACTTCGGGCCCCACGAAGAGCTAGTCCCCGGCACCTTCTACCGCGCCGAGATCACTGAATCCCACGACTATGATGTTGTGGCGCGAATCATCGACTAGGAAATGAAAAGAATTACAGGCTTGCTCGCAGGCGCGATTGCGCTTGTCGTCGCTTTTCTCTTTTTCTGGCCTTGGTTGCGTCCTCGTGTCTGGCAGATGGCTTACGGAAAAACATACAGGGACAGCCGTTTCACGATGAATCTCAACCGAAATTGGCTGGTTGTGACAGGCGATTACGGGCATCAATCTTTAGTGCGGCCTTTCGCCTACTGGCCACCAATGATCGATGTCGATCGACTTACCCTTCATCAATCAGAACAATGCCCAGACCCAGATCAAGATGCGAAGGAAAATTTTCGCAAAGTGATCGGGGGCACCCTTCTGAACTCTCTGAGATACTCAAACAAATCCGAGTTCGTGATTCATACAAAAGCTGGGGACCTTCTTTGTCTTTCATCCGCGTTTCAAGTCAAAAGCAAGAATATGACTTCGACATACTGCCTTCTACAGAACGACTCGACGATAATCGCTTTTGAAGGAATGGATCCTGTACGTGAAGAAGTCTTGTCCATGCTGCCTACACTTACACAAATAAGATCATGTACTGCGAAACATTGAAACAGCATCCACGGACCAAAAACCACAATGAGTCTTCACATCGCTCGGTTCCCGGACGCAGCAAAGCGTAGTCGTTCGCATCACAAGTAACTCTATTACGAATCTCGTGGAGGCAGTAACGTCTACGCGGTCTTTGGATAGCCACGCAGCAGCATATGCGCCGCAATCTTATATCGCCGAAGCTCGTGAAACGGGTGCCGCGCAATCGACTTCAGCATCAGCGCGAGCGCGCCGGGAGAGCCGTTCTGGCGCAGCAGAATCGCCGCCTCCCCTTCAAGCCGGCTGATGATGCAGCGTCCGCGCGTCGCGCGCTCGAACCACGAGAAGTGAGGCAGAACGTGCTGCTCGATTACGCCAACCGAGTGCTTCAGGGTCTGCAGCGCCTTGTGGGTGCGCGATGCGGGATGCACGCGATACAGCAGCGTCGGCTCCGGCGTGTGAATGAACTTCGCGCCGTTGTGAAACAGCCGCAGCCATAACTCCCAGTCCTGCAGGTTGACGAAGCGGCTGTCGAAGCCTCCCACAGCAAGCACAGCGGATCTGCGCACCGCGGTAGCGCTCGGAATGAACGCGCATCGCTCCATCAGCATCGTGGGAAGCTCCGCCTCCGTGGGAAAAGGCATCAGCACATCAGGGTGAAAGACTCCGGTAACAGGATCAGGCGTCAGCTCCCTTCCTCCGCTGTAGCACACGTCGGACTCGGGCCGCTGAGCGATGGCGCGAGCCAAGTTCCGCAGGTGCTCCTTCTCCCACAGATCGTCGTGATCCATCAGCGCGACCCACTCGGTGGAGGCGGCAGTGAGACCGGCGTTCCGGCTGGCCGAGACGCCGGAGTTCGGGCGATCGAGGATGCGAACGCGATCGCCGAATGCCTCCGCAACCGCACGCGTCCCATCGGTTGACCCATCGTTCACCACAATAACCTCAACAGCGGGATAGTCCTGCGCAAGCACGCTCTCCAGCGTCTCGCGAAGAAAGTTCTCGCCGTTGTACACAGGGATCACAACGGTAAGCAGTGGAATGCTGTTCTCTGCTGCGTCTGTCATTGCGAGTTTCCCCACGGCGCGAATTGAACGGATCGATATCGTCAGGCTACATTGTCAGGCTACCTCGACTCCGAGTGAGTCGCCAGCCGTATCCGCAGCGATCCTCGTGGCTGTTCTTCACTAATGTTCAAAGAGGCTCAACCTCTTCGCCTGAATCCCTCACATCCATATCGTCATCTACTTTCTGTAGCCGGATCGAGACATCGGCAAGGAGAATTGGATGGACCTGCAGCTCAAAGGCAAGACAGCGATCGTAACCGGAGGCTCCGCAGGCATCGGCCTCGCCATCACGCAAGCACTTGCCGCCGAGGGCGTAACGGTCACCGTCCCGGGCCGCAGCAAAGAGAAGCTCGATAAAGCTCTCGCCGGAATCAGCACCGTCAAAGCCGTTGTTGCAGATCCCGGAACCATTGAAGGCGCCGACTCGCTGATCCAGCAGGTTCCCGAGACCGACATCCTCATCAACAATCTCGGCATCTACGAGCCCAAGCCCTTCGTCGAGATCACCGACGCCGACTGGCTGAAGATCTTCGAGGTCAACGTCCTCAGCGGAGTCCGCCTCTCGCGTCATTACTTTCCGCGCATGCTGGAACGCAAGCAGGGCCGCATCATCTTCATCTCGAGCGAGTCTGGCATTATGACTCCGCCTGAGATGATTCACTACGGAGTCACCAAGTCCTCGCAGCTCGCCCTCTCGCGGGGTCTCGCCGAGCTGACAAAAGGAACAGCCGTGACGGTGAATACGGTGCTGCCCGGCCCCACACGTTCTGAAGGGATCGTCGACTTCCTCAAAAACATCTCCTCCACCGCGGACCCGACCCCTGAGCAGGCAGAGAAGGAGTTCTTCGAAAAGCATCGCTCCAGCTCGCTTCTCCAGCGCCTTATCGAAAGTGAAGAGATCGCCAGCCTGGTTGCCTATGTCGCCAGCCCGCTCTCCGCTGCCACTAACGGAGCCGCACTCCGCGCCGAAGGCGGGCTGCTTCGCTCTATCGCGTAATTCCCCTCGAGATTTACAATCGATACTGCAATGCCGAAAGCGCTCTTCTGTCCGACCTGCCGCAACGTTGTCCTCATCGACAACGAGAACTTCCCTTTTTGCAGTGACCGCTGCCGCCTGCTCGATCTTGGCAAGTGGGCGTCGGGCGACTACAAAGTCTCGACACCCATCCAGGATCCCGACCTGCTCGAAGAACTTTCGCGGTCGCAACACAATAAACCGACAGACGACGAGAGCTAGTGCCTAACTCGACGACGCAGTTGCATCCTCCGTCAGAGAAGAAAACCCTTTGGGCCTGGACGCTTGCCACGTTCTTCGGTGCCGGCCTTCTTAAGCCTGGCCCTGGAACGTACGGTTCCGTCGCTGCCGCGCTGCTCTGGTATGCGGCAGCACACATCCTGGCACCATCGTTCCTTCAACTTGCAGTCGGCACTGCACTCTCCGCGTTCGTTATCACGCTCATCGGCATTCGAGCCGCAACCATCGTGGCCCACGAGTCTGGAAGAGAAGACCCAGGCTTTGTCGTGGTCGACGAGGTGGCCGGGCAGTTGATCGCGCTGATTGCGATTGTCCCCGACTGGCGGCACGCAGTCATATCGCTTCTGCTGTTTCGAATCTTTGACATTCTCAAACCTCCTCCGGTACGGCAGCTGGAACGGCTGCCCAAAGGAACGGGAATCATGATGGACGATGTGGCAGCCGGATTCCTGGCATTGCTTTGTGCGCAGCTGCTAAGACTTTTCATTTGAGACTATAAGCGGGCTCCTTGTATTGCATCTCCCCTCGTTCTACCCTTAGAGGGCGATGAGCCTCTTTCACCCCACCTCGGAAAACGCACCTCAACTGAATCGAGTTCAACCCCCTGCAGCCATGCCCGGTGGAGAGATCGAAGTGGAGGGAAATCACCTGGAGCCGGTGGGAGTCCGAATGCCGCACGCGAGCATCGGAGACGTCTTCGCCCCCGTTGTGATGAGCAGGCCAAACCGTGCCACCATCCTCATACCAGAAGGAAGCATCACGGGCGATCTGGTCATGCACCGGAACGGCGAGACCTCCAATCCTCTGCTGGCACGAATCGCAGTCCCGATGGCAGAGAACCTCCACCCTGTATCCAATCCTGCCGTCGACGCCAACGGGCAGGTCTTCACGACGCTCTCCGGCACGCGCGGCCAGGCGATGCCGGTCTCCATCTTCCGGATTCAGCGTGACTTCCAGATGGTGCCTTTTGTCCGCGACCTGATGAATCCGACCGGCCTTGCATTTGGCCGGGATGGCAATCTTTATGCGAGCTCGCGAGCCGATGGCACGGTCTATCAGATCTCGCCCGAAGGGACTATCTCCACCTACGCGGAAGGCATGGGAGTCGCAACCGGGATTGCCTTCGATCGCTCTGGCAACCTCTACGTGGGCGATCGTTCCGGCACCATCTTCAAGATCAATCGCGAACGCGAGATCTTCGTCTTTGCGACACTTGAGCCCTCCGTTGCCGCCTATCACCTTGCCTTCAACGCAGCAGGAACTCTGCTGGTGACAGGCCCTACGACCTCTTCCAACCAGTCCATCCACGCCATTGACCGTGACGGTAATATCTCCATCTTCTTCCAGGGGCTGGGCCGAGCGCAGGGTATGGCGTTCGATGTGGACGACAACCTCTACGTCGCTGCCTCGTTCCGCGGGCAGCGCGGCATCATTCGCATAACGCCTGCCAAGGCAGCCTCCTTTGCGATCTCGGGCAACAACCTGGTGGGCCTCGCCTTTGTAGAAGATGGGTGCGCTGTCTTAGCGACCCGGGATGCGCTGTACCACGTCGCGCTCGATATTGAAGGCCGCTCTCTGATTGATTAGATCCTCTCGCAACCGAATCACTCCCCGCCCGCCCGTCGGGCTCCCCGCCTTTGTTTCGTCAGCCAATAACACGACCGGCCCAATGTGACGGGAAATCCTGTCCTCGACCCGCATCGTTCCCGAAACGATGTGAAGGCCCGCTGGTTCGATCCCACAGCCTTCGCCATTCCACCGACAGGGACTGACGGAACTGCGCCGCGCAACCTGCTCAACGGGCCGGGCTACAAGAACGTGAATGCAGCACTCTTCCGCAACTTTAAATTTGCGGAGCGATACACGTTCCAATTCCGTGGGGAGTTCACGAACGTGCTCAACAATGTGAATCTGTCGACGCCCACATCGTCTCTTGCGAACCTGTCTACGGCCGGAAGGATCACAAGCGCGGGAGCCATGCGTCAGACACAGCTCGGTCTTCGCCTGACCTTCTAAGTCAACTAAACCGGCAGAAAGGCGCGCCTTAGCAAGCTGCGCCTTTCTGGCCTGGCATGTCTCTGGCCCATCCTGTACGGACTCGTGTACATTTATCCCGCACCGCCTGTGCGGCCTCCGGGCAGAAAGATTGCCCTTTTGCTCCAAAGCCCGAACTAACTCCTGAGGAGGAGAAGAACGTGATTACCCGACGCGAATTTCTTGATTCCATGGCAGCCACAGCTGCGGCTGCCGCCGTCAGTACGAGCGCAAAAAGCTACGCCCAGATCGTCGGGGCCAACGATCGCGTCAACTTCGCCGTGATCGGGTTGAATAGCCGAGCTTATGCCCATCTATCCTCGTTGAAGGCGAATGAGAAGACATCTCGCATCACCCACGTCTGCGATGTCGATACGCCGATCCTTGATAAGTTTTGCGGCAGGGCTCAAACCTCACTCGGCTACAAACCAGCTAGCGAAAAAGATTTCCGCAAAGTCCTCGCCTCAAAGGATGTCGATGCGATCACCATCGCGACTCCCGACCACTGGCATGCACCGATGGCTATCCTCGGGCTTGAGGCCGGCAAACATGTCTACGTCGAAAAACCGTGCAGCCACAACCCCGCTGAAGGCGCAATGCTCGTTGCAGCCCGCGATAAATACAAGAAGCTTGTGCAGATGGGAAGCCAGCAGCGGTCCTCTCCCCACACCATCGAGGTCATCGGGAAGATCAATGAGGGGCTGATCGGCCGTCCTTATTACGCAAAAGCGTGGTACAGCAATACGCGGAAGTCCATCGGTTTCGGCAAAGAGGTTCCCGTTCCGGCGACGCTCGACTGGGATCTATGGCAGGGCCCCGCCCCGCGCCAGCCCTACCACGACAACTATCACCCCTATAACTGGCACTGGTTCAAGCACTGGGGCACAGGGGAGACCCTGAACAACGGCACGCATGAGGTGGACGTCTGCCGCTGGGCTCTCGGCGTCGGCTTCCCGAATCATGTCTCCGCTTCAGGCGGTCGGTATCAATTCAAAGATGACTGGCAGTTCTACGACACCCTGGTCACGAGCTTCGAGTATGACGACAAGATCCTCTCCTGGGAGGGCAAATGCTGTCAGGGGATGAAGTTCTACAATCGCGATCGCGGCTCCGCCATCATGGGCACCACAGGTACGGTCGTCGTCGACCGCGGGGGCTATGAGGTCTACGACCTGAAGGGGACAAAGACGAGCGAGTTCAAGGCGGAGAAGTCCTCCGCATCGGCCGACCTTGTCGGTGCAGATTCCATGACCGATCTCCACTTTGCGAACTTCATCGGCGGAATCCAGAAGGGCGAAAAGCTCAATGCTCCCATCGAGGTCGGAAACGTGGCGGTCACCATGCTGCAGCTTTCCAATGTTGCCTGGGAGCTCAACCGCGGCCTCAAACTGAACCCGGCCAACGGCCATGTCGTCAACGACGCCGAAGCGATGAAGTACTGGGATCGCGACTACGAGAAGGGCTGGGCTCCGAAGGTCTAGGCCAACCCTCAATCCACCTTGCGGCAGCCTGTCATAGCAGGCTGCCGTTTCGCATTGAGATTGAAGATACAAACCGGAGTGCAGCATCTTAGGGTTCAGTGGAAGCTGAAGCAATGAACCTCGAACAAAAGATCAACTCTCTTGACTGGACCTCCCTCGCGAAGGATCTCAGTGAACATGGCTATGCCACAACAGGCCCACTGCTGAGTCCGGAAGAATGTCACGATCTCGCAGCGGGATACGCAAATTCCGAGCAGTTTCGGAGTTGTGTCATCATGGCGCGCCATGGCTTCGGGAGAGGTGAGTACCAGTACTATGACTATCCCCTTCCCTGCCTGCTCCAGACTGTTCGCGACACCTTCTATCTCCCGCTCGCGTCCATCGCAAACGAATGGAATCGAGCCCTTGGCAACTCCGAGGTTTATCCTTCTGAGCACCGCCAGTTCCTCGAACGATGCCATCAGGCAGGCCAAACGAAGCCCACACCACTCCTGCTCAAATATCAGCAGGATGACTACAACTGCCTGCATCAGGATCTCTACGGCGACCTCGTCTTTCCCATCCAGGCAGCTTTTCTGCTCAGCGCTCCTGGAGAGGACTTCACCGGGGGCGAGTTTGTCCTGACCGAACAACGGCCACGCATGCAGTCCCGCGCCACGGTCGTGCCTCTTCGCCAGGGTGAGGCCGTCTTGTTCGCCGTCAACCATCGGCCCCAACGCGGAACTCGCGGCACCTATCGCGTCGCCATGCGCCATGGCGTCAGTCCTCTCCGCAGCGGCGAACGTTTCACCCTGGGAGTGATCTTTCACGATGCACGCTGACAACAGTCTCTGGCCCGAACCAATCGAACCCACCACGGAGCATCCTGCGGAAGGAGTGACGCTGCTTCGCGCCTTCTGCCGCGACGAAGCTCCGAGGATCTACGAGGCCATACAGGAGGTGGAAGCCCGCTCCTCCTTCCGCCAGATGGTCGTTCCCGGCGGACACACCATGTCCGTAGCGATGACCAATACAGGCGAGGTTGGCTGGACGACAGATCGAACCGGCTATCGATACACATCCGCTGACCCTCTAACCGGGGCTCCCTGGCCAGCCATGCCCGGGACTCTGCTCTCTCTGGCGCAGCGCGCAGCAGAAGCCGGAGGGTTCCCGGGGTTCACGCCGAACAACTGTCTCATCAACCGCTACTCCGTGGGAGCTCGTCTCTCGCTCCATCAGGACAAGAACGAGCTCGACTACAGCCACCCCATCGTCTCCGTCTCGCTTGGACTGCCGGCCACCTTCCTCCTCGGCACGCTCCGCCGTACAGACACCCCGCGAAGAATTCGCATCGAACACGGTGATGTTCTGGTCTGGGGCGGTCCCGCGCGCCTCATCTATCACGGAGTCGCTCCCGTCCCGGCCGGGTTCACCCGCTGACTGGCCCCTATCGAATCAATCTCACCTTTCGTACTGTCGCTGCATCTCACTGACCAACCCCTCGCCTCTCAAAAGTCTCTATCATGAAGAACGAGGCCTCTTTCTATGCCTTGTGTTCGCCAAGACGCGGACATGAGAGGACATAAACGCACCATGATCGCTGAAATCATCGCAGCCGGATCCGAGATGCTGACCCCGCACCGGCAGGACACCAACTCACTCTTTCTTACGGCAGAACTTAACGATCTCGGCGTGGAGGTCGCATTCAAGACCATCGTCGGCGACGATCTCAAGCATCTGACCGAGGTCGCCCGCGCTGCATTCTCCCGCGCTGACCTCATCCTTTTTTCCGGAGGTCTCGGCCCCACGGAAGACGACCGGACGCGCGAAGCCGTCGCCGCTGCTCTCGGCATCTCCCTCCGCCGCGATCCGGAGATTCTCGCAACACTGCACAAGCGATTCGCCGCCCGCCAGATGACCATGCCGCCAAACAATGCCAAGCAGGCTGACGTTCTGGAAGGCGCCGCCATCCTGGCAAATACCACCGGCAGTGCACCGGGGCAGATGCTTGATACGGTCGTCGGTGAGTATCGCAAGATCATCGTGTTACTACCCGGACCGCCACGCGAGCTCAAGCCACTCTTCACAGACGTGGTCAAGCCAATGCTTGCCTCCATTCTTCCTCAGCACAAACTCGCTCGACGTATGCTCCGCATGGCCCTTGTTCCCGAGTCGCAGGTGGACGCACGCACCTCTCCCATCTACAACCAATACAGCGATGTCGAAACGACCATCCTTGCCGGACATGGTGAGATTCAGCTTCATTTCACCGCGGTCAAGCCCACCCTCGAGGAAGCACAGAACAGAGTCGACGAACTCGCCAGTCGCGTTGAAGCGGAGATGGACGACGCCATCTTCTCCTCGCAGGGGGAGAGTCTCGAAGAGGTCGTGCTGATGATGATGGAGATGCGGCACCTCACCCTGTCTGTGGCGGAGAGCTGCACCGGGGGTCTGCTCGCACAGCGATTGACCGCCGTCCCCAACAGCTCCCGCGCCTTCGTTGGAGGCGCCGTCGTGTACACGCCCGAGATGAAGATGCTGTTTGCCGATGTTCCGCGCGAGATGGTCGAGCTACACGGAGCCGTAAGTCCGGAGGTTGCACGAGCACTTGCCGAAGGCATCAGAGCCCGGACCGGAAGCTCGCTCGGCATCTCAATCACAGGACTCGCGGGTCCCGGCACAGCACCGGGCAAGGATGCCGAACGTCCCATCGGACGCGTCTACATCGGCCTCGCTGATGGCAGGGACACTTATATCAAAGAGCTGACTCTGAGCGGCGATCGGGAGCACATCCGCTGGTGGTCTTCGCAGCACGCGCTCGAATTTCTCAGGCAGACGTTGCATCGTTGATCTTTTGCAAACGCGTAAGTCGCCGACATCATCTAGTTAAGAACAACTTGATAGACTTGCACATACGATCATGACCCCTTGGCTGCTCTCCCTTTCACTGGCTTACCTGCTCGGCTCCATTCCGTTCGGGTATCTTCTGGTTCGTACCTTCCGCCACGAAGACATCCGGCTGACTGGCAGTGGCAATATTGGCGCCACCAACGTCGCTCGGTCCGGAGCGAAGGGGCTGGGCATCCTCACACTCGTCCTGGATGCACTCAAAGGGTTCGTTGCCGTCGTTCTCGCGCAGCACATCGCTGAGAGGTATGGCTTTCCGCAGGCCTACAACATTGCTGCGGCTGCTGCGCTTGCTGCTGTCGTGGGACACTGCTTCCCCGTCTGGCTCAGATTTCATGGCGGCAAAGGCGTTGCCACGGCGCTCGGGGTCTTCTTTGCGCTCGTCCCGCTCACGACGGTCTTCTACGTACTTGCCGTCTTCGTGATTATCGTCTTCTTTACGCGGTACGTCTCGCTGGCCTCCATTGTCGCAGCGGCACTCTTCCCCGTCTTCGCGCTCCCTCATGCTCCGGCCCGCACACCGATCATCGTGTTTTCCTATATCGTGATCCCGCTGATCGTAATCTTTAAGCACTCCCAGAACATCCGGCGTCTCCTGGCGGGAACCGAACATCGTTTTGGCGCTCCAAAGGTGGCTGCTTGAGCAGGATCAGCATACTGGGGGCCGGGGCCTGGGGAACCGCATTGGCAATCTCTCTGGCACGCCGCGGCGGACATCGGCTCACGCTCTGGGCACACTCGCCCGCGCTAACCGAGCAGTTGCAGGATGCTGGCGAGAATCTCACCTACCTGCCGGGATACATCCTGCCGATGGATGTCGTCATTACCAGCGATCTTCCCGCAGCTATCTTTGAGGCAGACATCCTCGTCTGCGTCGTTCCGTCGCAGCATGTGCGCGAGGTGTTCTCGCATATCGCGCCGCTTCTGACCAGGGAGCAGATCATCCTGTCGGCCTCCAAAGGAATGGAGGAGAGCTCATTTCTGCGCATGTCCCAGGTCATCGCCTCCGTCTGTGACAATCCCTTCGCCGTACTCTCCGGGCCTTCCTTCGCCCAGGAAGTTGCAGCCGGAATTCCCACCGCGATCGTTGCAGCGGCACCCGATCTTCGCCTCGCACAAGTCATCCAGCGGGAGTTCTCGTCCGCCTCCATGCGGATCTACACCAATGACGATGTCACCGGAGTGGAGCTGGGTGGTGCCCTCAAAAACGTGATCGCATTGGCAGCCGGGGTCGTCAAGGGTCTCAACCTTGGGCATAACTCGGCCGCCGCTCTCATCACGCGTGGCATCGCAGAGATCACGCGTCTCGCCGTCGCCTGCGGTGGCCGCCGTCAGACACTCTCCGGACTCTCAGGAGTCGGCGATCTCATCCTTACCTGCACGGGAGAGTTGTCCCGCAATCGGTCCGTGGGTATCGAGCTGGGCCGAGGGAGGCCGCTCGAAGATATCCTTGCCGGGATGGGGGGCAAGGTCGCAGAAGGGGTGCGGTCCACAAAGGCGGCGCTCGGTCTTGCCGCACGGTATGGCGTCGAAATGCCCATCACCGAACAGATGGACGCCATTCTCCACAAAGACAAGAAAGCAGCGGACGCCATTCGCGACCTGATGGCGCGACCTGGACGCAACGAACTGCAATAGTTCGACTTACTCTTTTCCTACATCCCGCATCTAATCCGGACATGGCTGATCCCATGGACCCACTTCGCAGGCACCCAAACTCTCGGACCGAAGAGGGGAAGATTGAACCGACCCTCTCAGACCCGACTCCAGAAGCTCGCAAAGGTGACGCGCGCTTTCTTCCCGTCGTCATTCTGGCGAGCATCGTACTCATCATTCTTTTGATCGCAGCCGTCGTTCTGATCAAGGGCAAGGGCCATAACATGGTTCCGCAACAGCAGGATAACCATCCGACGTCCAGCCTGGTCCATTCCCTTCCCGTGGAAGGCTAGATTTGCGCTCACGGGCAGACGCGTGTAGTCTGCCCGCAGCATTGCATCTGCAAAATCCCAGTACTGGTTGAAAGAATGCCAGAACCCAATCACGGTCATCACCACACCGAAACTCACATTCCGCCTCCCGATCTTCATCGGGAAAGGCGCATTCTTGGCTTCCGACCTCTCCACGTAGTGCTTGGAGCCTTGATCCTCGTCGCCATTCTGATCATTTATCTCCTCCTCATTGCTCGAGCCGGCTACTGATCTTGCCCTGAAGATCCTTCTCACCCTCTCGTGAAGCGATAAACTAGGGCAGCATGGTCTTCTCTTCTCTCTTCGGCAAACGTCCGGCTGAACCCGAATCGCCTGAGACTCCGGCGCCTGAGCAGCCGAAACTCGGCCTCTTCGAGCGCATGAGGCAGGCAGTCACTCGCACGCGCGAGTCCCTGTCCGACTCCATCAGCTCTGTTGTCGCTCTTACTCGCGAGGTCGACCAGGCCTCACTCGATGAGCTTGAGCCACGCCTGCTGGCTGCGGATATCGGCAGCGCGACCACGGCGATCATCATGGAGAACCTCCGCCAGCGTGCCCTTCGTACCGGCATCGAAAGCGGAGCTCAGCTCAAGCAGATCCTCAAGACAGAGCTCAAGCAGATTCTCGACAGCGTCGCGCACCCGATCCAGCATCCAGCCGCTCCGCCTGAGGTGATCCTGATGGTCGGTGTCAACGGGACCGGAAAAACCACCACCACCGGCAAGCTGGCAAATCTCTACCGTTCCCAAGGACGCAGCGTTCTCCTTTGCGCGGCAGATACCTTTCGTGCGGCCGCAATCGAACAGCTCGAGGTCTGGGCACAGCGTTCCGACGTCCCCGTTATCAAGACCAGGCAGGGAGGCGATCCCTCCGCCGCACTCTTTGATGCCCTGGCTGCAGCCAAAGCGCGCGGCAGCGACGTGATGATCGCAGATACGGCGGGGAGGCTCCATACCAAGACTGACCTGATGAAGGAACTGGACAAGATGCGCCGGACCGCCGAGAAGCTCGTCCCGGGTGCACCGCATCAGACCTTCCTCGTCATGGATGCCACCACCGGCCAGAACGGCCTGCAGCAGGCGCGGCTCTTTACAGAGGCCGCTCGTGTCACTGGTATCGTTCTCACCAAACTCGACGGTACCGCCAAGGGCGGAATCGTACTGGCGATCGCCACTGAGCTCAAACTTCCCGTTCTCTACGCCGGAATCGGTGAAAAGATCGACGATCTTATTCCCTTCGACAGCGGTGCTTTCATCGACTCGCTGGTCGGCTGAGAGCACTGCGTCGGGCCTCCTTCGCACGCGCTCGCCTGACCGTTTATCCTCAACAGGAATGGCATCGACCGAACCGGAACAGCATGATCGCGACTTTATGCAGCGTGCCCTTCAGCTCGCATCGGAGACGGTCGCTCTCGCCACTCCCAACCCGCAGGTCGGTTGCGTCATCGTTCGAGATGGCAAGATCCTTGGAGAAGGCGCACATCTCTACGACAACTACGATCATGCGGAGATCGTAGCCCTCAAACAGGCGGCCTCTCGTGGCCATTCTGTCGCAGGAGCTACGGCCTACGTCACCCTCGAACCCTGCAGTCATCATGGCCGCACCGGCCCCTGCGCGGACGCTCTCATCAGCGCCGGCATCTCTCGCGTCGTCGTCGCCACAACCGATCCCAACCCGATGGTCAGCGGGGCCGGGATCGGAAAACTGCGCACTGCGGGAGTAGAAGTTCTCGTCGGCGTACTTCAACAGCAAGCTCGCACCCTCAACGACGCCTTCGCGCACTTCATACGGACCCGCACACCCTTCGTCACCTTGAAAGCTGCGCTCTCCGCCGACGCGAAGCTCGCTCCATCTACCACTTCCCGCGTGCCGGGCCAGACCTACTGGCTTACCGGCGCCGAAGCCCGCAATGACGTCCATCGTCTACGTCACGCCTCAGATGCGATTCTTACCGGCATCGGCACTGTTCTCGCCGATAACCCGCAGCTTACTGATCGCAGCGGACACCCTCGCCGTAGACCTCTGCTTCGTATCGTTCTCGACACCTACCTGCGCATCCCTCTCTCTTCTCATCTGGTATCGTCAGCCAAGCGTGACCTGCTCGTCTTTAGCGGAAGCACCGCACCGGACACAAAACGCAACCAGCTGCTGAACGCAGGAGTCGAGATAGAAACAATTACAGAACACGACGGACGCCTCTCACTTCCCACCATCCTCGCCCGCCTCGGAGAACGCGGAATCCTCAGCCTCCTGCTGGAAGGTGGCTGTTCCATCAACGGAGCCTTCCTCGCCCGCGATCTCGTCGACAAGGTCATCCTCTTCTACTCCCGGCAGACACTCGGAGCAGAGGCCATTCCCTTCGCGGAAGGATTCTCTTCTCCCTCTGAGATCGAGAGCTCGCTGTTCAATGTCAGTCGAGACGTCCTTGGCGAAGACACCCGCGTGACCGGATATCTCCGTGATCCCTGGCCGACGCCCTCGTCCGCTGACTGATATCGTGGCAGCAGAACCCTCCCGGAGCACCTCATGTCCAATCAAAGCCGAGTCACCCGAAGCAAATTTGAGTATGAAGAAGAAGGCAAGATAGCCTACCTCGAATTCGAAACCGACGACCGCGGCTGGCTGACCCTGCTTCACACCGAGGTTCCTGCCTCGCTCCGCGGACGCGGCATCGCTGGAACCCTGGTCCGCACCGCATTCGAGTACGCCAGCGACAATCAGCTTCGCGTCGATGTAGTCTGCCCGCTTGCTGCCGACTACCTCAAGCGCCATCCCGAGCTGAAACCGGCCTCCCGCAACAGCCAGTCTTCCCCGCAAAGCGAGTAGCTACCGCTCCGTATCTCGCACGGGTCGATCTCTCCCACACTTCGCGTTAGGCTATAGATATGTTCACCGGATTGATTGAAACCACCGGGACCGTACTTTGCGTCATGCCGAATGCAGGTGTGACTCGCATCACCATCGGCGCACCTGCGGAGATCGTCAGGCGTCTCTCTACCGGCGACTCGGTCTCTGTCGGCGGCGTCTGTCTCACGGCTCTCGACATCGAGCCCCACGCCTTCCCTCCGCGATTCTCCGCCGATCTCGCCGCCGAGACCATCGCCCGCACGACGCTCGCCGGCCTCAAGCCCGATGCCGTCGTCAACCTTGAGCTGCCTACACCCGCCGGCTCTCCTCTGGGCGGCCACGTCGTCCAGGGCCACGTCGACGGAACTGCCACCCTCGTCGCTCTCGAGCCTCTCACGCCCGATACCGAGACCACCGACTACCGTCTGCGCTTCACTCTTCCCGAATCGCTCGTCCGCTATGTCGTCGAGAAGGGATCCATCACCGTGGAAGGGATCTCTCTGACCGTTGCGTCCATCCGTGGAACTGAAGTCGAGATCGCCATCATTCCGCACACCTATGGCGCAACCAGCCTCCGCACACTCTCTCCCGGCGCCCCCCTCAATATCGAGGTCGACGTGCTGGGGAAGTACGCCGAGCGTCAGTCGGAGAAGCCCGCTGGTTTCATCCTCACCGAGCAGTACCTCCTCGCCAACGGCTACTAGCCTCAACCACCCTAAAGGAACACACATGAGCTCGACTCCCTCCATCCCCAGCCCTTACAAGCCCGCAAACCTGCTTATGCTGGTAGGCGACTTTGTCGAAGACTACGAGGTTATGGTTCCCTTCCAGGCGCTCCAGATGGTCGGCCACACCGTGCATGCCGTCTGCCCCGACAAGAAGGCTGGCGACCACGTCCGCACTGCCATTCACGACTTCGAAGGCGATCAGACCTACTCGGAGAAGCCGGGCCATAACTTCGTCCTCAACGCCACCTTCGCCGACATCAGGCCCGAAGACTACGACGGCCTTGTCGTCCCAGGTGGCCGAGCCCCGGAGTACCTTCGCCTCAATCCCCGTGTCCTCGAGATCATTCGTCACTTCGCCGGCAAGGACAAGCCGATCGCCGCCCTCTGTCACGGCCCGCAACTCCTTGCGGCAGCCCGCGTGCTCCAGGGCAAGCGCCTCAACGCCTATCCTGCCTGCGCTCCCGAGGTGGAGCTGGCCGGAGGGACCTTTGTGAAGCTCGATGCCACCGACGCCATCACCGACGGCAAACTCGTTACCGGCTCCGCATGGCCCGCGCACCCGGCATGGCTCGCGCAGTTCCTCGTGGTCCTCCAGAAGCACCTCGGTTGATCGACCCTGAATGGAGCGGTCGGGTCTCATCTCCCATCCGCTCCTTCAAACCTAAGCCCTGAAATCTCTTCTGCTTGGAGTGGACCCGCGATTTCAAAGGAAAGTAAATAAGGGGGAGCTCCTCCATCAGAATGAATCCTTCCCTCCCTCCTTCTCATCAATTAGACGGTTATCGAATTATCGATACGAAGAGGTCAGAGAGATGAGCAAGCTTACAGGTAAGGTCGCAGTCGTCACGGGAGCTTCCAAGGGAATCGGCGCTGATATCGCGAAGGGTCTCGCCAAAGAAGGCGCTGCAGTTGTGGTCAACTACGCCGCAAGTAAGGACGGGGCCGAGAAGGTGGTCGCTGAGATTACAAAAGCTGGCGGGAAGGCCATCGCCGTACAGGGAGACGTCGCGAAAGAGGCCGATGTGACTCGCATCTTCGACGAGACCAAAAAAGCCTTCGGCAAGCTTGACGTGCTCGTCAACAACGCCGGAGTCTATCAGTTTTCTCCTATCGAAGACGTCACCACAGAGCTCTACAACCGTCTCTTCAACACCAACGTACTTGGAACCCTCCTCGCCACGCGCGAAGCCGTAAAGCTTATCGGTGACAACGGAGGCAGCATCATCAACATCGGTTCAGCCGTAACTGAGCTCAACGTTCCCACCAGCTCCATCTACACCGCCACCAAAGGTGCCGTCGACTCCATCACCGCCGTCCTGTCGAAGGAGCTCGGCGCAAAGAAGATCCGCGTCAATTCGATCAATCCCGGAATGATTGAGACCGAGGGCACACACTCGGCCGGCTTCATCGGCTCCGACTTCCAGACCACCTTCGAGGCCCAGACGCCGCTCGGCCGCATCGGCCAGGTCAGCGACATCACTCCTCTGGCAGTCTTCCTCGCCTCCAGCGACTCCGGCTGGCTGACCGGCGAAACCCTAGTCGCCTCCGGCGGTCTCCGCTAAAAGCAGGATGCTTTTCCCATGGGGAGGCGCGGCTCGGCCCGCCCTCCCGCATCCGTCTCAATAACGAAAAAAACAGCCGTGTCATCCTGAGCGAAGTCGAAGGATCTGCGGTCCAGCCTCTCTTCCAACACGCGATTGAATCTGTCCTCTGCACCGCCAGGCGCGCCATCGACCCCCATCACCGGGGTACTTTGAAGAGGTAAGGAAACCATCCCAAAATCAAAAAGGGCAGTCCTCACCACAAGGACTGCCCTCATCACCGGACCAGCACCACCCGGACCCGGTGATATCTCGTTGCGGTCGATCTAGATCGAGTTCATATTGTGCAGAAACTCCGAGTTGTTCCGCGTCTTCGCCAGCTTGTCCGTCAGAAGCTCCATCGCCTCCACCGGGCTCAGCGGGTTGAGAACCTTTCTCAGAATCCAGATGCGTTGCAGGTCTTCCTTCGGGATCAGCAGCTCTTCCTTACGAGTGCCCGAGCGCTGAATGTCAATTGCCGGGAACACCCGCTTGTCGACCAGCTTGCGATCGAGAATGACTTCCATGTTGCCCGTACCCTTGAACTCTTCGAAGATTACTTCGTCCATCCTCGATCCGGTATCTACCAGGGCCGTCGCGATGATGGTGAGCGAACCGCCCTCTTCGATATTGCGGGCCGCACCGAAGAACCGCTTCGGACGCTGCAACGCGTTCGAATCGACACCGCCCGACAGAACCTTGCCGCTCGGCGGAACGATCGTGTTGTACGCGCGGGCAAGTCGGGTGATCGAATCCAGCAGAATCACAACATCGCGCTTATGCTCGACCAGCCGCTTCGCCTTCTCGATCACCATCTCGGCAACTTGTACGTGACGCGCTGCCGGTTCGTCGAAGGTCGACGAGATCACCTCGCCCTTCACTGAACGCTGCATGTCCGTCACTTCTTCCGGACGCTCGTCGATCAGCAGAACGATCAGCACGATCTCAGGATGGTTGGAGGTGATCGAGTTCGCGATCGCCTGCAGCAGCATCGTCTTTCCGGTGCGCGGAGGCGCTACGATCAGGCCGCGCTGTCCCTTACCCACGGGAGTCAGCAGATCCATCACACGGCCCGAGATGTTGTCCCGAACCGTCTCCATCTTGACTCTCTCCTCGGCATAAAGCGGAGTGAGATTGTCGAACAGGATCTTGTTGCGGGTCTCCTCAGGAGACTCGAAGTTGATGGCCTCGATCTTTACCAGGGCGAAGTACTTCTCGCCTTCGTGCGGCGGTCGCACGTTGCCGCTGATCGTGTCACCGGTCTTCAGATCGAACTTGCGAATCTGGGAAGGAGAGACATAGATGTCGTCGGGACCGGGCAGATAGTTGTAATCAGGAGAACGAAGGAAGCCATATCCGTCAGGAAGAATCTCGAGGACGCCCTCTGCGAAGATGTGGCCTTCCTTTTCACTCTGAGCCTGAAGAATCTTGAAGATAAGGTCCTGCTTGCGGAGCCCGCTGGTGCCTGCGATATCCAGACCGCGTGCCAGTTTGCCCAGCTCGGCTATATTGTGTTCTTTCAACTCTGAAATTGTCATGCTTTTACCTTGAGATTCGATAGAAATCTAGGGAACTTGGGCGGGATATGCCTGAAAGGGAATCCTACGGAGAACCGGGAAGATCTGAATTTTATGGGATGGAATTGGGTAGTGCGGAAAGTGTTATGGGTGGATTGTGTCGTTGGAGCCCGAAGGCCGCGCGTTATGCCGCGCGGCGCTCCTGCAATTCTACCTTCTGAACAGGGGTTTCGCCCTCTCCCATCGGAATGGAGTCACGGAAACGGTCCAAAACTTCGTTTGTCGTGTCCTGCAGACGGGTGTTGGGCTTGTGAAGCTTCCGAGTAGCCTTCGATGCCAATTGGCAAAGCTCGTAGCGGTTCTTTACGTGAGTGAGGGCTCCAAAAACAAGATCCGAGCGCATCATCTTCTCCTTTAGTCAGTCAAGTTGCGGCACTCCCCGCAATCCAAGATTTCTCAAAATTTCGGTAGATTCGTTTGTTCCCGTCTACCACTTTCCGTTTAGACGCCAAATCCTGCAAAAGGATTCATACCATCGCCTAAATAACTCAATCTACAAAAGTTACACTTAAATCGACAGCAAACTACAAGAACTCCCGCGTAGCTCCAGAAGGAGCGACACGTCCTTTGAAACCCTGTTTTCTCCTGGTATCTTCAGCGGCTCAGCGCCTGGGTATGAAACAGAAGGAAGCAGAGGGGAACACCCGGTATTCCTGGCGCCCTGGTCGACCACGCCTGCTTATCCGGCGGAAACAGCATCGACCATTAGAAAAGTAAATCCTTCCAGGGTGGAGGTCAATACTTATTTTTGGAATTCCTTTTCCCGAAAATCCCATAAAACGGAACCGGCGCCCTATGAGCGCGCACCTTCTCCTCCCGGAGCCTCCCTCTCGCTCCTGTCAAGAGGTCCCATCTCATGAGATGAGGATAAGCCATTCATCTTTAGCGATTTAGCCCCTGCAAGGGATCGCCGATCTCACCCCTGCACCCCGGTAAAATTAAAGAAGGACTTCCAGGGGAAACACTCGAGCGCCTTCCCCGGACTCCGCACCGTCCTTCTCTGTGGTCCAGAGGTAAGATTCAGTGGTCCAAAGCTAAGTGCAATGCTTCCAAGATTTTGCGCAAATAAGTAGGGGGAGGGTCACGACCAGTAGCTGCGATCCAGGGTTCTATATTGGATCGCCTCTGCGATATGCCGGGTCCCCACGCTCTCCGCCGCGTCCAGGTCCGCAATCGTTCGAGCCACCTTCAGGATCCGGTCATGCGCTCTTGCACTCAGTCCCTGCTGCTGCATCGCGCGTTCCAGCAGACGCTCCGCATCGGATTCGAGCACACAGAAGCTTCGGATCTGCGGCGTGTTCATCTGGGCATTGGCGAAGACGCTGCGGCCTGCCCCTTTGCTCGAGCCCTTCGTCCGCTGCCCCGACTCCGCAAAGCGTTCATGTTGCCGGCGGCGCGCAGCCATAACCCGCTCGCGAATCTCCGCGGAGCCTTCGGCAGCCGCTCCTCCGCGTAGCTCCTTATACTCCACCGCCGGAACCTCTATATGGATGTCGATCCGATCCAGAAGAGGTCCGCTCACCTTCGACACATATCGCTGGATCATCGGAGGTGTGCACATGCAGTCTCGACGCTTGTCGTTGAAGTAGCCGCAAGGACAAGGATTCATCGCCGCCGCCAGCATGAAGCGGGCTGGAAAGCTCAGGCTCATCGCCGCGCGTGAGATCGTCACGGTTCCATCCTCGAGCGGCTGCCTCAGGACCTCCAGCACATTGCGCGGGAACTCAGGCAGCTCGTCGAGGAAGAGCAATCCATTGTGCGCCAGCGAAACCTCTCCCGGCCGCGGCACCATGCCTCCGCCGATCAGGCCGGCGTCCGAGATGGTGTGGTGCGGCGAACGAAAAGGCCTGTGCGCCACAAGTCCCTGCTCTCCATCCAGAACTCCGGCGACGGAGTGGATCTTCGTCGTCTCCAAAGCCTCCTCGAACTTCAGCGGAGACAGAATGGACGGCAGACGCTTCGCAAGCATGGTCTTGCCTGAGCCCGGCGGCCCGATCATGAGGATGTTATGTCCACCCGCCGCTGCAACCTCGAGCGCGCGCTTGGCGACATGCTGTCCGCGAACATCTTTGAAGTCAAACGGAAAGTGTTGTATCTCGTTCAAGAGCTCGGTCGCTCTACCTGCTAGAGGCGCGTGCGAGATCGTTCCAGTCGAGAAGGAGTTGAGCAACTCCCGTACCTCGATCAGGCTCTTCATGGGATAGACATCGACGCCCTCAACGACGGCAGCCTCGCGGGCGTTGCTTGCCGGAACAATGACGTTCCTGATCCCGTTCGAACGAGCTGCGACTGCGATCGGCAGGGCACCGGGAATGGCACGCAGCGAGCCGTCGAGTCCAAGTTCGCCGACCAGCAGAAAGTCATCGAGATCCTTGATCGCAAGCGCACCGTACGCTCCGAGGATTCCGATGGCGATCGGCAGATCGAAACCGGAGCCCTCTTTCTTCAAATCGGCAGGGGCAAGATTGATGGTGATCTTCGTCGGAGGAATTTCGAACCCGGAGTTCTTTATCGCGGAGCGCACGCGATCGCGGCTCTCACGAACTGCAGCATCAGGAAGGCCGACGGTGCTGAACTGCTCTTTATCGAGTTTGATCTGAGAGAAATCGACCTCGACGTCAATCAGATGAGCGTCGATTCCATAAACGGCAGCACTTCGGGCTTTGAAAAGCATCCTTGAGCCTGGTATGTCCTTGAGGCAGTTGAGTGTCCGGCGAGTATAGCACTGGCCGAATGAATCCTTGTTCCCACCGAAGTGGCAGATAGAGCTGCCACAAACAAAACCCATTTCAACTGATCTCATCGCAGACGCCTACAATATGGTCCGTGAACACTAGTCTGTTTGAGCTCTTCAAGATCGGGATCGGACCTTCGAGCTCGCACACAGTGGGACCCATGCGAGCGGCACTGCGCTTCGCCGAATCCCTCGATCAACAAGGGAAGCTGTCTGAGGTCGCGCGGGTCTCCGTCGATCTCTACGGCTCTCTTGCCCTGACGGGACATGGCCATGGGACAGACCGGGCGATCCTTCTAGGATTGATGGGCGAAGCTCCCGATACGGTGGATCCTTCCGTCATTGATGCCGAGCTGCTCGCCGTCCGCTCCACCGGAACGCTTTACCTGCTCGCTCGTGAGGCGATTCCGTTTACCGAGACGGAGCATCTGCTGTTTCATCGTGACCAGATGTATCCCGATCCTCAAGCGCCAACACATCCGAATGGAATGCGATTCACCGCCTTCTCCAGCGATGGAACCCTCATATCGGAGGAAGTAATCTACTCGGTCGGTGGAGGGTTCATACTCACGGCCGAGGAGTTGAAAGCTCAAAAAGATACGACGCAGGAGTCCACCCGGACGGTTCCCTTCCCTTTCAGCAGCGCAGCCGAACTACTTTCTTTGGCTCGGGAACATCATCTGACGATAGCCGACCTGTTGCTCGCCAACGAAGCTGCGTTGATCTCGGAGACTGCGATCCGCCATCCGCCAATCGAAGGAGACACATCGAGCATGAACCCGGAGGATCGGGTGAAGGCGGCAGTGATCACGCTCTGGAAGACCATGCAGGCCTGCACGGCCCGAGGGCTTGCGACAGAGGGCGTTCTTCCGGGTGGCCTGAACGTCCGGCGTCGGGCGCCGCGGTTAGCTCAACGACTTGAGGCCGGAGCAGCGAACGATCCCTTAGCTCCAATGGATTGGGTGACTGTATACGCAATGGCAGTCAACGAAGAGAACGCGGCGGGAGGTCGCGTGGTCACGGCACCGACCAATGGAGCGGCAGGCGTGATTCCGGCTATCGCAAATTACTATGTCCGCTTTGTCGAGGGCGCCAGCGATGAGGGAATCCTTCGCTATTTCCTGACTGCTGCAGCCATCGGCATTCTCTACAAAGAGAATGCAAGCATCTCGGGGGCTGAGGTGGGCTGCCAAGGCGAGGTCGGGGTTGCGTGTTCCATGGCTGCGGGTGGCTTGGTTGCTGCGCTTGGTGGAAGCAACGAGCAGGTAGAGCATGCTGCCGAGATCGCCATGGAACACAACCTCGGGATGACCTGTGATCCCATCGGCGGACTGGTGCAGATACCCTGCATCGAGCGAAATGGGATGGGAGCGGTTAAAGCCATCAACGCCGCCCGCATGGCAATGCATGAGACAGAAGGACACAAGCTGTCCCTCGACCAGGTCATTGCGACGATGTATCAAACGGGTCTGGATATGCAGTCTCGCTACAAGGAGACCTCGCTAGCAGGACTGGCCCTCAACATCATCGAATGCTGATGGGACTACACCGGCTCGAATCGGCCGAGGTTGATCCAATATCGGGTCTCAAGCTGCACCTCGCCGTCGGAAGCAAAACGCTCAAAAAAATCGCGCAGTGCTCTCTCAAAGAGCGGATAGTGCGGGTCTGCCCTCGAAGGGCTGTGCGAAAGTGACAGAGTCAGTCCCAGAAGATCCTGCCAATTCAGAGAGATCGTCTTCAGTATCTCCTGATGGTAGAAGTCCCGCGGCAGGTAGCTCTTCAGCTGCCCGTACACTTCATAGCCTGCATGTGTATCCGTATGGCTGGGAGAGAAATCGCGCAATATTTGCTCCAGTACCAGATTTTCTTCTCGCCCCTTTTCAGTTCGACCGAATGCAATGATTCCAACCCAACCATCGGGCTTGAGGATGCGCCGAAACTCGGCGAATGCCGCCTCCCGATCGAACCAGTGCATCGCTCTGCCGGCGGCGACGAGATCAACTGAAGATGAATTCACTCCAGTCGCTTCGGCGGTACCGTCAATCATGGTGAGGTTGAGATTTCCCTCATGTGCGATTCGGCACATCTGCCGCATCTCCGGATTGGGCTCGACCGCGAGGGTACGGTTGCCATTCGCGAGGAAGACGTCGCTAAGCATCCCGGTTCCTGCCCCAATATCGGCCACGAGCCAGTCCCGCGTCAGACCACAGACGGAACGAAGGATGGGCAGGAGGATCTCCGGCGAATACCTCTCGCGAAAACGGACGTAGTCGCCAACTTTGCCATCGAAGCGGCGAACGTTCTTCATCGATGCATTCTCCACCAACGAGTCGCAAGGGACAAATCAGCTTCGCTCGATGGCCATCGACACCGAGTTGCCGCCACCCAGGCAAAGTGCAGCAACTCCTCTCTTCGCATCGCGTCGGATAAGCTCATGGACCAGGGTTACAAGGATGCGCGCTCCGCTGGCACCGATTGGATGACCGATAGCGACGGCTCCTCCATTGACGTTGACCTTGTCGAGAGTCAGCCCTAGCTGACCGGTGACTCCGAGAGCCTGCACACTAAATGCTTCATTCAACTCGTAGAGATCCACGTCATCGCGTTGCCAGCCTGCCTTGTCGAGGACCTTGCGAACGCCGCTCACAGGAGCCATCATCACCCAGCGCGGCTCAACCCCGCTGACCGCCTGAGCGCGAATCGTTGCCATTGGCTGCAGGCCGAGTTCGTCTGCCTTATCCGAAGACATGATGACGAGCGCAGCAGCGGCGTCGTTGATACCGGGCGCATTGCCGGCCGTCACCGTTCCACCTTCTTTGAAGGCTGGCTTCAATGCTGCAAGCGTCTCAGCCGACGCATCCTCGCGGATGGTCTCGTCACGGCGTATCACTGCGGGTTCGACTCCCTTTTTCTTTGCCGGAACCGAGACGGGTACGACTTCAGCGTCGAAGCGTCCCTCCCGCCATGCCTGAGCCGCGCGTTGATGCGATTGAAGAGCAAAGGCATCCTGCTGCTGGCGAGTGATGGCGTACGTTTCTGCTACCAACTCACCCGTCATACCCATGTGCTGATCGTCACAGGCACACCACAAACCATCGCGGATCATGGAGTCGACCACGGTGGCGTCTCCCATTCGGAGCCCCTTACGCGCGGTGGGAAGGAGATAGGGTGCATTGGACATGGACTCCATGCCACCGGCGACGATGATCTCCGCATCTCCTGCGAGGATGTTCTGTGCTCCCAGTGCGACAGCCCGCAAGCCACTGCCGCAGACCATGTTTATGGTGAGGGCAGAGGTCGAGCCTGGGAGACCGCCGCGAAGCGCTGCCTGTCGCGCCGGATTCTGCCCGAGGCCTGCCGGAAGAACACAGCCCATAATGCATTCATCCACGGTCACTGCGTCGATGCCCGCTCTGTGAACGGATTCGCGAATCGCAATTGCTCCAAGCTCCACTGCAGACATCTCTGCAAACGCTCCTTGAAACTTCCCTACGGGAGTACGAACTGCAGCGACGATCACAACTTCTTTCATGGCTCACCTCAACGACACGGACGAAGCGACAGTATAGGACTTGATCGTACCGAACAGCTTTTTCATGGCTCACGTGAGGACACATCCCCGAATTCTTCAGCGCCTCGTCGTGACTTTCGGGAAGGCGATCCCCAAAAAAAATTCCAGAACTTATCGATTTCTCTTGACAGTGAATTTTCGTAAATCTATACCTTCGTTAGCTGCAATGAAGTGTGTTGCAGAGTCAATGTCTAATCACTAGGGAGAATAGGCAAATGGCAACGAAGAAGGCAGCAAAAAAAGCACCGGCCAAGAAGGCAACCAAGAAGGCCGCAAAAAAGAAATAACACTCAACAGGCAAACAAACGGGGGACGCTAAAAGCGTCCCCCGTTTTCGTGTTTCAAGACAGAAACTAAGGCGTGGCGCTCTTGCCCTTCGGCGTTGAGAGATAGCCCGAGACCTTATTCTTTTCGATCGAGTTCACAACCAGCTCATAGAGTGCGGGATCCTTCCCGCTATAGAACTGAACGGGTTCGTCGAGATTCTTATCCTTCTTCTCGATGATGCGATCGTCAGCACTTACGTTGAGGGTATAGCGTGAGTGCTTCTGGTCGGCCTTCTTCAATTGCAGCTTGATGCTCGACAGCAGCGTAGGCTGCTGGCCCTTCTGCAGCGTGAACTCATAGTAGTTTCGATCGCCCTTGTGCCTCAGAATTTCGAGTTCGTCGTGATTCTTGGCGATCAGTCCGCTCATGACCCCAGCGTCTCCAACCACGCGGGTCAACTGAGTCTTGGTCGCCTCAAGATCGGTTCTGGTTGCGGCGACGTCTGTCTTCACTCCTCCGACGTCTGTCTTGACGCTGGAGACCTCACTGGAGACGGCGCCAATCTGCTTCTGTGTTGCGGCCTGGGCCTCTTCGATCTTGGCCTGGGCAAGCTTCTGCTGTTCCAAGATGCTCTGAGCCCTTCGCTCGATCTGCTTCTGCGTCATTCCGACGCTTTGCCCCAGGGTCTCGCTGGTGGCGCGCAGCCGTGCATTCGTTGCTTCAATCTTCTGATTGAGCTCCGCATTCCTCTGGTCGGCCAGAGCGAGCTTCCGTCCGGCGGTGCCGAGATCCTTCTGCAGGGTGTAGCACCAGATCAAACCGCCAAGCGCAGCTAACAAAGCAACCGCCACAACTGCAAGCAATGCTCCAGAGACCGACCGCTCCTCTACGAACTCTTCCGCCATCGTATTCTCCTTCCGAACGCAAATCGTTGAACGCTTCTCTAACGTTGTCCAGCTCCGCATGCGTGCGGGCAAGATGGAACAGATACAAAGAGACTATATATCGTCTTCGATTTCCCGAAGCCATAGACTAGATCCATGGTTTCGCCTGATATTTGCATCGTCGGAGCAGGCATCATGGGCCTCTCGCTCGCGCTTGAACTTCGGAGCCGTGGAGCCAACGTGGTTGTCCTGGAGCAGGGTGCTCCGCTTGCCGAGGCTTCGGTGGCAGCGGCGGGCATGCTCGCCGCCTCCGATCCGGAGAATCCTTTGGAACTCCGCACCCTCTCCGCCCTTAGCCGCAGCCTGTATCGCGGGTACCTCGATCGAATCTTCGATCTATCCGGGATCCTTGTTCCTTTTCAGACGAGCACGGCTTTACAGGAGATCCATCTGTCTCACCTGGAAGCGGCCCGAGATCTTACTCTCCTGGCTCCCGAGACATTGTCGCTGCTGTTGCCTCAACTCAACACCAGGGATCACCGTTTTATCCTGCTCGACGAGCAGAGTCTGGATCCACGGGAACTGGCCCGGGCGCTACTGGCGGCAGTTCAATCAGCGAAGATCGAGGTTCGCCCCCAGAGCCAGGTCCGACTGGAGCTGAGCGAATCTTCTAACTACGAAGTTCACACGGGATCAGAGGTCCTGCGGCCATCTCGCGTCGTGGACTGCACAGGAGCCTGGGGTCTCACCGATCTTCAGCCGGGACACGTCCGAACCGTTCCTCGAAAAGGCCAGATGCTTTCCGTAAAGCTGCCCGCCATCATGCCGCTGCATGTCGTCGTTCGAACTCCCACCATCTATGTAGTTCCGAGAACAACCGGGCCGGCGGCAGGACGGGCGGTGATTGGGGCAACAGTTGAAGATGCGGGTTTTGACAAGACCGTGTATTCCAATGACATCGCTCGGCTTCGCGCGGAAGCCGCTGAACTGCTGCCGGATCTTGCCGATGCTCCCGAGATAGAGCGCTGGGCGGGGTTACGGCCAGGGACGAGTGATGGACTCCCGCTGCTCGGCCATGTACGTGACAATTTATTCATTGCGGCAGGTCACTACCGAAATGGCATTCTTCTTGCACCGGCTACAGGGTTGGTGATGGCTCAAATTCTTGCAGGAGAGCAGCCTGAGGTGGACCTGGATCCCTTTTCCCCCTTGCGGAAGATGTAGATGAAAGATCGCACAGATATTACGATATTCGCCCGGCGTCCGTGACAATCGTTTCTCGGCTGCGCTATAACCAGATGTAATTTAGTTTTGTGGGGGAGAAGTTTCATTATGTCCACTGCCGCTGCACCTAAGGGCCTGGAAGGCATCGTAGCCACCAACTCATCTATCTGCTGGATTGATGGAGACGCTGGGGTGCTGTCGTACCGTGGCATCGATATCCACGAACTCGCGCAGCACTCGACGTTTGAAGAGACGGCTTACCTGCTTTGGTTTGGAAAGCTGCCCAATGCGGCTGAGCTGGCTGATTTCTCTAAAAAGCTGAGCGAAGCCCGCAAACTCGATCCCAAGATTATCGACCTGCTGCGGAGTGTCCCGACGGCGGCGACTCCCATGCAGGTACTTCGTACCGCCGTCTCGCTGCTGAGCATCTACGATGCGGACGAGGCTGATAATTCTCACGATGCGAATGTCCGCAAATCATATCGGTTGACCGCACAGATAGCGATGATCGTCGCGATCTTCGATCGTATCCGCAAAGGCAAAAACATCGTCGAGGCTGACCCCTCTCTCTCCCATGCAGCGAACTTCCTGTGGATGTTGAACGGGGAGAAGCCGTCGGAGACGGCAGTTCGCACCTTCGATATCGCATTGATTCTGCATGCGGATCACGAGTTGAACGCCAGCACGTTCGCAGCGCGCGTCATTGCGGCGACGCTCGCCGACATCCATTCGGCAATCACCGGAGCCATCGGTGCTCTGAAGGGACCGCTGCACGGTGGAGCGAACGAGGCGACGATGCGTCTGCTCTACGCGATTGATAAGGAAGGGGCAGACCCCGTCGAATATGTCCGCCAGATGTTTGCCGATAAGAAGAAGATCTCCGGCTTCGGCCACCGGGTCTATCACACCGAAGACCCTCGGGCCACTCACCTGCGTCGCATGTCGGAAGAGCTGAGCCGGACCGCTGGCAACATGAAGTGGTTTGAGATGTCCCGAAAGATCGAGCAGTTCGTAAAGCAGGAGAAGAAGTTAAACGCCAACGTCGACTTCTACTCAGCTTCCACCTACACCCTGCTCGGCATCGACATTGACCTCTTCACGCCGATCTTTGCCGTCAGCCGCATCGCTGGCTGGGCTGCGCATGTAATCGAACAGCATGACGACAACCGCCTTATCCGCCCTCGTGCGGAGTACGTAGGGCCGGCTTATCCGACAAAATACACGCCGCTTGAAAACCGGTAACCGTGGCAGTTTGTGATCGCGAAACAAAGAAGCGCGCTAGATCGGCGCGCTTCTTTATGTTCTAAACGAAGTTATTTCTTGTCACTGGCTGGAGGAACGATACCGTTCATCCGCAGGTACTCCGCCAGTTGGCCGTAGTGATCGAAGCCGTGGGCGATGACACCCGCTGCCACAGTCGCCCGGGTATCGTTGCCACGAACACTTTCGAATGCATTTTGGGTTGTCAGGGTTCCCATCGCCTGGTGAACGAAAGCAAACGATTTTTCCAGCGCGGCGACGATCTGATCTTTATCTGTAAGGCTGCCGATGGCTTTTACATCGACATCGGGCTTCTCGCCGCTCAGCCTTCCACCATAAAAGTAATTCGCCTGAGCGACGTGAGCGACCATCTGGCCGAAGTTGCGTACGCCTTGGTTATTGGGGGAGAGGTAATCCGTCTTCTGGCTCTCAGCAAAGATGGCTGCACTGGGGGCGAAGCTGTACTTCTCCGCAGGCATTGCCTTCGCCAGCCCCATGAACTGGCCCTCGAAGGCGGTAAGTGCGCTGTCAAAGGACTTTGACGGTTCCACCATTGTTCCTGCTCCAGATTTTGGAGCCATGGCACCGGGCTGCTGTGCCTGTCCCGCCACGGCACAACATACGGACAAAGCGGCTATCACCATGATTCGCTTGCACATCACTTTTTCTCCCTTTGACTCGTATGCGTCAGATCCGCAGAGGTCGCGCTCAGGCTATCAGAACGTAGCCGTCGAGCCTACGACCTTCATCCCTAAAGACGGTGCAATTCTTCTGCACAGGCTAAAATGAATCTATGCAGCGTATTTACATGGACGCAAATGCTACGACGCCTCTCCTTCCAGAGGTTTTTGAGGCGATGCGTCCCTTTTACCTTGAGCACTATGGCAACGCCAGTTCCATTCATCAGCAGGGACAACAGGCACGCTCTGCCGTGGATCGCGCAAGGGAGCACGTAGCCGGCCTGCTGCATTGCCGGCCTGCAGAGGTGGTATTTACGTCGGGCGGCACAGAGAGCGACAACCTCGCTCTGTTCGGGGTACTCGCTAAAGGCGATCACCTTATCACCACAGCGATTGAGCATCACGCGGTACTCCATGCGGCACAGTCGCTGGAAGCCCGGGGCATCGAAGTTACCATTCTGCCTGTAACACCAGCGGGAATCGTTGAGCCGACCGAACTATTGGCTGCTCTGCGGCCCAATACGCGTCTGGTCAGCGTGATGTATGCCAACAACGAGACCGGCGTCATTCAGCCTATCGATGCGCTTGCAGGTATTGCACATGCTGGAGGCGCCTTATTCCACACGGACGCCGTACAGGCGGCAGGCAAGCTTCCACTGGATGTCAGCCCCCATGGATTCCTGAAGGATGTCGACCTGCTCACCCTTTCAGGGCACAAGATCCATGCCCCTAAGGGAGTTGGCGCTCTTTACGTCCGCCGCAGCGTTCAGCTCTCGCCAATGTTTCATGGCGGCTCACACGAGCGCCAGCGTCGGGCCGGAACAGAGAATGTGCCCGGGATCGTTGGGCTGGGCAAAGCAGCCGAAGTTGCAACAGCGTGGTTGAAGAACGACGGTCCTGCCAGCCTTGCATGTCTGCGAGATCGCCTGGAGCAAGGGATTCTTTCGCTTATTGAGGAGACTGGGGTCAACGGAGCAGGAGTTTCGCGCGTAGGCAACACCACTAACATCTACTTCGACCACGTGGAAGCCGAAGCTCTTCTGATCGCGCTTGATCTAAAGGGACTCTCTGTCAGTGGCGGGAGTGCGTGTCAGTCCGGAGCCAGTGAACCCTCGCATGTTCTTATCGCCATGGGACTCTCTGCAGCGCGTTCCCGCGCCAGTATCCGCTTCTCGCTGTCTAAACTGACGACACAGGCAGAGATTGATCAGGCTCTGCAACTGGTTCCCGCTGCCGTCGCGCATCTTCGGGAGCTTTCTCCGGCTTATAACAAGAAGACCCTTGCAGTAACGGTTTAGCCACAAATCCAGGCCCAGTCAAGTATCGTCACTTTCCTGTGGAGGCACCTCCATGCAGAAGACGAACCTGGAATCAGGGAGATGGATTATCTGTGTCTTCCTGCTGCTGTTCCTGCAGTTCAACGCATACGCCTATGCCCAGTCGGGTTTCGATGATGACCGGGTTATGCTGCAGGGTTTTTACTATGAGTCCTACCGCTTTGGCCATCCCGCGAAGTTCCCCGGGTATGGAACGAAGCTCTGGTATGACATCGTCAGAGATGACGCCGACGCGATTGCAGCGGCAAACTTCGACCTGGTATGGATGCCACCACCATCCTATGCCGGCGAGTTTAGCGTCGGCTATAACCCCAAGCAATACTTCGTTCTGGATAACAGCTATGGCACCCGCAAGCAGCAACAGGCGACTCTCACAGCCTTGCTGCGGGACGGAGTGGAACCCGTGGCTGATATCGTCATCAACCATCGTGACGGGCTGAATGGTTGGGCAGATTTCAAAGATCCACAATGGGGAACATGGTCCATCTGCTCCGACGATGAGGCCTTCTCCAATGCCATCTCCGGAATTGCGAACACACCTGTGGAGCAACGAGGCAAGTGCGAGGAGAGAGTCGCATATCGTCCTGACGGCACCTACCCGTATCCCTCATTTCGAGATATAGCGCACACAGATATCCGTGTACGGCGAGATATCGTGCGATATCTGCTCGCTCTACAGGCACTTGGATACAGAGGCTGGCGCTACGACATGGTGCACGGCTATAGCGCGCAGTGGATCGCTCTCTACGACGGTATTACTAAACCCACCTTCTCCGTAGGTGAATACGATTGGACTCAACAGGCAGAGCAACGAGGCTGGGTATGGGCGACCGCCACCAACGACTCTCCAACCGGCCAGGATCATCTGAAGAGCTCAAGTGATGTCTTCGATTTCGAGACCCAGTTCTCCTTGAAATCGATTGTGAGCGGTGCCTACACACAGCTCTATGGCTTTGGTGGCGGCATCGGCCTGGTAGGTGACACAACTGACGGCATGCCCTGGAAGCAACGTGCCGTTACTTTCGTCGAAAATCACGACACCGGATATCGCACCAATGATGACGGAACAGCCCAGACAGATCATCAGGCTGACTCGTTTGCCAACAACTGGCAGGTAGAACAGGCTTATGCCTACGTGCTGACGCATCCCGGAGTTCCATGCGTCTACTGGAAGCATTATTTCGACTGGGGCTCAGATCTACAAAGCAAGATCAAGGCGCTGATCAATGCTCGCAAGGTTGCCGGAATTACGTCAGGGAGCAGAGTGGAGATGCAGGAGAACGCACGCGATCAGGGCCTCTACGCTGCTCGCGTACATGGAAGCCACGGTGATCTGTACGTGAGAATCGGTGGTGACGACAATCAGTGGACACCCGGCAGCTCGGGTTATGCCAACTATCGGAACTATGCCAACGGAGCGGGCTGGTCGGTGTGGGTCGGCCTGCCAGGGAATCCTGCGGTCATGCAGGCCGCGCACCACGCCCCATTCCCCATACCGAAATACAAGAAAGCGAGCAGCCAGAAGGCTCCGTTCTGATCAGAGATACCAGGGAATATTCACCACCACGATTCTCTGATTCCCTTTTACTAATAACAACAACTTGAGCAGCTGCACGCGCTGATTATGGAGAGCATTCTCCCACCAGTGGCGCACGACCAGCTCCGGAAGCAGTACGGCGATCTTTCGTCCAGGATTGCTGTGCTCGAGTTCGATGATGTAATCCATCAGCGGATTGATGATGAAGCGGTAGCTCGAGGGAATCGTTACCAGCTCCGGAATCCGCAAACCTTCTTTCTTGATGGGACCAATGATCTTTTCGTCCCATTCCTCCTCAAGGCCCATCGGCTCGTCATCGGAATGAACGTGGACTACCTTGAGATCTTTCGACATCACCATGCCGAAACGCAGCGCTTTCTCGGCAATCCGGTCCCAACGGGCCATTGGAATCACGACCACGGGCTCCTGAAGATTGCTCAGGTTCAGCGGGGTCATATCCTTCATCTCGCGCTTGACGCGACTATAGTGCCGCCTCACTACCATCATGATGCCGATCAGGACCGGCACCAGGAGAGCCGTCACCCACGCACCCGCCATAAATTTCGCAACCAGAACCACCACCAGCGTGATCCCGGTTGCGACGGCACCGAAACCGTTGACGAACATGTGCCACACACGTCCGGGATGCTTTTCTGCTCTGAGCCAGTGAACCACCATTCCAGCCTGCGACAGAGTAAAGGCCAGAAACGCTCCAATGGCATACAGAGGAATGAGACGATCAGTCACACCGCCAAAGAGAATGAGGATGACAGCAGTAAATCCCGTCAGCGCATAGATGCCATGGGAGTACAGCAGCCGCCTTCCTCGCAGCGTAAAGACATGCGGCAGGTAGTCATGCATCGCGATGGCACGTGCCAGCCGCGGGAAATCGGCGAAGGCGGTGTTGGCGCTCAAGGACAGGGCCAGAAGAACGCTGCCCATCGTGGCGTAGTAAAACCAACCGCGGCCGAAGACGGCCGTCGTTAGAATGCTCAAAACGCTCTGATAGTTATGCGCCTCCGGCTCCATCGCAGTGATTCCATAAGCTTTCGAAAGCCATGTGATTCCGAAGAGGAGCACGATCAACGTGCCGACGATGATCGAGAGTGTCAACCTCGCCTTCTTGGCGCGAGGCTCCTCGAAGGCCATGACGCCGTTCGACACGGCTTCGACACCGGTCATCGCAGCGCAACCGCTGGCAAAGGTCTTCATCAGCAGCCACACGCCCAGGTACTTCACCGTCATCACTGCTGGAGGAGGAATCACAACGCGAGGAACAGGATGTCCTCCGCTGGCGTACACGTCGAAGGCTCCCGCTACAATCACCGCCAGCAGTGATCCGACAAAGAAGAATGTCGGCAGGATGAACGCAGCGCCTGTATCCTTCACGCCTCGCAGATTTACCACAGCAAGGATGACCAGGATTACCAGACAGATGGATAACCTGTGGTGATGCAGCTCAGGAACTGCCGAGGTAAGCGCTGTGACGCCGGCGGAGATACCGACCGCAGCCGTCAGGATGTAGTCGATCATCAGGGCTGCAGCAGCGAGAAGTCCCGCCATCTCCCCCAGATTCTCCGTGGCGACCGTGTAGGATCCACCCCCGCCCGGATAGGCTTCAATTGTCTGTCGGTAGCTGAAAAATACGATTACCAGCAGGATGAGAATCGCTGAGATAACCGGGACAATATGGTTGAGCCCCGCGATCCCCATTGGGATCAGAAGCGTCATCGCCGCTTCAGGTCCATAGGCTGCGCTGGTAAGAGCGTCGAGCCCAAAGATCGGAATACCCGCTGCAACCCCTATATGCTCGGCACGCTCGTCACTCGAGGCAAGCGGCCGTCCAAAAAGAACATCCGTAAAAGACATGGCCGTATTCGATACTAACTTGGTCAGTCAAGCGGACGATCAACTTTTCTTACCGAGATACACTGGATACCATGACAAATCTCTCGGGTATCCCTGTCCAGCGCATCACCGGTGAACCGGCATCGCTCTCGGAGTATCAAGGAAAAGTTCTGCTCGTCGTCAATGTCGCGTCTCATTGCGGCCTTACTCCGCAGTACGAGGCGCTCGAAAAGCTCTACTCCCGCTTCAAGGATGCTGGATTCGTCGTATGCGGCTTCCCCGCCAATGATTTTGGAGCCCAGGAACCGGGCAGCAACGAAGACATCGCTTCCTTTTGCAGAACAAACTATTCGGTAGATTTTCCGATGTTCTCAAAGATTGCGGTGACCGGCCCCGATGCCCATCCGCTGTATCAGGCTTTAATCCAGGCGCAGCCTCAGGCCAGCGGAGAGAGCCGTTCCGGTTTTCGCGAGCGCCTGAACGGTTTTCTGCACGACAAACATAACGGTGCAACGACGAATCCTGAGCCCGGCATACTCTGGAACTTCGAGAAATTCCTTGTGGATCGCAGAGGAAATGTCGTGGCGCGGTTTTCTCCGGAGATTGCTCCCGACGATCCCCGGATCACCGCTGCGATCGAATCAGCACTGGCATCCTAGAAAGATTGCCGGCGTCTGAGACCGATCCCGCTTCGTCTTCGCTATATCCACCTGTAACTCTCGCGACTCTAAAGGATCTCTGCGCTCATGTCCATTCGCCATACCGTTCTTCCTTTGACTCTGCTGGCCGCAATCTCTGGGATGGCTCAGACCGCTCCCATTCAGATAACCGCTGACCTGTCGGAGGCTCCGCGCAAGGTCTATCATGCTGAGATCGATATCCCGGTACATGCAGGCGAGGTATCGCTCACCACTCCAGAGTGGATTCCTGGGAATCACCGTCCCACCGGTCCTGTGAGCGACATCACGGGGGTTGTTTTTACAGCCAACGGAAAGACGCTGCACTGGCGAAGAGACGATCAGGATTTGTATCAGTTCCACGTCACCGTGCCTGAGGGAATCACCATGCTTCACGCTCACCTGGACTGCATCGTCACAGCGCGAGTGAGCCAGAAGCTGGCGGTGCTGGAGTGGGAGAAGCTTCTGCTCTACCCAGCGAATACTCCAGTCAAAGACATTCCCATTCAACCCTCGGTCACGGTTCCGAAGGGATGGGGTATAGGCACCGCCCTCACTCCCACCGACCGCTACGATCCACAACATCCAACAGGTGGAACGACTCATTACGCTGCGACAAATGTCGAACAGCTTGAAGACTCTCCTGTCATTACCGGGGAGTACTTCCACGAGTTTCCGCTCGCGCCCGAGATCACGCCCAAGCACTACATCGACGTTGTATCGGATCAGGCAGATGACTCGAAGCTTCGTCCCGAACTGCTGGCCGAGCTGAACAATCTGGTTCGGGAGACGGGTGCCGCTTACAACTCCCGTCACTATAACGTCTATCATTTCCTGCTCACGCTCTCCGACGTGGCCGGCGGAGAAGGGCTGGAGCATGGACAGTCTTCCGATAACGGCGTTGGCGAAAAGGGTTTTTCAGACAAGGCGCACCAATTGGCAGAAGCGGATCTGCTGGCGCATGAATTTACCCACTCGTGGAATGGCAAATATCGGCGTCCTTACAACCTCTACCAGGACACCTTCGCCAAGATGCAGCAAGGCTCGATGCTCTGGGTGTATGAGGGTCTGACGCAATACCTGGGCAACGTGCTGGCCGCCCGCTCCGGCCTCAAATCGCAGGCTGAGTATCGTGATCTTCTGGCCATGTCGGCTGCAAATCTGGAATATAAGCCTGGGCGTCAATGGCGGCCTACTGAAGATACCGCCATTGCGGCGAGTGTCCTCCGGGGAGGCAATCCAGCATGGTCCAACTGGCGCCGAGGCCAGGACTACTACCAGGAGGGAGAACTCTTCTGGCTGGACGCAGATACTCTCATCCGCAAGCAGACAAACAACAAGAAATCGCTGACAGACTTTCTGCACATCTTTTTGGCTAAGGGCGGAAACACCGGCCCGTTGATCGTCCCTTATAACCGAGACGAACTCGTCTCTGACCTCAAGCAGGTTGTTCCCTATGACTGGGCGAAGTTTATCCACGAGCGCATTGACGACATCAATCCACACGCTGATCTGGCCGGCATTGAACGTGGCGGCTACAAGCTTACGTTCACCGACAAGCCCAATAGCTCGGAACGTACGATGGTAACCGCAGGAGGCAGACGCACCAGCGGAATCAACGTCTGGTATTCTCTGGGGCTTCGGCTGACGGCGGAAGGCGTCATCGCAGACGTGCGTTGGGGCGGTCCAGCGGATAAGGCGAATCTTGCTCCCGGTCAGAAGATCCTTGCCGTGAACGGCAATGTCTTCTCTGCAGATGCTTTGAAGAACGCAGTCGATGGCGCGAAAGGTAATTCAGAACCGATTCATGTCATCCTGCAGGCGGACACGTTCGTCTCAACTGCCGGTATCGACTACCACGATGGCGAGCGTTACCCGGTGTTGCAACGGGTCGATCGAACTCCAGCTTATCTAGATGACATCACGACCCCTCTTACCAAGCCAGAGAAGGTCTCGAAATAGACGGGCCAGCGATATAAAGCCTGTACTAGCGTTCCGGTTGAAGCTCCAGGGTCAGCACCTGGAATGGCTTGAGAGCAAAACGGTGCGGTGTGCCTTCCGCGAGAGAGAACGTCGGCTGCGCTGCGTCTTCTCTCCACGGACTACGTGCATGGAATCGCCGTGCAGCCCCGACTGGAAGTTCGAGGACCGACCCTATGTCCAGCGCTAGATCCTGAGGCTTGTCCGATGGGTTGCGGAGCACAAGGATACTCTTCTCTTTCGACCACGAAGCCCAGCCATATACCTGCAACCATTCGGGATCGCCACCTACCCAGTGGGTATCCTTCAGGACATCCGCATTGTCGCGCGACCACCGCGCCGCCTCGGCAAGCACATCCCAGTTCTTCTTTGAGAGAAGTTCGGGGGTGAGATACATCTCCTGCAGCTGTGTTCCAGTGCCAAAGTAGGAGCGAACTTCGTCGGCGAAATCATCTCCCGGATCATCGTTCAGCCGTTTGTCGTAGCGTGCATAGATAATGCCGTGCAACATCAGAGAATTCAGAGGAAACAAGGGACCTCTTGCGACCACCCTCTCATAGGTCTGCGCGTCGCGATAGGTAATCCAGCGCTCACGTTTTGTTCCTACACCAGCCAGAGCATCATCTTCTCCGCCGCGCCAGATTGAGTCCGCATAACGCAGCCAGAAGGGCGAGGCGGTCGTTCCGGTAGTCAGGTTGATGTAGATATCAGGCTTAGCTTCACGCAGTTCGCCGATCAGGTGGATCATCGCATCGAAGTCACTGTCGAAACGGCTCCCAGGGACGACGTGATTGACATTCCCGGTGCCGTCGAATTTGAACTGGTTGACCCCCTGCTCGCGAATCATCTTCAGACATACGTCTCGAAAACGCTGATAGTACTTCGATCCGGAGAGCGCGAAACCGCCACCAACAATCTCAAATCCCTGGGCTTCTCCGAACTTTATGCGCTCCTGCTTCGGCTTCGAATACCCACCCCAGGGAGACATCCACACGCCAGGTGCGAACTCATACTTTGAAGCAGCCTCCCGGATGGGAACAAAGCCATCAGGGAATCCTTTGTTGAAACTCCAAAGCGAAGCGTGATCATCCCATCCATCGTCAAAGAGGAACGAATCCATCTTGACCCCACGCTTCACGTGGAGTTCCTCCCCAAAGGTATGGACACGACCAAGAGCCATCGTTTGATCGTATGGCGTGAAATATCCCATGTCGTACCACGAGTTGTAGTGCAGGAAAGTACGGTAGGGATGGGCTCTTTCTCTCTCAAGATAGGTCAGGAAGTCCCGCCGAAGCTGCGTCGGCTGAACCACACCGATAACCGACGAATACGTGATCGATTGATCCTTGAGCAAAGGAAGGGTTCTCTCCAGTTCGGCGATCCCCTCGCCACGCACGACACGGCTCTCGGAAAGAGGATGCTCGAACCCGAGAAAGAAATCCTCCACAGCAAGCGGCGAGCCATTCACCGTACCTACAACACGCAAGGAAGTGAGCGCCGCTGGGGTGGGTCTGACATCAACCAGACGCACGCGGCGCATTGCGAGATCCTGCTTCGGAGCCTGCAAGGTAAATACCTCACGGATGTACGTCGATCCGTCGCGCAGTTCCAGAGTCCACCGAACCCGCAGGCCTGTCTGCTCATCCTCGAGGACCGCATGGATTTCTCTACCAGCGAAATGTTCCGATTGGCGCGATGCGGAGGGATCTGGCTTCAGATCTTCGGCCACAGGGCGCTCTACGATGTGCATCTGATCTCCGCGCACGATGGAGCCATCTGCAAACAGAACGCTGAGAGGTCCCTCCATCTGCAGCGTGCGATTCTTTCGAAGATCCTTCACTTCAACATGCAATCCCTGTTCGCTCGCACTACAACGAGCTGCAATCACACGATTGCCGAGTACCAAGTTACCGGCTGCGCCTTCAATCTGTGCTTTCCCGCCATCCTGAGTCTGCGCTGATAGACAACTTCCCACCACCAGGACCAACAATCCCGCAGTACCACCCCGCATTCGGCCTCCAGACATCAGAAAAACTTTGTCGAATTAGAACACATCGTACATCCGGCATGGAGCTCACGAAGATCTCTCGACCTGTCGGTTGAGCTTACTTCACTTCGCAGAACGTACACTCGATATCCATCGGGCCATTGTTCTCGACTCCACCAGTGGTTTGGCCGAGTCGGAGTCCACTCGTTCTTCAAGGTGTAATCCCTGGCTAGAAAATCTGCGAATTCCGGCCAGCGCTCGAGCTTCTGATAGTTCCCTGGACCATCGATGTGGAGCCATCCGCTGACCACAATGACCTTCGGAGGATTGCTGGTAATCTCGTGGAAAAAATGCTGACGCGTTGAGCGGATTACAGCCTTCGTCTCGGGACCGAACAAGAGAAAATCCGATAGGACTCCGGTAGACTGCACGATGCGCATCTTGTAGAGTGTCGTGCCACACCCTGAGATCGAGTCGATACATTGGATATTTCCAGATAGCTTTGAGCCACCCAGTTCGCTAAGAGTCTGCTCCAACGATGTGATGAAATCGGCATGTCGCGCGTATCGGTGAATGAGAACGATCGATGTTGGGGCTATGACAAGTGAGCCTGTGATGAGCCCGATAGCAGCCAGCGCCGAACTACATCTGTCGATGCGACCTGAGTGGACTCGTAATGCAGCCGTGAAGTCTATCGCGATCAAGGGCAGAAGAAAGGCCAATAGTGGATAGCGATAGTAAGGATATCCGCGGGCCTGCACGACATAAGAGAGAAGCCCGAATGCGATTCCGCACAGCAGAGCAACACGCTCCCAACTGAGTTTCGGCCTTCTGATTCCAATCAGCACGAGCCATATCACCACAATGGACATGAGCGGAGAGATACTGTGCGATAGTAGAAACCCTGGCGCTTTATGGCCCAGACTCGCATAGTATGGAACGATTCCCGATAGCCCTTTGATGTAAGCGCCAAGTGCGTCTTTTTCAATAAGAAAGCCAAGAGCGATCAACGGACCTATCAGGAAAGCCGACGATGCTACCAACACACAGGATGCAGTCGGTTGCGCTCGTCTGCGCAAAGTCACAACCGCCAATATCAGCAAAGCCGCACCAAGAGGCAGGATTGTGGGCTTGATCGTCGCGGCAAGGCCAGAGAAGAGCCCAAACAGCACGAAAGGCCACCGTCGGTTCTGGCGAACACCTGTGAACAAAAAGGCTGTTCCAATCAACAAGCAGATCGACATGGTCAGATCGCGCTGCCCTGCCTGCCCCAACCCATCTCGTCCGTGCACCAGAATGAATAACGAAGCAGCAAACAAGCCCGCGAACCAGTCCGGAAAGGTAATAACAAAGATCGCTGCTGCAGCGAAACCCATCAGGGCGAAGTCAAAGAGCCTCCAGGCAAGCTCTCCTCCGCCCAACGTGTGCATCACGGCCCACTCGATGATGTACACGCCCGGCATATTCATATCGCCAAGATCGCGATAAGGGGCCATGCCGTGATCCATAAGGAAGCAGATGTAGTGGATAAGACTGGCGTCACCCACCAGGGGCCACTTCCAGCTCCAGAGGAAGAAAAGCAGCGTACAGATCACCAGGCAGCAGGCAAGGACCGGTCTCAGAGCCCGATCAGCCCACTGCGTTGTGAGACGGCCTTCCATGGACGCATGGTAGCTCCCGCTCTATCAGGAAGTCCGCCTTTTTTGCACGTACAGTTAACGATCAAGGGGCGCGGTCCTCAATGTGACCGTGTCCCTTTCGATCTTTGTGCGCTAGAAGTTGAAAGATGCCTGCAGCATGATGCGGCGGACTGCAGTCTGAGAGCTGAATGGACCTGTCGCCAGCGTCGTGAACTGACCGAATCGTGGCGAGCTCAAGCTGCTGGTCGGAGTCCCATAGGGCACCATATTGAAGAGGTTCATCGCCTGCGCCCCCAACGTGAACGAGTATTTATGACCGGAGTTGGCGCCTCCCATGCCCATGGGTCCGAATCCGCGTCCACCGCCGCCACCGCCACGCTCGCCTCCCCCGCTGCGCCTGCGGCTGTCAGGACCTTGACCCTGCGCTGCCGCCGCACCGGTCCTGGCCCCAAATCCGAACACCTTCGACAGACGCAGATTGAAGGTTGCGTTCGCCGGACCTGTGCAGTAGTTGATTGGCACTGAGGTCAGACTCCCCGTCTGCGTGGGGCTGAATGCAGAAGAGTCCCGGCAATTTCCGCTTTCGCCAGTGGCGAAATAAGGACGCGCGTTATAGATCGACGACCCGAACGGATCAAGTCCGCTGGTGAGGTTGTACGGCGTTCCCGCCTGTGCAATGACGAATGGGCTGGCTGTGATGCCGTACCGGAATTGCATGCTTCCGCCCACAACTCCGAACTGCCGTCGTGCGAAGGTCGCCCGGCCATAATCGACACGTGTGTCGGTATTGCTCGTTGGGAAGAAGGTGGCTCCAGAGGTATTTGCGTCAGCAAAGCTCAAGGCGTAGAAGCCGAAGAGGTTGATGCCGTGGATTCGCGAGTTTCCGTTCACCATCAGCTGATTCTGACGGTAAACGCCTCCCGACTGGAATTGATAGTTGTAGGGCGTTCCAGCGGAATCGGCATTGTAGAAGTTACGGCTCAGATATTCATGTACGCCGCGCGCATTCAGATAGTTGACCGATACGGTTCCCGCACGGCCAAGCTGCTGATCGATTCCAACCGCAGCCTGCAGCGTGTACGAGCTGCGAATACTATTTCCGAGCGTATACAGCGTTTGGCGGCTCGGGGTCGTCGATCCACAGTGCGTCGTATCCGTTGGGTTGCACGCAGTCCCAGGATTGATGAACGTTGACCTGACCTGGGCTGTGCCATCCAGCTGCTGCGTATTCATGTAGTTATCGAGCGAAAAGCGATCGTAGAAGATTCCGTATCCGCCCCGAATCACCGTAATAGGCGACTTACCCTGTCCTCGCGGTATGCCCCATGCAAAAGACACACGTGGAGCGAAATCGTGGGCACTATTGATCACATTCTGTGCTTCATAGCGGACGCCAAAGCTGATCGTCAGGTTCTGCTTCGTCTTCCAGTCGTCCTCTGCATAAAGGCCGATATCGTTCAGGCGTCCGTTAACCGTAGGTTTATTGATTGCGGTGATCGCATACTGACCTGGATTACCGCATTGATAAGACGAGATGGTGCCGTTCGCTTGATCGCATGGCGTCGTGGTCTGCTGGCAGTTCGATGGCCGCTTGATATTGGGGTTCGGGTCGGTGCAAGGGTCAAGCAGGTAAGAATACGTAAACGTACCGTTGGCTCCTTGGTACGAGGTCAGCGACTCCCCAGTCGTTCGGAATCTTCCACCCAACCGCAGGAAGTGCTTCTCCAGAGCGACCGAGGTGTAGTTCTGGATCTCAATGTGATTCGCTGTGCTCCGTTGAATTCCCTGGCTGGATCCGCCCGAGGTAAAGATACCCTGAACCGACAGGGTTGGCGTTGTGCTCAGTGGATTCTGGGAAGAATACTCCCGCTGGTACTCAAATCGAGTCTCGTTGATTACGTGCGAATTGACGATCTGTGTATCGCTGATCTGAATCGTATGTTCGGTCGCATCACTGTTATATCCCGCATCAGGCAGCGTTGTATTTCCGATGCCGTTGTTCTTCGAACCGTTAACGTAGTACTGGTACCGGACCGTCAACGTATTCTTGTCGCCAAGGGCGAAGTCGAAGCGTGGAGAGATATCGCTTCGGGTCTGCGGATGAGAGACCGCGCGCGCTGACTCGGGATAGGACGGATAGTACGCACAGGTCCGATCGCCAGGCAAGCAGGGCTCGGTCGCGTCTGCCGAGCTGGCGTAGAACCCACCGGGGTTAACAATGGAGTTGTCCTGGATGTCACGATGGCCGCCGCTGACCGTGAACGAAGAAAAGCGGTTGATCGGTCCGCTGATGCTGCCGATCATAAAGATCGTGTGATAGTCAGGCTGATCGTTGCCCGCCCCCAGGAATGGATTGGACGTATTGAGAAATTTGTCGCCACCCTGGATGCTGTAGTTACCGTGAAATTTGTCGGTACCGGGCTTGGTAAAGACCTCCACACGACCATAGCCAAGCTTGTCGTATTGGGCTGAGAACGGATTCTGATTGATGCGGATCTCTCGAATCGAGGACTTCGGCGGAAGCTGTCCGCCCGTGAATCCATCAACGTAGATCTGGCCTCCGCTCGGACCCGCCGAGGGTCCTGCCAGCGCAGAAAGCTCCGACGACAGCTCGTCCGGGTCGTCTGATAATGCCTCCAGATCCTTACCCTTGATCACCGTCGAGCTCGCATTACTGTCGGAATCAACACTGACCTGCTGATTCTGCGCCGTTACTTGAACCTCCTGCGACTGAACCTGCAGCGCCATTTTGATGTCCAGGGTGAGCGCTTGCCCCGGATTGATACGCACTGCTTCTCGCACGAAGGTGGCAAATCCCGTCATGGTGGCGGTCACGACGTACGTTCCGGGTGCCACCCCGTTAGCAGTATAGGCACCGTCTGAACCCGACTGTGTAACAACCGTCTTACCCTTCGAAGGAGTAAACGTAACGGTCGCCCCAGGGATTACAGCCTCATCTGGATCGGTTACCACTCCGTGTACGGTGACACCTGCCGGCTGCTGTGCTCGCATCGTAAGAGATGTCAAGGCAAACAAAAAAAACAAAAAGAACTTCCATGGCCTACTCTGTCTCATTCCTTCTCCTCAAACCTGATCACTGAATCGATCTGCCTCGGGACTTTACTGGGGACCGGCCCCACCCTCTTCGCCCCCGCCGCCGCCACCACCCATATTCCACGGCGAAAGTGTCATCGCTGCACTTCCCTTCGGGGTCGCCGCCAGGATGGGCTCCACACCGGACAGCATCGTCACCGCCGTAACCTTCTCGCTTCCCGCGGAAGGCTCCGAAGCCACAATCATTACGGCATCGCCCACCTTAAGATCTGATAGAGAGTTCGTCGGAAGCCGTGAAAGCATCTGCGACAGGTCTCCACCGGCGGAGCGGCCGCCCGCTCCCATCCCACCGCCTCTCACGGGACCCCCTGCAGGTGACGCTTGTCCACCTCCCGGTGCTGCGGGAGAACCAGCCTGACCAGGCTCCGCCGAAGCCGCTCCACCCCTGGCCCGGGCTGCGAACCTTGCCGCCATCTCGGGCGACAACTTACGAAGATCAGAGTTTGCGGTCACCGCGACCGTCATCAACTTCTTCGTGGCAAGGTCCTTCAATGTAAGCGTTCCGGCAGCCGGGTCGATAGTGGCAATCGTCCCCGCCAGATTTTTGAATGCTCCGCTGACAACATCTTGTGCCTGAATTGTCAGACCATCTGCAGACTTATCTCCGCGCACCCGAAGCTGATCACCCGTCTGGATCTGGTCCAGGGTACTGGGCTTCGCATCCTCGAACTTGATGGAATCCGCTCCATAACGCCGGAACTTCGTCGACGGCGTCGTATCTACCTGGATCTTCCTGCTTCCGGAGGAGATGGTGATGGTGGAGCCGCTCACTGAGCTCACAATGCCCCCGGAACCCCGCTTCTGCCAGTCTGCCTTCTCGGATTCATTCTTCTGGGCGATATCCATCGACTTCATCAGGATTACTCGCGCGGCGGTCAGTGAACCGTCATCTGCGGGCTTACCCACCACTAGAACCCTGTCACCAGCCGCGATATCTCCTAGTGTGATGGACTGAGCGGACTTCAAATCTGTGCTCCCAGGAGCCAGTTGCACAATACGTGCCCCCTCGGCGATCGTCACGCTTACCTGGGCCCCTCCATCGAGAGCCAGCGTCAGCGTGTTCCCGGATACCGCTTTTACGGTTCCGATCTGTCGTCCGGCAGCAGGAGCTGGGGCTTGGGCGAAGGCAAAATATCTTGGGCTTGGGACTGCGGCCGTCAGAAGCATGGCGACAGCCAATGCCGCCCCGCGGACTCTCGTATCTATGCGCATCTCATCTGTCCATTCCTGCAAATAACCGGGCGATTCGCTTCTACGAACCTGGCGAGGTGACCGCCCAGATGTACCTTGGAGCTGTACATGGAAAGACGACGCCGAATTTCAAAAGTTTCCGGACAGTGACGAGATTCAGATCCGTATCGGAGAGGTAACCTGCAACTTTCGTGGACTTGGGCCCCGGGTCTTGTCGTCTCCTCCTTATACGGAGGAGAGGATTGCCACTCGCGATGGGGGGAGGTTCAGATTTCCCGCATCCAGGCGAACGTCGTCTTCTGATCGAAGCACCATCGTGTAGCTTGCGCAGTCGTCAAAACTGACCGGTGAACTTCCCAGATTCAAAGCAATCCTCAAGGTGCTTCGATCCATCACCAACCATTTTCCCTTCTCATCGAAGCGTACGGCTACATGGCCTAGTTCACCTTCGCTCAGACATTTGGATTCCCGGCGGAATGCGATCAGACTCTTGCACCATCTCAGCATCTCAGCGTGACGGCCCTCGCGGACCTCGTCCCAGTTCAGCTTCGACCTTTCAAACGTGTCCCTGCTCTCAGGATCCGCCACCTCTTCCGGGAGCCACCCAAAGGCCGCGAACTCCCGCTTGCGACCCTCCGAAACGGCCCGTGCCATCTCCTCCTCCTCATGATGGGCGAAGTACTGGAAGGGAGAAGATGCAGCGAACTCTTCCCCCTGAAACAGGAGTGGGACGAACGGCGAGGTCAGGACGAGTCCCAGAGCAGCCTTTGCCCTATCCAGGCCGACGATGTGTTCTAAACGATCTCCCGTGGCCCGATTTCCAACCTGATCGTGGTTCTGGATAAAGCCGACGAAGCGATGCGTGGAGAGGTTCTCTACTCGTCGACCATGATTGCGATGACGATAGTAGGAATACATGCCGTCGTACACGAAAACCTGTGTCAGAGCCTTGGCGAGGCGCTCCATGGATCCGAAGTCGCTGTAGTAGCCCTTCCCATCGCCTCCAGGGTCCAGCACCGTGAACAGAGCGTGGTGGAAATCGTCATTCCACTGAGCATCCATTCCATAGCCGTTTGCCTCGCGCTGCCGGACCACTCTTGGATCATTTAGATCGCTTTCCGCTACCAGCACGAACTGTCTGCCAAGCCGCGTCGAGAGATCCTGGACCTCCATCGAAAGTTGTTCCATAAAGTGGATTGCTGAGCGATCGACATACTCGTGGACTGCATCCAGGCGCAGACCGTCTATGTGGTACTCCTCCAGCCACATCAGCGCGTTGTCACAAAAGAATCGCCGCACCTCATCGCTCTGTGCGAACTCGAGATTTACTGCATCGCCCCACGGGGTGCAGTGATTGCTCGTAAGATAGGGACCGAATCTTCCCGCATAGTTCCCTACCGGCCCGAAGTGGTTGTAAACAACGTCCAGTAACACTGCCAGCCCCTGTGCATGACAAGCGTCGACGAGCCGCTTCAGGCCATCAGGGCCTCCGTAAGCTTCGCGTGCGGCAAACAGCGCCACACCGTCGTACCCCCAGCCGAAATCCCCGGGAAACTCCGCGATGGGCATGATCTCGACGTGGGTCACTCCAAGTTCAGAAAGATGAGGAAGCCTCTCGATGGCGCTGTCGAAGGTACCCGCCGGTGTGAAGGTCCCGATGTGCAACTCGTAGATGATGGCGCTGGATAAAGGCGGAGCATGCCATCCCTGATCCTTCCAGGCAAAATCCCCTGTGCCGTAAACCCTAGATGCTCCATGGACGCCGTGGGGCATCCAAAAAGCTCGCGGATCGGGATACGGCGTAGTGTCGTCGTCAAGGAGGAAGGAGTAGTCCGTTCCGGGACCAGCTTCGTCTACCTTGGCGCTCCACCATCCTCGATCCCCAACCTGACTCATCGCGTAAGCGGCTTCACCGATCCGTACCGCTACCTTTTGGGCTCGCGGAGCCCAGACCCGAAACTCATGCATGCTCAGCCTCCCGTACCAGTAGTGCCACAGGGAAATCGCGGAGAAGGTTCTTGAGAGCAACTGGCCCGCCCCTGAATGAGGCACCGGTCAATTGATCTTTCCAGTCTCCCTGCGGCAAAAGAACTGTAGTGTCGCGCCAGGCGCCACCAATCTTTGTCGTCCATCTCGGCACAACCGTGACAACGGAATCTGCACGCATGAACGCTATAACGTGGTCCCATCTAGCTCCCTCGACGGTGAGAGGGATGTACGCCGCTTCACGACCGAACCACTCCGGATGCTCCCGTCGAAGCAGAAGCGCGCGATGCACCACCCACAACTTCGGCATACCGTCCTCAGATCGCGCGAGAATCTGCGAGGCCACATTAGGACCTGTAAGCTGGCGTAACTCCGTCAACATGCGCCTTCGCCGTTCATAATCTACCGGTCGGCGATTGTCGGGATCTACCAGGCTCAAATCCCACACCTCCGTTCCCTGGTAGAGATCCGGAACGCCGGGCGCCGTATGCTTTATCAGCGTCTGCGTAAGCGAGTTGATCCTTCCCGCTTCCTTGATGCGATCCACAAATTGCTCGAGATCCTTCAGAAAGGGAGGGTGCTCCAGAGTCTTCGCAATAAACTCCAGCAGCGCATCCTCGAATTCCTTGTTATTCGCGGTCCAGGTTGTCTGAAGCTTTGCCTCACGCGAGGCCTTTATCATGTAACCCTGCGCCCGCTCGACTGTGATGGGCCATGCGCCGATCAACGTCTGATAGTAGAGATACTCCGTATTCGGATCGGGCATGGAACCTGTCGCTGTTTTCTTACGAAATCCGGCATTCATGCGCGACCAGCGATAGATTGCCGTCCCAAATCGAGGTGCAACCTCACTCAGCACAGCCAATCTGGCTCGAACATCGCCGCTGCGCTTGGTGTCATGTGTGGCAAGGGCGGTCATGGTGTAGGGATGAGTCGCCTGCATCTTCTCGCAGTACGCATGGAAATCTTCCACGCTCATCCCATCGTTATCGGGATCAGCTCCGACCTCATTCATTCCTGAGAGCCGGTTATAGCAGTACAAGACCGTATCCTCGACGCCCTTGGCCATCACTGGCCCGGTGAATTGCTGAAAGCGCAGTACGAACTCACTTTCTCTTGGACCTGTGACGACCATCGTCAACACGTCACGCAAAAAATCGAAGAGTCCACCGTCAATATCCTGGCGCCGCGCCTTTGCGCACTCCGTTGCAGCCGCGATGTGATCGCGGTCCTCATCCGTGATTTCGTTTCGCTGAGGTACGACATAGGTACGGTAGATGTCGAGACAAGCCGCCACCTCGCGGATTGCCCTTCGCATTTCGGCTTGCGTGTAGTCCCGCTGATCCCGATTCGACTCACATATCTCGACAAAGATCGAGGTTAGACGATTGACATCGCTTCCTAAAGCTTCCTGCGAGACATTGATCTTTTTGTCGTGCGCCAGAGTGTCGTAGTTCGCCAGGCTTGCTGCCATCTCTTTGCCCAGAAACTGCTGATAGATTCCGGTAAGTTCAGTAAGTCCCTGAGGCCACAAGAGCACATTCCCAACGGCATTCATGAAGTCGTAGCCGGTCGTTCCCTCAATAGGCCAGTTAGTGCGAAGAAACTCTCCGGGTTCAAGAATCTTCTCTCCTACAATCCACGCATCAGGAGCACGCAGACGCAGGCGCTGAAAATACTCCAGAGGATCACGGAGACCATCAGGATGGTCCACACGCACACCATCAAGGACCCCACGCTCTAACCAGTCCAACACCAGCGTGTGCGTCTCTTCGAAGACATGCTCGCGCTCAACCCGAAGCCCCACCAGGCTATTCACATCAAAGAATCTTCGATATCCCAGCTGCTGCCCAGAGGTCTTCCAGTACGCGAGACGGTAGTTTTGCTGATTGAGGAAGTCATCCAGGAGATCTTCGTTCGAGTTCAGCCCCTCAAGAGCCCGGTCGATGCCGTCGCAGACACCCTGCTCTTCGCCGCAAAGTCTCTCCAGCAATCCATAGAGCACGGTCTTGTCGTTATGGAGCGCAAGTACCTTCCGCCTGTCTTCGTACTGAGGAGAGGGCAATCGCCCAAAGGATGCGGCCAGGAAGCTCAACGTTTTGGACCGGGACAACTCGGCCGCTTTCCCCAGAATCGTCTGCATCGACTGGGGAGCCACAGGCATCTCCTGGCCCGATGCCTCTACTTGGAAATTGATACCCTGCCGGGAGACGCGAATGCCACCCTGGTGCAACACTCGCCCATACTGGTCTGCCAGAATCGGAACGAGAATCTTGTCTCGGAGCCTCTCTTCCATCGGCTGCCAGTCGATGTCGAAGAAGGAAGCGTAGCGGCTGGACGCTCCGTTCTCCAAAACATCCCACCAGTAGCGATTCTCTTTCCCCAGTGACATGTGGTTCGGGACAATATCCAGCACCTGCCCCAACTTGACCTCTGCTAATCGCCTGCAGAACCTCTCGTGCGCCTCTGCTCCGCCGAGTTCCTCATTGACCTGCTGGTGCGAAACCACATCATAGCCGTGGGTACTTCCGGGAGCCGCCTGGAGATATGGCGAACAGTACACATGGGAGACACCCAGGTCGCGCAAATAATCTGCTACGGACGCAGCATCATCGAACGTAAACTCCTTATAGAGCTGGAGACGATAAGTAGAGATGGGCACACGTAGCATGGACAACCTTGTTGAGTAAAATGAAGGATGAAGTGAAATCAGGGTTCAGCGTTGTTGGCACTTACCTCCTTAGAGACCGGACCTACTGTGAGAGGTTGTACCTTGTTTCGATGTCTGCCGGATCTGACCACCGCAATAGGGAGGTTACTTCGCACCTCTCTGATTGAGCACCAGAATCATCGTGAAGAAACGCGCAGCGCTCCTGACCATCTGTGAAATCTTCCCGAAACACACAGCACCATCCGCCCTCTGTGCAGCGCAATCGACGCCGAGTACACCACCGCTTCACTCTTGCCGATGCCAATTGGCGGACGCCGGAGGTCCGTTTGGATTTTCCACGATGAGGATGAATGCCATGGGGCCAAGCATCTACTAGGCGGCCACAACGCCGGGCGGCCCCCATAGCGTGGCACTCCGACCGGGACGCCGGCTTTTCTACCACCAATCCCGTCCCGCTCAGCTTCCCAGTAGTGATGGATCCCGCTGGGGCTATCAGGCGGGAAACGCCGAAGACGCTTGCGCTTATACTTTCTCTCGACTCGAGCTACAATCATCATCGGCTCCCGCCAGATGATCTTTTGCGAATTCCCACCGTGAGGTTTACCTTTGCCTCCCGTCAGCATCTCACTTAGAAAACGCCTGAAGCCGGAAGGCGGACCAAGGATAGCTGCAAAGCAACGATGGCTTCTTCGCCGATCAATACCGCCACCGCAAAACCAGACACCGGCTCACTCGTCGGAACAGGGGTGCTGATCCATCTCAGCACCATCTCCCCCGACACTCTCGAACTCACCTTGTCGAATCTGGCCAAAGCATTCGTCAACGAACCCGTGCTCGTGGCAATTCCGGAAACAGCGGGCGCAAATTTAGCAGGCTCGTTCGAGTCGCTTCGGCTGCTGCCCTACACCCCCGCAGCTGTTTCCAGCACCCCCTGGGTCCATACTGCAGCGGATTATCTCAACACCTTCAAGCTGGCGCAGGAACACAATTCCCCGGCCTGCGTGCTGCTGGGGGCAGAATCCCAGACCATGCTGCCCGAGTCTATTCGTAGCCTTGCTCACGGCACGCTTTCCTCCCCCGCCGACCTCGTCGTCTCTCATTACCACCTTGGAGCACGGGAAGGCCTGGTCAACTCCGCTATCCTTTACCCGCTCAGTCGAAGCCTCTTTTGTGCGAGCCCGCGTTTTCCGCTGGCGATTGACGTGGGATTATCTCCCCGCATGGCGGAACATCTAGCTACAGCCTCGCAGCGCTTCACAGCAGCGAATCAGGAAGACGCTCTGCTCTGGCCGGTCTCCGAAGCAGCGACCAACGGATTCAAAATCGTGGAGGCGGACATCCCTTCCCGCGTGGCTCCCCAGCCAGCCACACCGGATTTGAATACATTGCTCAACCAGATCCTCAGCTCCTTCTTTGCCGACATCGATGCTCGAGCATCGTTCTGGCAGCGCATGCGCTCGACAGTTCCACCCCGCACCGTGACAGAGACATCTGTTCCAAGTGAGCAATTCGACGTTACGCCCATGTTGGACTCCTTCCACCTGGCATACTCCAATCTGCACGAGATCTGGTCCCTTGTGCTTCCACCCCACACACTTCTTGGGCTTAAACGCCTTTCGGTCATGCCACGCGAAAGCTTCCGTCTAGCCGACAACCTTTGGGCGCGAATCATCTACGACTTTGTCTTGGCGTATCGTCTGCGTACGATCAACCGTGGCCATCTGCTTGGCGCATTGACGCCGCTATATCTTGCATGGGTCGCTTCGCACCTTATCCTTGTTCAGAGCGGTGTTGCTCCTGAACAACACATTGAAGAAGTCGCCCAGGCATTCGAAACTGATAAACCGTATCTTGTGTCACGCTGGCGTTGGCCCGATCGTTTCAATCCGTAGCCCCGCCGTGTATACAACCGCGTAAGGAGATCTGCCCATGTGGCAACAAGTCGAACTCGCCCTGAGCCAATCAGCCCACCGGGCTCTCGTCACACTGGCCAACTTCCTCCCCGGCCTGCTCGCACTGCTGCTTGCCGTCATGATCCTTACCGCGATCGGGGCCATTCTGGCGGCCTTGCTGAAACGACTTCTTACGGCCATCCGTTTTGACGAAAGACTCTCAAAGAACTCTCTCGTTCCGCTCGACTGGGCGCCATCGCACGGCCCTACTCTGCTTGTTGCGCGCGCCGTCTTCTGGGCCAGCGTCGTACTCGGATTCCTTATCGGAATCTCTGCCTTCGATGCTGCTTATGCGGGCAACTCCCAGATGTCGTTCTTTCTTCTTCCCTACCTCACGCATTCCGTAGGGGCTATCATCCTCTTCATCGCGGGAACGCTTCTGGCGCGCTTCCTTGCCCGAACCGTGCTGATTGAAGCGGTAAATGCGCGCCTTCAGTACGCTCGTTTTCTCTCCGTAGGAGTGAAATGGCTGGTTCTGGTCTTGACTGCAGCTACCGTGCTCGATCACCTCGAAATCGGGGGAATGGTCGTTGATCTTGCATTCGGCATCCTCTTCGGAGGAATCGTTCTTACCCTCTCACTCGCCATCGGCCTGGGTTCACGCGACATTGTCAGCCGTTCCCTTGAGAAGAATGTAGATACGGAAGTTCTGCCGCCAGACCCGACCTACAAGGCCCAGCCTACGGCCGAGACGCTGCGCCACTTCTAGCTCCGGCTGAGCCACCCAGACCCATCCCGGGGAATCTCGAATCAGCGACAGATCAGATCACAGAGTGCTATTTTCGCGTGATAATCTTCACTTTCATTGTCGAAACGCTATGATCCTCGGCATGCATTTTTGCCTGCCCTTCTGTTGTGCATTGCTTCTCAGTAGGCCGGTCCTGAAAGCAGGCTGCGCTGCGTCGACTGATAGAAACCGAATACTGCTACGCCGATAAATCCGAGCAACGGCACGATATAGCCAAGCGCCAGGCTGCCTGTCTGTCTTGCAATCAGTCCAGCAATCGGAGGAAAGATCGCTCCTCCTACAATCGCCATGACCAGCATCGATCCGCCAAGCTTCGTGTTGCGTCCTAGCCCTTTCAGGCCGAGGGCGAAGATCGTCGGATACATGATCGAGATAAAGAAGCCACTCGCCACCACCGCCCAGGCTCCGACCATCCCGGGACGCAGAACCACGATCAGCATCAGCACCGTATTACATACGCCATAGATCCCAAGCATCAGGCTCGGCCTCACATAGCGCATCAGGGGAGTCGATACAAATCTCCCGACCAGCATTGTGATCAACACAGCCGTCAGGTAATGCGCAGCCGTGCGTTCACTCGCAACCGTGTACTGTTTCATGTAAGGGATCAGACTGCTCCACGACGAAATCTGGGCGCCTACATTGCAGAAGTTCGCCGCCACTGCAATCCATATGGCCGGGTTGCGCAACAGCTCAGCAAAGCTTCCATGATCTTCGCCAGCCCCTTCATGCTCCGACTGAATTACTGGAAACTTGGTTCTCGACAGGATCAGCGCACAAAGCAGAACGACGACGCCGAATGCCATGTATGTTGGGACCACCCGCATGATCTCACCATGCAGATAGCTGTGATACGTGCCGGCGACCTTCATCTGTTCGATATCGGCGGGACCAGGCTCTACTCCTGAAAAAATAAAATACGTACCGATCAGAACACCGACGACCGTTCCGGGAGGATTGAAGGCTTGCGAAAAGTTCAGCCTTTGCTCCGACGTCGCAGGATCCCCAAACTGCGCAATAAAAGGATTGGCTGCCGTCTCCAGGATCGACGCTCCGCATCCGACCGTAAACAGTGCGATGAGGAACATGGCGTATTCTCCCCGCACAGCCGCCGGAAGAAACAGCAACATCCCCAAGCCGAAGAGTACAAGACCGGTTACCATCCCTGCCTTGTATCCCCATCGACGCATGAGTAGCCCGGCAGGAATCGCCATGCAGAAATAGCCGAAGAAGTTCGCCGTCTGAACTAGCTGTGCGCTGAACTGCGAGAGTTCCAGCGATTTTTTGAACTGCTGTACCAGGATGTCCGTGAGGTTATTCGACATCCCCCACAGAAAGAACAACACCGTCACCAGCACGAATGGCAGCATGTGGCCTACAGGAAACAGCGGGTGCTTCCCTCCCGTTTTCCCTGAATTGCTTGATGTCCCAATCGGTGCTGAGATCTGCATCGGTTCTCCGTTCTGTAGAAGCTGCAATCCTGTCTCCGCGAGAGATGCTACATGCTCCCGCATATACTTTGCTTGGATATCTCAAGAGGCAACTACAACCTGTACACCTGGGTTGCATTCCCTCCGAAGATGGCTTCGCGCTCCAGCGTGTCGTAGCCGGCGAAATACTCCTCAAGCAATTCGAACCACTGCGCATAGCCGCACGCCACCAGGCATACCGGCCAGTCGGATGCCGCCATCACTCGTTTCGGTCCGAAGGCTTCCATCACCACATCCAGATAAGGCCGCATCGCCTCCAGCGTCCAGTCGAGCCAGTCAGCTTCCGTCACCATACCGGACAGTTTGCACGCAACATTTTCGCGCTTCGCCAGCTCGCGGATCTCTGTCGCCCAGGGCTCCAGAACACCTTCGCGGATTCTCGGTTTAGCGATGTGATCTAAGACGAACTGCTGCTCTGCGTGCTGGTCGACAAACCGGATAGTCTGCGGCAGATGGCGTTCATAAATCAGAATGTCATAGACCAGCCCCGTTCCGGCCATCTGCCGTATCCCGCGATTGAAGTCCTCTCGCAGCAGGTAATACTCATCCGGCTCCCCCTGGACGATGTGTCGTAATCCCTTTAGCTTCGGCCTCTGGACAAGCTCTCGCAGCAGCTCAGCAAATCTCTCTTCCACAATTGGAGCCCAACCCACCACCCCGAGAATTTTTTCGCTTTTGTCTGCCAACTCCAGCACCCAGTCCGTCTCCTCCAGAGTCTGTCTCGCCTGAACCACGACTGTTCCGTCTACACCGGCAGCGCGCATCTCGCCGCTTAGATCGGCAGGCAGGAAGTCTCGCCGTAGCGCGGCCATTTTGTCGTCAATCCATCCATATTCGTCAGCCGTGTATCGCCATAGATGATGGTGAGCATCAATTCTCTCCGCCACGCCGCGCTCCTTTACCTTTGCATTCAAAACTATACTTCCAATCATGAAAGAGTCGCCATCGGTCCCAATCCCAATGTAATCCTTTCTCTTTCATCCATTCGGGATTAACATGGCTTCGCTCTGGGTCTTAGTTTGGGCATCACACTCCAGATGGAGGAACTTGATGGCGCCGAAGAAAACTTCCGCTCGCTTTTCCGCACAGCAACGCATGCTTCTCCCCGGCAGTGAGAAAGCTGCCGCACCTGGCGCACCCGCCACTCCCGCACCTCCTTCCAGGAGGATCACGATATCGGTTATCGTCCGGCGCAAGAAACCTCTCGGCACCGCGCATATCACCGGAAAGCAGCGCCTGACCCGTGCGGAATTTCGCGCAAACCATGGAGCAGATCCAGAGGCGGTACGACTTGTCCGAGCCTTTGCGAAAGAATACGGCCTCACCGTGCAGCCCGGAACTCCCGCACCCGGCCGCCGAACCATCAAGCTGACCGGCACCATCGCTAACTTGCAGCAGGCGTTTGGCGTCTCCCTCATGCACCAGACGGTAGGAACCAGCCAATGTCGCGTTCGTGAGGGCGGCATTCACATTCCTGAGGAGCTGGCAGGCTATGTCGTCGCCGTTCTTGGACTCGACAATCGGCCACAGGCTCAACCACATTTCCGAATTGCCGGCCCGGAAGGAGGAGCGGCTGCTCGAGCAGCCCAGGGCCAGGGCTTCGCGCGCCCTCACGCTAATGCTGGGGTCTCTTACACTCCTGTGCAGGTTGGCCAACTCTACGGGTTTCCAGCGAACGCGAGCGCGACAGGCCAGACCATCGCGCTCATTGAGCTTGGAGGCGGCTTCCGCCAGGCTGACATCACCGCTTATTTCAAATCTCTCGGTCAAACACCTCCGAAGGTAATAGGGGTATCGGTATCCGGTGGCAAAAACTCCCCCGGCGACGCCAACGGCGCCGACGGTGAAGTGATGCTCGACATCGAAGTTGCCGCTGCTGTCGCTCCTGGTTCACGCGTCGTCGTGTACTTCGCGCCCAATACCGACCAGGGCTTTGTCGATGCAATCGCCTCCGCAGTCCACGACACAACCTACAAGCCCAGCGTCATCTCCATCTCATGGGGAGCCGCCGAGACCAACTGGACGGCTCAGGCGATGAACGCGCTGGACGCCGCCTGCCAGTCGGCAGCAGCCCTTGGCATCACCATCACCGTAGCCTCTGGAGACAACGGCTCTTCCGACGGCGTAACTGACAACGGCAAGCACGTCGACTTCCCCGCCGCCAGTCCCCATGTACTGGCTTGCGGCGGAACTCGGCTGGCGGGCTCTAATGGAACCATCACCTCCGAAACCGTCTGGAACGACCAGAACGATGGAGCCACCGGGGGAGGGGTGAGCAATGTCTTCAGTCTTCCCTCCTGGCAAAGTAAAGCCGGTGTTCCCAAACCCACAGGTCAGACCGGAGGACGGGGCGTCCCGGATGTCGCAGGCGATGCCGATCCTCAGACCGGATATACCATTCGCGTGGATGGACAGACCCTCGTGATCGGAGGGACAAGTGCCGTCGCCCCCCTCTGGGCCGGCCTTATCGCTCTCGCAAATCAGCTAAACGGCAAAGCTGCCGGTTTCATCAATCCAATCATCTATACGGCGAAGGCGAAATCAGCTTTCCGGGATATCACGCAGGGCAACAACGGTGCCTTCAAGGCCCGAACGGGCTGGGATGCCTGTACCGGTCTTGGATCTCCAATCGCGCCGAAACTCATCTCTGTCGTCGGTTCCACCTCCAGTTCTGGAGGGAAAAAGTCGAAAGCCGTTCCACGAAAGGCAGCAAAGAGCACACGCTCTGCAGCAGAACGTAAGCTTCCCGGTAAACGCAAACCACCAACCCTGACTCTGAAGCGCGGCAAGACCACCTCGAGGTGATCCCTGTTCACAAGTCCACCTTCACGCGAATAGTAAAAGGAGCCTCGGCCATGGCAGACAATGGCCGAGGTTCGATTCAAAATAAACTTCGCGCACGACTCAGATCCTCATCAGTATCGATGTCGAGATCCCCGCCTTCAAGCTCCACCGACTGAGCCTCCTTCAGGAGCGCTCGCGCACCCTCATCTCCTCGGAGTTCTGTCAGGTCGGGGAAAATCTCACGGGGAAAATACGCCGGAACTCCGCGCCTGCCCGCATAGGCCGATGCCGTAACCCATCGAGTGCTCATAAGAAGACGAAGGTGCTCTGGTGTAACTGCAGGCATGTCGCAGGTCATTACGATGCAGCCTTCCACGTTCGGATCCGGATCAACACTACGGATGCCTGCAGCGAGCGAAGTCGCCATCCCCTCGCTCCAATCTGCATTCATCACAACTGCTGCATCTTCGAACGAGCATGCGCTCATGATCTTGTCCGCGGAAGCTCCCAGCACCAACACTATTCGTTCACAACCAGCCTCCCGGCTTATGCGCACGGCGCGCTCTACGAGCGTCTCGCCCTCCAGACGGATAAGTTGTTTTGGATAACCCAAGCGGCGCGAAGCTCCAGCAGCAAGCACGATCGCAGCGACGCTCAAGATGCCAGATCCACGGCGCATTGCTGCTTCAGGTAGCGATCGAAGCCACCTTCTTCCACAAACCGCCTCACCGTTTCGGGAGTAAGACGACGCGAGGCTCCCATCTTGCCCATACACATCGCCTGCGCCTCCGACATCACCGCAAGAGCGATCGCCTCCGGCCCCTCGCCCCCGAGATCGAGCCCCACAGGAGCCCAGATCCTCTCGCAGCAGGTCTCCAGCGGAAGCCCGGCCTTCGCCGCCGCCTCGCTTACCAGCAGCGAGCTCCTGTGACGCGCGCCCAGAAGTCCCAGATACCTCGGGGCAACGGGAAGCAATGCCGCCAGAAGTGCGCGATCCTGCTCGTAGCTGTGCGTCATCAACACAACCGCATCTTCACTACTGATCCTGAGATCCTGGACTTGGTCGGCACTGAGTACTACAACCGCATGTGCGTCGGGAAATCGCTCTGCTCTTGCCAGCTGCGAACGACCATCAGCTACCGTTACTTGCCAACCCATCATCGCAGCCATCGCAACCAGCGGACGCGCATCATCACCCGCGCCCAGCACGAACAGTCTCTGCGGCCCTCTAAGCTCTTCTACAAATCTGCCTTCATAAGTCTCTTCAGGCCTAAGTCCTCGAGCACAACTCAGCTTCTTCTCTCCAAGCCCCTCACTCGCAAAGATCAACTCTCCGTCGCCAGCCAGAACAGCCCGCCGCAGAAGCTTGCCCTCTCCGGGAAGCCAGGTCACGACCGTGGCGCACTCTCCGGAGAGCGACCGTTCAGCAGCCGCAAGCAGAGCTTGACACTCTGGAGTATTCACAGGCTCCAGTAATAGATCCACGACCCCACCGCAGCCAAGCCCGTACGGCACCTCGTCGGTATCGTCAAACATCGTGGAGTAGCGTTCCACGACAGCGCCAGACCGCACTTTCCAGACCGCTTTCCGAAGCACCTCAGCCTCCAGGCAGCCGCCGCTGATCGTACCGGCGTATTCACCCGAATCAGCTAAGAGCAGTCTTGCACCTGGGCGGCGGTAGCTCGATCCCTCAACCTGGATCACCGTCGTCAGCACACGGGCTGCCCCTCTCTTCCAAAGTCCGATGATCTGTCGCCGTTCCATCATAGGGAGAGATTAGTCCTCGACAGCCTCACTCGCCACCCACTCTAGCTCTTCTCAGAAAACGTGTGGATCCCGCACTCGAGCTTCTTCCCACCCCATCGGCCACTACGAGCATCCGCACCGACCTCCGGAATCGCTGTGCAGGGCGCACACCCGATGCTTGTATATCCACGCGCATACAGTTCCAGCTGCGGAATCTCCTCGCGCTCCGCATAGGCCGTCACTCGAGCCCAGTCCCAATCTGCCAGCACGCTTATCTTCTTCAGCTCTTTGCCAGTAGGAGTCCTGTGATCCTCAACCTTCTTCAGGTTGGCGCGAGTCGGCGACTGCTCTCGTCGCAACCCGGTGAACCACCAGTCATATGGCTCCAGAGAGCGCATCAGGGGTTCCACCTTGCGCGCCTGGCAGCACGCCGTCGGATTCACAATATTCAAAATCCCGAACTGCCCCTCGAACTCCTTCACCGTCGTCGTCGGTAACGCATTGACGAGATTCAGTTTCCACTCCTTCACCAGCCGGTCGCGATAAGCGATTAGCTCAGGAAAGTGATAACCCGTCTCCAGAAAGATCACCGGAACATCCGCAATATGCTTGCGCAACATATGCAGCGCCACCATATCCTCGGTCTGAAAGCTTGAGGTCAGGCAGACCGAACCCTTCTCCGCGGCTTGCGCGATCTGTGCCACCAGGTCTTCTGCAGTCAATGCTTCGTAATCTACCGCCGTCTCCGTCAAGCTCATATCCGCACCCCTGCCACCCGCAGAATCTCGTCATCCTCTAATCCATCGCCGACCACAACGTCACCCTCAGCGAACTCCCGCACGCTGCGCGCAACGCCTGCGAGCGTATCTGCCGAGAGTTTTCGAGCCGTGATCGCAGTCACCCCCGCCATATCCAGGGCTCGGACAACCGCCGTCAACGCATGGTCGCTAATGAGCGGATCGTCAATCAAAACGGCGCGTTGCCCTCTTGCTTCCATCGCATCGCGCAGGCGCTCTGCCAGTTCGGGTCGACCCGACACAAACACCAACGCTGCCTGAGAACCATGTTCGCCTGCAGTGTCTACTCCGTCGACGATCATCGCTGCGCCTACCGTTGCATTCGTCAGGCCATCGATCAGAATCAGCGAGCCTGTCGTCCTGCTCTCCGCATAGGGATCGAAGAACAACGGCAGATTCGTCTCCAGCTCGACCTCGGCAATCTCATTCATTGCCAGATGATCCGCCTGAGCGTGTTCCAGGGAGTTCACGTCGACCCGATATCGAATGGCCTTCACAGTAGCTCGCACGGTGCGGGTGGTGTGCTTGGCAACGTACGTCCGGCCCACCACAAGAGGCTCCTCGTGCATCCAGACCACCATCGCGCGCAGACGTCGCGTAATCTTCGGCAGCCCGGCAACGCCATCCTGCCCAACCGCCACCAGCATCTCACCGCGGCTAAGATCGATCTCGTCTTCAAGCTCTACCGTGATGCTCTGCGGATGCGCCGCTGCTCCAAGATCGCCATCCCAGGTCACAATGCGGCGAACCGTCGTCTCTCGACCCGATGGCAACGCCATCACTCGCTCGCCCTTGTGCAACACACCTCGAGCCACCTGGCCAGCAAAACCGCGGAAGTTTGCATCAGGTCTCGACACCAGCTGTACCGGGAAGCGCAGCGGCCCGTCATGATCGCTCACAGCCAGCGGAACGATCTCCAGAAACTCCAGCAGCGTAGGCCCGTCATACCAGGGCATCTTTGCGCTCGGAGAGACGACATTGTCGCCTTCCAGCGCGCTTACCGGAATCACCGTTACACTCTTCAGGCCCAACTCTGTGGCGAACTCCAGAAACTCCGAGCGGATCGAAGCAAACGTCGACTCCGCATAGTCCACCAGGTCCATCTTATTGACGGCAGCCACCACGTGGGGAATTCCCAACAACGCCGCGATATAAGTATGCCTGCGCGACTGCGGTAGCAGCTTGCCTTCGCGCAGATAAGCCTTCGCATCGATCAGCACCACCGCGACATCCGCCGTCGATGCACCCGTCGCCATATTGCGCGTGTACTGCTCATGGCCCGGCGTGTCGGCGATGATGAACTTCCGCCGTGAGGTTGAAAAGTAGCGATATGCCACATCGATGGTGATACCCTGCTCGCGCTCTGCCTTTAGACCATCGGTCAGCAGCGAGAGATCCACGTGACCATTTGCCGCCCGGTTCACACGGCTCTTCTGCACAGCTGCAAGCTGGTCCTCGTAGACACTCTTGGTATCGTGCAGCAGCCTTCCGATGAGGGTGCTCTTGCCGTCGTCCACACTTCCGGCCGTCGTAAAGCGCAGCATCTCCTGGCCAAGATGCGCTTCCAGAAACTCTTCGAAATTCTTTGTCGCCGTCGCACTCATCAGAAGTAGCCCTCCCGCTTCTTTACCTCCATCGAACCCTCTTCATCGTGGTCGATGGCCCTGTTCTCACGCTCGCTTCTCCGGAAGGTCAGGAGCTCTTCAATGATCTTGGGCAGCGTATCCGCCTCACTTCGCATCGCGCCCGTGCAGGGAAGGCAGCCAAGCGAACGCATCCGAACCTTCTCCATGCGGACCTCTTCACCGGGCAGCAGCTTCATGCCTTCCTGGTACAAGGTCATCTGTCCGCCGCGCACAATCAACGGCCGCTCCTGGGCGAAGTACAACGGAACAATCGGAATCTTCTCGGCATACAGGTAGAGCCAGATATCCAGCTCCGTCCAGTTCGACAGCGGAAACACTCGTATACTCTCGCCCTTCCTCAGGCGCGAGTTATACATGCTCCAGAGCTCAGGCCGCTGGTTCTTCGGATCCCACTGCCCCGCCGCATCGCGGAAGCTGTAGACCCGCTCCTTCGCTCTGCTCTTCTCCTCATCCCGCCGCGCTCCACCAAAAGCGGCATCGAAACCGCCCTCGGCCAGGCCGTCCAACAGACTCCGCGTCTTCAGCAATCCGCAGCAGTTCTGCGTCCCCAGCGTGTAAGGATTCGCTCCTGCCGCAATCGCTTCTTCATTTCTATGAACGATCAGCTCCGCGCCTATCTCTTTGGCATACGCATCGCGAAACGCAATCATCTCCGGAAACTTGTAGCTGGTATCGATATGCAGCAGCGGAAACGGAATCTTCCCCGGATAGAATGCCTTCTGCGCCAGCCGCAGCATAACGCTCGAATCCTTGCCGATCGAGTACAGCATCACCGGTCGCGCAAACTCCGCCACCGCCTCGCGCAGAATTGCGATGCTCTCGGCTTCAAGCGCCTGAAGATGATTCAATCTCACCGGCGAGAGAATCGTATCCGAGTCAAGAGCAACTGTCTGGGTCATAGAGAGGTCACCTTCCGGAACTGCTCGAATAAGCTTCGAGAATCCGTTCTGAGATCAGGAATATCGAACCATTCGGTCGAGATTCATTCGTTGTAGAGGGGAACGATGGCTGCCGTTCTAACGACAACAGCGCGCACACGGACACGGGAGCATCCGGCAACAACAACAAGCGCGCTTTCGAGAGAGAACCATCCCTTTAACTATAGAAGCCTCTGTTGCGTCCCGCAACCCGCCGGTAAAAGTCTGCTAAACTAAACCAGTCGGAAACAGCGTTCCGAAGGCTGGCGGTATCCCGAATCTCCGCTAAGCCTTTATGGTAGAACGCACCTTCTCCGGCAATTCCTCGCAGTATCTTGTGTCGGGGCGTAGCGCAGCCTGGTAGCGCACCTGCTTCGGGAGCAGGGGGTCGGAGGTTCGAATCCTCTCGCCCCGACCATTCAATGACTTACGTGATTTTCTCTCGCATTTTGCATCCCTGTGTGGAGAAAACATGGAAGAGCGATTCGAGCAGTTCATCCGCGAACGGCAATACCTTCACAACGTCTCAACCCGAACAATCCAGTGGTATCGAGAGAGTTTGAGATGGCTCCCGTGCGTGTCACCCTCGCAAGCCCAGCTCATCGAGACCGTAATCAAGATGCGGGACCGTGGCCGCAAAGCTACGGGATGTAATGCGACCATCGCGCAATCAATGCCTACATGCATTGGGCCAGCGGGTCGCAGCGTAAATGCGGCTCCGGCTGCCAGCACCCGCGTATCCAGGAACTGAAAGAGCCGCAGGAGGTCTTGCCCACATTCACCGAGGCACAGATCAAACGTCTCTTAGCGGCAAGACCGAAGGGGAAACACCACCGTCGTACCCATGTTCTCGTGTGGTTCCTTCTGGACACCGGCTGCCGAATCAGTGAGGCGCTCGGAGTGCGGGTAGCTGACATCGACTTCGACAATCTATTAGTGACGTTCGACGGCAAGGGTGGAAAGCAGCGGGTCGTCCCCTTCAGCTTCGAATTGCGCCGTGTGCTCTTCCTCTACTGCAAAGACTGCCCAGGCGAACGGCTGCTATTTGCGAGCAGGATGCAGACCCGATTAGGGAGGCGAGATATGCTGCGAGACGTAAAGCTCCACTGTGAACGGCACAGTGTCACGCCGCCAGCTCGCACCCTCCATGCCTTTCGGCATACTTTCGCAGTGAACTACCTACGGCGCGGCGGCTCCGTCTTCCATCTTCAGAAGGTCTGGTGCCGCGCCCTGGGATGGGAGCCATAAACGGGAGAAACCGGACGATGGAACCCGCTTCTCATGTCCGTGGGGACGAGAGCCATGCGTCGAAGGTGTGGCACCAATTTGAATGGTCCTTCAAAGGTGAGTGAGCTATCAATTAGCTATCTTGCTTTCGGCAAGCCTCCTTCTTCTTGAAGGAGTTAGGAGAAATGCACGGGTCGCTCCATTGTGAACGCCTATCCCCGTGATCTGCCCATCGTTGTTGATCGCGTTCGCTTTCTCCAGGACCCATCCGGAGTCTTCAGGAATCATGCTTTGCAGATCGTGCATGGCCCGATCTTTGTAGAGGAATGCGTGCTGGTCGAAGAGATTAACGCAGTAGCCGACGACATCCCCAGCATCGTTGATGCCTTGTCCAAAGCTATTTACCAGGCCAGGAAGCGTACCCAGATCCTGCATTGCCCCATGACTGTACAGAAATGCGTGGAGATCCCCCACAGAGATGCCTGACGTTCCTGTCACCTCCCCGGATCGATTGATGGCGTATCCCATGCTTGAACGACCACCCGGAAGGGTACCCAGATCCTGCATGTTCCCGCCGCTGTAGAGGAAGGCATGGTCATACCCCGAAACGGTGCTGGAATAGCCTGTGACCTGGACGCCTTTGCTTTCGCCTCTACCCCAGCCGTCATTAATCCCGGTGCCAAAGCTCGTGCTTCCTCCTGGTAGCGTCCCCAGGTCCTGCATCGTCCCGTCGCTGTATAGAAAAGCGTGCTGGTAGAAGAAGGTATGCTGGGCGTTCGAAATCTCGGCCCATCCTGTCACTTGTCCAGAGGAGTTGATCGCAGCTCCTTCGCTATTCATTCCGTAAGGGAGCGTGCCTAAATCCAACATGCGGCCATTGGTATAGAGGAATGCATGGACGGCGCCACAATCCGAATGCACGCATGGTTGAGTGTAGGAGTACCCTGTTGCACGAATCTTTCCTTCACCTTGGCCGCCACTAATGCCGTACCCTTCGCTTACTGTCGCCCCTGGCAATGCACCCAGGTCATGCAATCTCCCCTTCTTATAGAGGAACGCGTGGGAATAGCAGGCTTGGCATGTGAGGTTTGCAGAACCGATGACGTCACCCGCCTCGTTGATGCCGAACGCAAGGGTTTGGCTTCCCCCAAAGGTACCAAGGTCGGTGATGGTATAGTTTTGCGCCGTTAGCGATGGAACTGGAAACAGAAATGCGCAGAGCGTCAGAGCAACCACGAAATAAAGACGTCGCATGGAACCTCCTTGAGGTTGAAAGATTGTCTAGGAGAGGAAAGGCCCAAGCTGCGTCGTGTACTGCCTGCTCCGAGACCTTCACCGGATCCCGGTAGCTTCTGTGGTGCACCAAATGGGAAGGGGACTATCAAGAAGACGTATCGGACTATGAATGGCGGTTGCCACATCTGTCGGTGCGAAAGCTCACATAGCGGGCGGCTAACAAGGGCCAAGAAGGCGCACAGCTGGATTTAGAAGCTCTCCTGACGGAAGATCGCAGCTTGTTGGATTTTGGTGGTGAAAGGTGCAAGCCGTTCGAGCCAAGATCGGTATCGAAAGATAGCGGGATAATGGTGGACGCGGAAGGAATCGAACCTTCAACCTGTCGATTAAGAGGTGATTCTTCCGCGCCTCCAAACCCCACGTCTTTACTGTGTCTTCTCGTCCTCCAGTGGCTATCTGTTGCGCCAATGCATTGCGGTGAGCCTACCCCGTGGTGTCATGCCGGATTGGGGAGGCTCAAGCTCGGGCTGCCTGCGGCGCTGGAGTTCGGACGAACCTGGAGAGCTCCCCCGGCGAGCGGGACGCGTTAAGCGCCGGTGCAATGCGGAGCGCCTCGAGGTCCATGGGGGCGCTATGTTCAGTGAAACTTCCCTCCATCCCCGATCACGTGACAATAGGGCGCAGACAGCAACTGCGCCGAGCCCTAGTCGATACTTACTTGGGCGACGAAGCGGCAAGAGGCGCGCGAACGGCTGTTCACGTCCTTCAGGATTAGGTTCTCCTCCACATCAATGGCTGATAACAGGCCTTAGCGCTCATTGAAGGTTGGTTTGGAAGCGTTATAGAGCTGTAGCCCTTCGAGATTGAATTCGAATGGCCACTGTTGATTCAGCATTATGGTGTATCCAGTTCAGCTTTATGGGGTATGGAGTTCAGGCTTACGGTGTAAATCACAAATATTTCAACTAAACAAACCAGATTTCCAAGGTTTTTTGGGGTATTAGCCTTGGGACGGTTGGTGAAAGAAGAACTTGACTTGCATCGACGTCCGAAACGCGATGTGCGTACCTGAAGTACCCGGAGATCTTTCGTGACACCAGAACACAGCACGGCTAGCCATTCCGTCGTCGCAGATATCGCGCAGCCTGCGGCTCGTAATCATCGATCTAACATCGGCAACCGCGAGTCCATCGCCTCGCCGTCCTCAAAAGCAGAAAAGGGGAATAGCCCTAGTGCTCAGCGGAACTGTTCCTGAATTATTTAGCCATCCAGATGGACAGCCGCCGTAACCGCGATCTCTCGGCGAATGGAATTCTGATAATGACCAGCGGGGGAACCTTTATATTACTGACTTCACTCGGTCAGTGATAGCCACCCGGATGCAGGCGATGCCGTTCAGTCTTGGGGACTTGGACTGAACAGTTCGAAAGTAGCATTCTGAGCAACTTGGCCTTTTCCATCGGATTCTGCGAAACATACAGTGAATACGCCTTATTGCGAGTTCTAAAGTTCTCTGAGCGTCAAGGGCTCGATTTCCGGTATCAGCGATTTCGAGGCTCTGAATTGCCATCTTGATCTGCTGCTCTTCCATCCTCCAGTCGCTCGTCTTGCGCTCCCAGAAATCCTCGGTGATCTTGCCGTCGAGCTTATCCACGTAGGCCGCGTCCATGCGATTGCGGATCGCGGCCAGCCGTGACTCGAAGCGCGTTCGTTCGGCATTCACCCTACCGGCAGACTGGCTCTGGTCCTCGCGCAACATCGCAACGATCTGGCAGACGATCTCCGGTGACCTGAAGCCCTTTCAGTGGCTCGCCAGCCCGTCGTTCGCCCACGGGTGCGTGGATTGAAACAAAGCCTTCGAATCTGACAGGAAAGTAGCGGAAACTTAGGGCAGTCACTAATGTCCTGAGACAGCAGGCGCTTGATTCGTATGGGACGGCGGAGGGCTTCGGCTCCCCGTTTTTTATCTGTGGTCAGTTTGTGAGTTTTGCAGCTCGTTGCTTATAGTCCTCGGCCCTGGAGACGTTGCCTTGCTTCTCGTAGATGCTTGCGAGCGCGAGGTAGAGGTCGGCGGTGGGCGGCTGGATCTGGAGCTGCTGCTCAAGGAGGCTCGTTGCACCTTTGAAATCGCCGGTCTGTGCGCGAGCCTGCGAGATGAGGATGGCCGTTTGCGGGCTGACCTCGTGGGGAATGGGATGCGCACTGGTGAGATCGGCGACCTCTTTGTAACGGCTGCTCTCCGAGAGCACGATCACGAGGCGGTCGAGCGAGGGCACGTAGGTCGGATCGTCTGCGATGGAACGCTGGAGCCAAGAGATGGCGCGGTCGTTCTGGCCGGACATGATGGCGGTGAGAGCTCGCTTGTAATCGTCAATGGCGAGGCCGCGGCCGCTGCCTTCGCTGGCGTCATAGGCCGTCCAGAGCTCTGTTGGTGCCGCTTCGTTGATGATGCGGAGGGTCAGGGTGCCGTAGGCCTTCTGCTGCGTGGTCTCGTCGGTGGCGGTGATGACGACGCGGTAGTTTCCGGGAGCGAGGTTCTCGGTGGGAAGGGTGTGTCCGGCGAGCAGTGTGCCGGACTCATCGAAGCTACCGGCGTCGATTTCCTCATCTTCTTGGTGCGGCTCTGTTCCTGACTGCACAGAGCCGAGGACGTAGTGGAGCTTGATCTTCTGACCTTCACGAGATGAAGGTGAGGCTGGCCCTGACCAGAGTTGGAAGACGAGGCGGAGAGGCTCTCCGGCGTGGAGCAAGGCCTGCTGAACTCCCTGAGGACTGAAACGGAGACCAGAGATGCTGAAGGGAAGCTTCGCTTCAGTGTCGCGTATTGGGGGTTTGGAGGAGAAGACGAGAATGCTGCTCACGGCCCAGTTGGTCCGGGCCGGATCAGGAACCTTGACGCTAATGCGCTGGCGCACGGCGGAATGGGTGAGGTCGTTGGTGAGCGTGTAGACAATCTGGTACTGGCCGGGAGCGAGCGGGATTCGGGTCTCGGCTCCGAAGCGCTTCTGGCGGAGGTCAGTGGCTTCGAGGTCGCCCACGGTGGCGGTGAGCTTGTCGTTCTGCTGGTAGATGGCTTCCTTGCCGTCGGGGGTGAGGACGGATGTCTGGAGGGTGAGGGAGTAGCCGGGCTTTTTGCCGGGCAGGGCTCCGATGATGGAGGGCTCGGGGCGATTGTAGGAGACGAGCGCGTGGGCGGTCATGCGGCCGGTGGAATCGCGGAAGATGGCGGTCTGGGCGGCGGCGGTGTTGGCTCCGAGGAAGACACTGGTGGTGATGCTTTCGCGGGCGGCGCGGCGCTGGGCGAGGCGTTCCTTTTCGACGTCGTTATCGGGCAGGCCCTTGATGGTGCTGAGGAGAACGTCGGATTGCAGGCTGGGTGTGTAGTCGTTGAGGTCGACGGGCTCGCCGGGGATGAGGGAGATAGTGGTGCGGGCTACTTCGTTGCCAAGGGAACGCTTGATGATGTCGAGACTGTTCTTCTGGTCGTTCTTGCCTTCGAGACCGGTGACGAGGCGCACGGGGCCGTCCTGGTAGGGAGAGTAGAGGGCGAAGTCCTCGCCGATGCTGCGCTTGTAGAAGACGATGTAGAAGTGCGTGGGCAGCGCGGGGGTCTTGGACTGATAGAACCAGATGCTGATGGGCCGGAGGTTGCGGGCGGCAGGGTAATTGGCTCGCTGCTCGGGCGCGCCGAGAGTGATGTAGATGCGGCCCATGTCGGTGCGCCAGCCGTCCTGCGCCTTGATGTTGCCGAAGGTGGCGTTGGCGTAGGCGAGGCGGCGGTAGTGCTCTTCCTTGTACTCGTTGATCTCGGAGCGGGGGTCGGGGTTCCGGAGCTGCCAGAAGGCGATGATGAAGTTTTCGCGCTCGGTGTCGGATTTGAGAGAGAGGAACTCTTTGCGCTCCTCGTTCTGGATGATGTAGGGAACCTCTTCTTCGATCCAGTGGCGATAGCGCGGGGAGAGAGTTTTTACGGGGTCGACCGCGTGCAGCGAGAGCGACGTGAGGAGGAACAGGAGCGGGAGCAGCAAGACTCGTTTTGAGAGACGGCGGGACAATGGAGGCATACTCCTACAGAGAAACGGGAGAGGATGCACCCTCTCCCGTGAATTTAAGACTGTGCCTGGTTAGAACTCAAACCTGACAGAGCCGCGAGCGTAGAACGGTGTCTGGAAGGAGGACGGCCGGTTGTAATCCAGGTTGAGAGGTGGCGCAAGACCCACACCCGCAGCTCGCGTCTGGAGATACTGGATCCTTCCCGTCTGGAACTGGCTGTTAGTAACGTTGAACATATCCATGGCTACCTTCAGGCGGTACTTCTCAAATCTCGAACCGAGGGGAACTGGATAGTCGAGGTGCAGATCGAGCTGTGTCGTCGACGGGGTGCGTCCGAAGTTGCCACGGCCTCCGATAGGGATCTCCCCCTGACTGAGATAGATGGGGTGATCGCCGAGACGGCTGAGTGGCACTCCGGACTGGCCGCGCAGGCCGGTTCCGAAGGTGAGACCGTGGGCTTTGTGGAAGAACGGAGTGTCAGTGCCAATGTTGTAGCTCAGGAAGATATTCCCGACGGTACGACGGTCGGTGCTGAGAAAGCCCGGGGTGAACTGGTCGCCGAGGAGGCCCAGCTTACCCTCTGTGAAGTCGAACAGCGAGCTGATTCCAGGGTCGGACTGTCCGTTATCGTTGCGGTATGCGCCTTCGAAATTGCCCCAGAGGTTGCCCCAACGGAAGTTCACGACAGCAAGCCAGTGATTACTGAAGCGCTTGTCGACTTCGAACTCGACGGCGTTGTAGCGGCGGACGGGATTGACGAATCCGTCCGGAATTCCGTCGCCTGGGGCCGCATCCATCGTGTTGGGATTGAGGAAGCAGGCTCCGCCTACGGGTTGATTGAGACCATTGAGGAACGGGCCACCAACTGCGAAGAAAGTGTCGCTGGATGCTGTGCATCCTGGTACTGGCGGCTTGTAGCTGGAGGTGCTGGGATTGCCTGACGGGTTCGCGGCGAGAAACTGGGCCTGGGTATAGGGGAGTTCCTTCTCGTTCTCAGCAATGTCAGTGCTCTTGGTAACATTGGCGATGCCTCCGGCATTGTTTGGAGTTATCATCGATCCTTCCGGCGAATACGCCGTAATGTCCTCGATAATTCTGGGAAGGCGACGGTCGGTATAGCGAGCCTTGAAGACGATCGATCGGGTCAGCTCGCGCTCAGCTCCGATAACATACTCGTCTTCATACTCGCCCTTGGTTCCGGGGATAATTCCCTCGCCAGTGGAGGAGGAGAAGTTTGGACCACCGAACCTGGAGACGACTCCGGAGGCGCTGGTGGAACGTGGAAGCCCGTTCAGGTTGTGTGCGGCGTCCGGGATGATGGTGTAGGAGCCATCCGCATTGATGACGGGTGCGAAGACATAGCTGGTGTCGTCCTGCTCGTTGCCGAGCTGACGGATGGCTGCGTCGAGAGGCATGGCCCAGTAGTTGCGGCCAAAGTTGAAGAACAGCTTGCTTCTGTGGTCTCCCATCGGGTCGATGTTGATGCCGATGCGTGGCGACCAACTGCCCGTGAAGGTGTAAGCAAGCAGGGTACCTGCAACCCTCTCCTGTTCCCAGCGAACACCGGCGTTGATGGTGACGTAACGGTTGATCTGGTAGACATCGTTGCCGTAGGCAGTGTGATAACGGCCCGTCGCGTCCACCACCAGACCCTGGTACGTTCCGCGAGTGTTGGAGGCGTAGATCTTCTGGCCATACTTATTGATGGGGCATTGCGTGCAGGTGCGATCGGTTGTGGTAAGCGCTGAATTGGTGTTGGCCGCCGAAATCTGGAACAGTGCATTCGTCAGAGCGCCAATCGCGCGGGCGGGAATTTGAGGAAAGAGTGCAGACAACGTCTGACCGGCTACGTTCTGATTTGGAATTGGGTATAGCGGGCCGGACCGCGAAGGCTCGTCGTGGAAGTTGGTGTGATCGTAGGAATAGCCTGCGGAGAAGGTGTGCTGGCCGAAGAATCCGAAGGTCTTGGAGGTATTGGCGGCAATGCTGTAAGTATTATTCTTCGATGGCTCATAGTTTCCGAGCCCGGAGGCGACGGCAGGAAGCGAAGTGGTAAGAGAATTGGGGCTCGTGTCGGTGATGTTATAGTCGGCCGTCGCCGGCTGTTCATCGAAGTGGTTGTAGTTATAGGCGTAAGAGGCGTCTACCAGCCATGAGGGTGTTATCGAGTGAGTAAGACGGGCGACTGCGTTGCGGGATCCGAACTGCCATGAGCTGGCCGTGGTGTGCGGGAAGTAGGATGAGAGCGCATTCTGTGTTACTGCGAGCGGCTGGGCGTTATGACGCGAGGGATCTCCGAAAGCGGACGCCTCAAATGTGGTTGAAGGGCTGATGCGGTACGTGATCTTGCCAGCCCAGCTCAGCGTGGTCGTGCTGTACGTGAGGTCTCCTAGGGCCACGGTCGGCGGGGGAGCATTCGGATTGCCCAGCAGGATGTCCTGCCTGAGCGCGGGATTGAAGGCTCCGAAGAAGAACAGTTTGTCCTTGAAATGAGGGATATAGCCTCCCAACTCGGCTACCGCGTCGTATTGAGGGCTGGAGAGCGTGGAGGGCGGGGTGATCTGCTGGAATCCAAACTGGTAAAACTGATTTCGGGGGGCATAAAACATTCCCGGTCCAAAGTAAGCTCCCACGGCGCCGTGAAACTGATTGCTCCCGGATTTAGTGACGATCTGGACGATGCCTCCGGTGGCTTTACCGTACTGCGGCTCAAAGGCAGTCGTTTTTACGTCGACCTCTTTGATGAAGGCAAGATTTATCCCAGTTCCAAGTGAGCCATGATTACGGTTATATGTGCCGATGCTGCCGAAGGCCTGGTCTGTGATGGTCACGCCATCGACGACATACAGATTCTCAAGCCCCGAGGATCCTCCGATCGAAGGATTCGCCGCGCCTGGCCCGTTTTGCATGGGACTACCTGCTACCTGGCTGGCTGCTACTCCGGGAGCGGCATAGAAGATGGCGGAGACGTTTCGCGGCATGGGGACGCTGTTGTAGAAGGTGTCGGTCAGGTTGCTGGTGATGGCTGTGCTCTGGGTGTCGATCGCCACGGCTGCGCTGGTGACTTCGACGGAATCGGAGACGCTTCCGGTCGGCATCGTGATGTTCAGCGTTGAGTTGGAATTGACCACGACCTCGTTGTGCTTGGACTGAACTTTTATAAAGCCCTGCTTCTCTATAGTTACGTCATAGAAGCCGGGCGTAAGATTGGTGGCTCTAAAGCGACCGAGGTTATCAGTGACGAGGGCCGTGGTTCCCTGCGGACCGATGAGAGTGACGGTTGCACCAGGCAGAACGGCTCCGGTCGAATCGGTGATCTCACCGTTCAGACCACCGGTAATCGAACCCTGCTGTTGTGCGAAGATGGAAAAGGAGACCAGGAGCAACACAAAAAGCTGTGACAGGTAGCTGAAAAAACATTTCATGCTTCCCCCCTGCTTTATGCCCACAATGCTGCGGATGCCGGCCGCTCGGTGGGCAGCCCGAATTTTCTTAGGTAGCTTGCAATCATCATGCCAAAAGTGCGGGAAATAGTGACTTCTGCAACTGAAAGATTACAAAGAGAATCATGTCGGATTTGACACAACCTGGGGATGAAATCTATGGGAACTGGGATGAGCTGCCTTTTTTTCGGGATAAATCAACATTCGATTTGGGGTTTACCTTATAATGCGCCTCATTGTCAAAAGTTTATTTAGGACGATTTTTCGGGTGTCTTGTTTCATTTGAAAGCGTTCCTGTGAAGAGCTCGAGTTCGATGGAAGACTCGGAATAAGGTGCCGCCACATGAGGTTCGGGAATATCGGACTCCCATCGATGTTCGTGGCCTCAATGGTGTCAAACCCGCCGGGAGGTACGGGAGAGTAGGAGCCTGATCTCAGTCCCACTCAAAATCCCGACGAATATCGACGATGGTTGCTGTTAGCTTCCCGCTGACGATCTTCTGCGCAGAAAACTCGAAGGCTAGTTGTCCGCCAAAACTGGTGCATGGAGGGGTTACGTCATCCGCAATCATGGAATATGTGGAGCAGGTGAAGGATTGTTGAGGGTCGGACCTATGAGGGGCACGCCCCACCCGAAAGCGACTACAGCTTGGGGTGGAGATCGGCAGGGCTCATTGCCCCAACTCCGTCTGGAGCACCAGGACGCTCGCCAACATTGCCTTTATATCTGACAAGTACGACCAAGGTCCCAATGAAGGCGGTCTTCGGAGGTGGATCGGAGAGCACAAGTATCTGCCCTCTCTTTCCCGCTGTCCCGAGACCGAGGACGGTCTGTCCAAAGTCTTAATTGTTGGGCCACTTGCCTGTAGAGCCGAAAACAATCAGCTGATACGGGAGGGTCGGTGATCGAGGTGATGACCCCTTGGTGACAGATGAATTGGCGAGAACTCCGATGACAGGGAAGAATCATAATTCGGATTCCTGATGGCATAACGAAGGCTCTCAGAATCTACTGGCGAACCCTCGAAAGTTCGAAAGTCGTCTACTAGGGCCGACCATTTCTAAAATCAAAGACTTAGGATCTTCGCTCTTGCCTCGAATTCTAAGGCGACTTGCTATCTTTGATTTTTCCCGATTCCGTCCGCTAGCTGTTATCTCTCTCATCCAAGCCATGCGTCACCTTCGCGTGCTCTTTCATCGCGTCAAGGATGAGGCGAACGAGGTAAGTTCTCAGCGTCCAGAGTTCAATCCCGACGTTCGCGGTTTCGAGACCTTGGATTGCCATCTCGATTTGCTGCTCGTCCATCCTCCAGTCACGCGTCTTACGCTTCCAGAAGGATCGCTAGTTCGAGTCTGGTCGTCCTGGAGCCTGTAAAAGTTCGAAATCGGTGCCGAGCCCTTCGAACCGGTGGATCGCTATGCGCTAAGTTGTTTCAGTCCAGATCCGCACACCTGGCAGAAATGCCACTGGAAAATCGCAAAAAATACGTCTCAGGGCACTTAGAGCATTCGAATTCATAATCTATGTCGTATTTGAGATGCGTGAGAGTCCTCACGGATCTTGCCGTCGAGCTAGAATCAGCGGATATCATCGAGACCATCAACGTTGTGGCCTAATCGACTTAGAGTGGCTTAGGACTACTTGGGACGTTTTCGACCGTACGATGGGCGTGCATTGGTTGTGCCACCGGGATCGGCAATTTAGCGCTACCCAGATGTTTCGCGATGGGAGCCAGATACACAGATTGAATATTTGAAAACACGGGATCTGCCCGGACAACGAAGAGAGATCGTTCATCAGGTGAGATCGAGAACTGCGACATGCCGACGGGTGGCAGACGTCCGTTGAATTTAGCTACAGTTGTCTCTTTTCCCGTAACAGAGTCGTGGAGCCTTACTACCGGCCCATCAGAACCCATATTGAGGAAGAGAATGCCCTTCGCGGTGAGAGCCCATGATTCCGAGTAGCCTTGGGCAAGCGAGTTCACGATGACAGTCTGCTTTCCGGTCAGGAGTTCAAGGCGAGAGATGATCGAGTCCATTCGGCCATGAGCAAAGTAGAGGTATCTTCCGTCTGCAGTCTGAACGATTGGTGCGCCCCCATCGTCAGTGATCTTCTCTGCGATGCCGCCAAGAATGGATATTCGGTAGACAAAATTCCTATCAATGGCAAACACGGACTTTCCGTCAATTGAGCATGCAGGATGGGTCAACGGAAGATCGGTAATGCGTCGCAATTTGCTGGTGGATGAGAGAGAAACCTCAAACAACCCGTGCTCAAACTGCGGCGAGAAGATGAGTCCTCGACTATCACGCTCCCAACAGTAAACGGAGGGGCTCATTCCTCCCGTATCAATAAGAGATGTTCCTGTGCCATCGCGATTGCTTACCCAAAGCTGAATTTGTCCGGCATGATCGGAGCGGTATGCCATCCTTGAACCGTCAGGAGAGAGCGACGGTTCGAGATCCTGGCCGGGAGTACTTATGATCGAAGTCCAGGCAGTCGGCGCTGAAGGTTCTTTGGTCAGGTCAAGCGACCAGATATTTAGATCTGGGCCATAAGCTGAAAAAGCAATTTGGCCTGATCTCCGGAATATCGAGAATTGGGTAGGTAAGTCTGTTCCGAAGGTAGAGGCCAGCGTCGCAGGGGCGTTCGGAATTCGGAGGTCGCGACGCCAGAAACGAAATTCATTGTCGAGCCTTCCGCTAAATACCAGATCATCATTGGTCTGCCAGTCCACGTCACTGAGCAAATGAGATTGATCCGTCAATTGTCGAGCCTCTCCGCCTGAAACTGGCAATACGAATACGCCATCCTGAAACTGATATTTCACTCGGATGAATGCGACTCGTGTTCCGTCTGGCGAAAAACGCGGCGCGACGTCTCCAATGATGTCCATATTTGGAAAGGTCAAGCGAAGTTTTTTCCCATCGCTGACATAAACCAGATACAGGCTAAAAGGATCGCTCTCATTAAGTTTGTCATTCACTACCAGGAAGTTGCCGTCGGGAGACCAATCGAGACAGCGGTAGTCCAGTCCGTACCGATGCGGAAATAGAGTGGCCAACTTGCGTGTGGTCTGATCCTGCAGCGAGAAGACGAAAATTCCAACCGTATCCTGTGTCGTTCGAATAAATGCCAGGGACCGTTCGTCAGGCGACCACACTGGACTGCTGATGATGCCCTTTCCGGAGATCAATTGGCGTGGCCTCGCCTCCTCCCCTGCCTGTATATAAATAGTCGAATCTCCCTGATTTGGAGGAACATCAACAAATGCCAGCTTCTTTCCTTCCTGTGACCAGGACGGCTGGTATTGAGTTCCTTCCATTCTGGTGAGCGTGGTAAGTTCAAGCGGCTGAGCAGCGGCCCGCCGGAGGTGATCATGACCTCTCAGATAGAGGAGGAGAATAGCAGCCACATTAAGGAAAACGCTCATCGCGATCAGCAAGAATCGGCGGTATCTATTGTTGCGTTGAATAACGGCTATTTCGGTTCGGTTCTCTGTTTGGTTCTTTGCGGTGTTCTGGTACGAGCCCAATGCTGGTTCGCCTTCCGTCGCATCCGGACTTCGAGGTGAGTCTTGTTCAACTGGGTTCTTGTCGATGACGTGGTGGTATGGACCGCTTTCGACTGCCACCGGTTCTACAAATCGATAACCTCGTCCGTGAAAGGTAGCAATATATCTCTTTCCGTTTGTCGTTTCTTCAAGGGTCTTCCGCAGGATTGAGATGTTTTGCGTCAGATTCGCTTCTTCTACGGCTTGATCGGGCCAGAGATGCTCGAACAATTCCGCTTTGCTCATCACCCGGTTATGGTTCTCAAGCAGGACAAGCAAAGTCTGAAACACCTTTGGGGTCAAGGTGACGACTGTGTCGTGGTAACTGAGAGTCCGAGTTTCCGAATTAAGAGTGTAGTAGTCGAAACGAAAGATCATGATTGTTGCGATCGGGTCAAAATACAGCGAAATACCCCGATTTTTGATTCTCAAAATTGCGATTTGAGTTGGGCTTTAGGACATCTGGATAGTTCTTGTGTGATCCTGCGATTGTTGGTTATCGGTTCAAAGGAATGCACGAACAACGATACCCAAAAATTCTAATCCCCAAAGTATGAATACCACGTCAACGAGGGCGAAGCCGCGCCCTTCAGGGTATTCACAGCTTTGTAACTCAGAGTGTCCCGAGTTGTCGGGTGCGCTCTTCAATGATGCTTCGTGGCTGAAAGTGCACGGAGCGGCACAGTGCTCTTTTTCAAATGGAGAAAGTTCAGTGAGAATCGTACGCACCTTTAGGAATTGGCTGGCAGTGATGGCCATTTGGGTCGTCGCTGTCGCGATTATGCCGCCGGCATACGGACAGACCGTGACCGGCTCTATCTACGGCACCATTAGCGACAATACGGGAGCGATTATCCCTGGCGCGGATGTCACAGTCAGAAATATCGACACCGGCCGAACGTTATCCACGAAGAGCAATGACTCCGGCGCGTTTGTCTTCCCCGTAGTTGATCCCGGCAACTACAGTGTATCGGCCTCGGTGACGGGCTTCGACCGCGTAACCCAGCAAGACCTTCGCCTCTCGGCCAATCAGAACATTAACGCCAGCTTCACATTGCATGCAGGATCCCTCGCTACGGAGGTTACCGTAGATGCTGGTACAACGCTCGTCGACACGCGCGAATCGCAGTTGGGAGAGACAATCGATCAGCGCCGCATTCAGGATCTGCCGTTGGTTGGTCGCAGCGCGTACGACCTGGTGCAAACCGTTACGGGCGTTACCAATTACTCGCCCGGCGCGACGATCGGTGACAACACCGGTACTCAATTCAGCGTAAACGGCCTTCGATCCAACCTTAACTCCTACTATCTCGATGGCGCCTACGATAATGTGTTTGCCCGTGGCGGCGGCAACCTGATGCCCAATCCCGATGCGCTCCAGGAGTTCCGTCTGATCACGACCAACTTCGATGCGGAGTTCGGACGGTATCCTGGCGGCGTAGTCAACGTCATCACCCGTTCCGGCACCAACCAGTTCCACGGTGTTGCGTATGACTATCTAAGGAACACGGTTCTCAACGCGCATAACTACTTTACTTCCGGCGTATCCCCGCTCGTCTACAACGTCTTCGGTGGTGCAATCGGCGGACCGGTGCTTCGCAATAAGGCATTCTTCTATACAACGTATGAGGGTACCAGGATCAGTTCTCCGACAATGGTCACCTCTTCCTCACTGGTGGTCCCAACTGAAGCGGAACGACAGGGCGACTTTTCAGCCGACTCAGCCCAGATCAAGGCATCCCTGAAGAACATCACCACGTGCGGCAATCGCTACGTTATCTGCTCCACGGCGTTGGATCCGGTCGTACAGAAGATGCTGGCCGTTGTTCCAGTCGGTGCACCAGCGACGTCCGCTACGCCCGGAGCGCCAGCCCAGCAAATGATGGGAAGTCCTACCAAACGAGATGAAGGCTCGGCTCGGCTCGACTACCAGTTGAATCAGGCGCACAAACTCCAGTTCACCTACTTCAACTCGCAAGGTACAGGCTACAATCTCACCGCCCAGGGGAATGGCATTCTCGCTTTTGGCGGGGATACGACCTATAGCGGCCAATATAACTATGTGCTTGGGGATACGTGGATCGTCTCGCCGAGAGCCGTCAACAGCTTGCGCATCTTCAACACTCTGAACAAGTCGATCATCGGAAACTCCGTCTCCGGCAATACCTGGGCGGACTTCGGAAGCTCCATCGGGCAAAATGCACCCTACAACGCTCAGCCGTTTATCAATATCACCGGATATTGGATCATGGGAACCGCAGGAAGCGGCCAATCAAATAACTCGCAGGGATCCTACGGCATTTTGGATACCCTAAACTATACGAAGGGCAATCACACGCTGAAGTTTGGCGGCTCCTACATCATGGACGTCTCGCGGTCGGATGGCCAGTTTCTGGTTGCCGGCAAGCTAGGCTTCACTGGTAGTACTACGGGCAATGCTCTTGCCGATTTTCTTGAAGGCCACGCGAACACCTTTCAGCAGAATAATGGAACCTCTTCCCGCCTCCATTCCCCGGACCCTTCACTCTTCATCCAGGACGATTGGCATATTAAGCCTCGCCTTACCCTAAACCTCGGACTTCGTTGGGAGGTCTATTATCCCTTCGCCGGGCAGAACAACCTTACTACGTTCCAGCAGGGAGTCCAGTCCACACGTTTCCCCAACGCTCCGCTGGGTGTACTTGTATCGGGCGATCCTGGCGTTCCAGACGGCATTCTTCATACCTCCTACACCAAGTTCGCTCCGCGCGTCGGTTTCGCCTATGACGTGTTCGGCAACGGTAGAACGTCACTGCGGGGAGGCTATGGCATCTTCTTTTCGGCCACCCAGGAGGACATCGTCGGCAACCTCCAGCAGCAGCCCTTTTCGCTTGTCATTACCATCAATAAGACTCCTAATCTCAATACGCCCTATGCTCCCGCCGCCGACCCATTCCCTTATAAGGTCGACCTGAAGAATCCAACCTTTATTCCCGGCGCCACGATGGCCGGCATGGCCCCCAACAACAGTGCTATCCCGTACCTCCAGCAATATAACCTTACGCTCGAGCAGCAGCTCGGAAACAACTGGAGTGCGCACGTCGCGTATGTCGGTAGTATGGGGCATCATTTCTACCTACTCCGCGATGAGAACTCCCCCGTCTACGCACCTGGTGCCTCCACCAGCTCGGCTGGCCTCAATGCACGTCGCCCAATTCAGCCGTATGCCGGAATCAGTCTCTGGGATACTTCAAGCAGCTCCGCATTCGACTCCTTCCAGGCGACCCTCACTCACCGCTTCACCCACGGATTTTCTCTGAATGGAAGCTACGTGTGGGAGAGAGCGTATGACAACACCTCTGGCGATCCAACCAGCACGACTGCGTTTCAACTCTCCAACCAGAACTGTGTTTCCTGTGACTGGGGTCTTTCCTCAATCGAGGTTCCACAACGCTTCGTCGTCTCTTACCTCTATGCCTTGCCGGGAGTTCATCGCTGGGGTCTGCTCGGCAAAGAAATCTTCAACGGATGGCAGATCAACGGCATCACAACGCTCTCTAGCGGATCTCCATTCAATGTTACTTCGGGCGTAGATAGCAATCTGGACGGTATTGCAACGGACCGACCGGACCGGGTTGGCGATCCAAACCTTGGCGGCGGACGCAGCCGGGCGAAAAAAATCGCGGAGTACTTCAACACCGCGGCCTTTGCAGCTCCCGCTGCGGGTACGCCTTACGGCAACTCGCCACGTAATCCGCTGATTGGTCCCGGCGAGGTCAACACGGATATCTCTGCATTCAAGCGATTCGCAATCTACGAAAACAGTGATCTGCTCTTCCGTGGAGAAGTCTTCAACGCGTTCAACAATGTGAACCTGAACAACCCGAATGGAACCCTCAGCAGTTCACAGTTCGGCAAGATCACGGGTGCGGGCGCCCCAAGAATCGTACAGCTTGCTTTGAAGTTGGAGTTTTAGCTGCACGGTTTCGCGGGAGAACCAGAAATGAATCTCTGCTTCTCCCGCACCGCACCTCCTGTGCTCTGTCAACCGCCGAAGGAATTCCAAACCACCGGCCCTCGAAAGGACAATCTGATGTCACGTACTCCTGCCTTAATTCTTCGGACTCTCACCATGACAGCCCTCATACCCGCCTTCGCCGGTGCCGCAGCTTATGCATGGGCAGGTCAGCAAACCAAGCACGCAAGCGCGACTGCCACGAAAGCCAGCCAACATTCCAACGCAACCGCGCCTGAATATCACATCTACAGGGGAAGCACGCACGCACACACAAGTTTCACCTGGTCACATGGGGAGCAGTGGGCCAAGAGCGGGTGCAAGGGAGTGCCTCTCTACGGTCCTGACCACAACGACCCTGATGTCCAGAGTTGGGCGCCGGAGGACCATCAGGCAGCCAGTGGTAAATGCCCTTCGATGATTATTATCGGATCAGCTCAGTATCCCGGACCATACAACCAGCTAAGGCCTGACTGGAAGCAGTATCAGGGGCCACCCTCCGTCCACTATGCGTTGGCGAAGGAAAATGGCTATGATTTCTATGCCGTCACCGATCACTCCCAGGACGCTGGCTTCCAGCCTGCGAGCCCGACGAACGCCACATGGATGAAAGCCAAGCGGCAGGCCGCCGAAGCAACCACCTCAGAGTTCGTCGCGATCGCCGGTTATGAGCACTCAGAGAACAATGGACCTAATGGCGTCGGACATATCAATGTCTTCAACAGCGCAGGGTACCTCAATGCCCTCGATCCCGGAGTCGATCTTCCTTATCTTTACAAATGGCTTAAGACAGCGAAATCCAATGGCGCCGGCCCTGTAGTCGCCAGTTTTAACCACCCCAGCGCCGACCAGTACAATAACTGGGCATATCGCGATCCCCAGATTACCGAAATCATCACGATGCTCGAGGTGATTAATTCCAATAACAAAATTCATGAACCTGCCTTTATCGCAGCTCTCGACAAAGGGTGGAAGGTCTCTCCTGTCGACGGGAACGACAACCACAACACCACGGGAATTGCACGCAATACCTCCCGTACGTTTGTCCTTGCCACCAGCCGAACCAAGGTTGCCATTCTCGACGCGATGAAACATCGTCGGACCTATGCATCGCTCGATAACAACATTCAGTGCCGCTATACGGTGAACGGTGCCATCATGGGCTCAACGCTCGCGCGGCCAGACAACTTCAAGTTCGATATCCGAATCAGCGATCCTGACACGAACCAGCCCAAGGACAAGATCACTAAAATCGAGATCGTGAAGGACCATGGAGAAGTCCTCAAGACCTTTGTCCCTGATACGCCTGACTACACCGTAAACTGGTCTCCCACCGTCACAGACTCTACGAGCAAGTACTTCTACATCCGCGTGTGGAACGCGGGTGGAGGCGATGCTCCAGGTGGTTCTCCCGAAAAACCAATCGCCTGGCTCGCGCCCGTATGGACTGGCCGCTGATGCTAATTGCGATCCTGCAGTCCAGTTCATGAAAATTCGATTTGAGTGTGAGAAGCATCCATGCCATCGTCAGGGAGTACCGATTGGTCCTCTATGGCGATGGCATGGTTTTGTCTGGCAAGCTCTAGTCGAGAAGAATCAATGAAGAAGTTGAAGAAGCGAAAGTTCTCTCTTCGTTGCAACACAGCTTAGCGTGAGTAACTGCCCCGCCTGAAGCCATTCCATAGAGCTGAGAGCTCCAGCAGAACATTAGGTAAGAGAGACGGGGGTCTCATTGGGAACCTCCACCCAGACGATTGCCCAATGGACTGCGGCACACGCATGATTTGTAATCCTCAGCATGCGAATGATTCATCCCGCATACATATCCAGGCCAGATCGCCTGTAATTGCTGCCGCTGTGCACCTGCAGACCAGTCGAGGATGTAATCCTGGCTAAACTGCGTTGTGCCACTTGAATCGGCCTCCAGGTTTGCAATCATCTTCCGCAGAGTCGCCGGGGTAAATCCCGTGTCTCCAGACCACTCTGAAAAGGTGTACTCCTTTGCCCAGCTTGAGCCCTCTGGATCGGGTGAGCTGATCACCGTAAAGTCCTCAAGCTCGGCAGTCTGCGGATCCAGCTTCGCAATGGTAAACGATGGATAGTTCCCGCCGATAGACGTAATGGACGGCACATTCTTCAACGGCACATCTCCTGCCGCGCCGGTCAGCAGCCTCAATTCATCCACGTGAGTGTGTCCGAAGATCCCCAGCTTCACAACATCGGCATTTCTCGCGATCGTGTCGCCCAGCAGATCCGTCGGCATATGCATTGCCGGTTTGCCTTCGGCAGTACATAGATTCATGTTCTTTTTCTGCTGTTGAAAGGTCGCGTAGGGAGCGACGCCCGGTGGAATATGTCCCATCACCCATACCCGCTCATGGTGCACTCGCGCATCATCGAGTTGAGTCTGCAGCCAGGCCATCTGGTTTTCGCCGGGCTCCGGATTTTTGTCACCTTTGCACGACTTATAGCCACCGGCCAGGAATGTATCGTCGACTACGATTATGCGTGTCTTTTTCATCGGCGGGGCCATCTTCACACTGTAGTATCCGCCTTGTCCGAAGCTCTCTGTTGCAGCCTTGGTCCAGGTAGGGCCTACACCATCCGCGGCTACGTGTGACAGTATCTTGAACCACTCCATGCCTGGATCCAGACGGTAATCGCCACAGGATGAATCGTTATTCCCCAGCGCGAGATAGAAGGTCGCGCCAGGAATGGAATGTTTGAACTGCAGCACTTCATACTCGATGGTCTTCGCCGTAAACACGGTGTACTGTTCGGGCGTAGCCCCCGGCAGCGTCTTCGCGAACATGCAATCGAAGCGATGTGCCAACAGGTCGCCGCTGATCGTGATAAAACTTGCTCCTGCGGCGTCGCGATGGATCGCGCGTATTGCCGAAGAAAATAGCGAGTATGGCGTGTCAATGCCGCGCAGCTTGCATGCCGTCCGCAATGCCTCGAAATCTTGGCTCTGGGTCGGAGAATCGGCGCTCGCGAAAATGGCCTCCCATCCGCTCGCCGGAGCAGCCTCCAACTGCTTCACCTTCGCCGGATCGTGAAATGGATTGAAGTGTGTATCGCTGATCATCAATGCAGACGGTGTGTTGTTTCCTTTAGCAGCCCATAACGGAGCCGCAATCGACCCCAGAAATCCCAGCACCATCAAAATATTCCGCACAACTATCCTCATCTCTATCCTCTTCAGGTATTTTGCGGCGAGGGTCTGTCGGAGACGGTCACCACGGAAATCTCACTTATTAGAAATGGGTAACGTTGATAGAACATTAGTAGGCAAAAAATCGTGAATGAGCATTTCACATCAGCATCAAGTAGCCACTGGGTCTGGAGAGGCTGGGCAGAGCGTGGGCGGCGCAGCTGATTCCGGCTGACCCACTCTGTCTGCCCCGGATGAACACAAATGATGTGGGATGGGGCGTCAGCAAATGCCTTTAGTAAGTTCATTCCTTCCGGGCAGGCGGGAATGGAAAGCCCTTCCCTGAGGGTGGTCTCCACTGCGATTCAAATTCACAGTGCGTCATCTGTCATTTCAAGCAAACCCTTCTTCCGGAAAATCTTTGTTCCTCCCGTTCATCGCAGAGCAAATGCAATGTACAGGCCACCCAAAGGCTTCTTGCTGGTCTGGCCGCCCCCTGCTGCGATCACGATGTATTGGCGGCCATCGATCATGTAGGTTGCCGGTGTAGCCAGCCCGGAGAAAGGCAGCGTCGTCTCCCACAACAGCTCTCCGGTGTGGCTGTCGTAAGCATGGAATTTCTGATCGAAGACCGTTGCTCCTATGAAGACAAGCCCCCCGGCTGTCACGATCGGCCCACCATAGTTATCAGAACCGGTCTTCGTCATCCCCTTCGCGAGAAGCTCTGGATACTCTCCAAACGGAATCTTCCAAAGATATTTGCCGCTGTTCATATCTATCGCGCTCAGTGTTCCCCAGGGCGTGGAGGTCGCCGGATAATCATCCGGATCAAGAAAGCGGCGAAATCCGATTGTCTTGTACGGCATGTCATCATCCGCTACGGGAGTGGGATTGTGGCTGGCTTCAGCTCTTGCCGGTTCATGGCCCGCGGGGTTCCGTCTTTGTTGTTGTGGCGCCCGCGTCAAGTAATGGACAAGCTCGACAACTTCCTTATCGTCCAGGCTGTTGAACGGCGGCATTCTGCCTTTACCTTGACGGATAGTGGCGGAAAGTTCTTCCTCCGTGAGGAGACCTTCAATCCCCTGGAGAGCCGGCACCGAAGGAGGACTTCCAGCACGATCGATCCCATGGCACACACTGCATTGGCTCTGGTAGATGCGCTCACCCGCGCTTCCTGGGGGCGTCGGAACAGTCAATCCAACCAGCCAGGCCGTATCATTTGCGTTGACATAGAGCACACCGTTTGCCCGGTCCACCGCCGGGCCGCCCCACTCCCCTCCCCCTGCAAAGCCGGGCATATCTATAGTTAGCTGGTCAACGCTGGGAGGCGTAAATTGCCCACCGGGCAGGAAACTCCGGAACTGTTTTAACGCCCACGCGTGGGCTTCAGGAGTACGCTCAGTCAGAGTCGCCTCGGTCACCTCTTGATGAGTGAATGGAGCCGGAAGCAACGGTAAGGGCTGAGTTGGTGAAGTCACTTCTCCTGGCACCGTACTCGACGGATAGCTGCTTTCGTGAATAGGGAAAAGCGGAGCACCCGTGTCCCTGTCGAACAGGAATACGAAACCAGACTTCGTGGTTTGCGCGATCGCGTCGACCGACTTCCCATTGCGGCGAACAGTCAATAAGGCCGGAGGAGCCGGAAAATCGCGATCCCACAAGTCATGGTGCACTCCCTGGAAATGCCATAGGCGCTTTCCCGTAGAAGCATCAAGAGCAAGTAAGGTATCCGCGAAGAGGTCGTTGCCAATCCGGTTCTTTCCATAGAAATCGAAGACAGCCGAACCCGTGGGTACATAGACGATTCCGCGTTTTGTATCGACTGCCATCCCGGCCCAGTTGTTTGCCGCGCCCGCTTTCTTCCAGGCATCCGCTGGCCAACTCTCATAGCCGAACTCCCCGGGATGGGGGATCGTATGAAAGGTCCAGCGAACGGTGCCGGTGTGCACATCGAAGGCTCGTATATCGCCAGGAGGCGACGGGTACGTCTCAGGGTTCTGGCCTCCGACGATGATGAGATCCTTATAAATCGCTCCGGGACTCGTGAGTTGGACCGATTGCGAGAGGTAGTCTTCTCCGCGAAGGCCCTTCCGAAGATCGACCTTACCGTTCTCCCCGAAGCTCAGGATTGGCTTACCATTCTTCGCATCAATTGCGTAGAGAAAGCTGCGGAAACCCGCGAAGATACGGCTGTCATTGCCATCCGACCAGAAAGAGACTCCTCGCGATCGTGCGATACCTGTGAGTCCGGAATCGAACTTCCAAAGTAGCTTTCCCGTCGCTGCGTCGAGAGCAATCACGTGATGCGTTGGCGTACACGCGTACAGGACACGACCGACAATAATGGGATTCACTTCGAGCCAGCCGGTCTCACCCGTATCGTAAGTCCACGCGGTCGTAAGCTGCTTCACGTTGCCACGATTGATCTGCGAAAGAGTCGAATAGTGGTCTTGCTCGTTGCTACCCCCATAGACCGGCCAATCTTTATCGACCTGACGCTTCCCGGCCTGCTGGGCTATTCCGTAGTGCCCGAGACACAGGCTCAGCCCTAGAACTGTCACTAAAGCTGCCCCAAATCTCCCCATTCCAATCTCAATCCTTTGAAATAGATTCGTGATAATTGCGCGTCACTATGATCTAGCTTCGGCTTCCGCTCGATTGTTGAGTGCCTTCATATACGCGAAGCCATATGCCTGTTCCGTGAAATGCCCACCTACAACCGTCGGAGTGTGATCGAGAATGATGATCCCATCGAAATTGACCTCGCGAGCGGCCTTCATAATTTGGTACATATCGTAGTACCCGTTATCCATAAAAGTCTCTACAAAATGCGGTAACGGAGCGCTTACATTTCGGAAATGCAGCTTCCATATCTTCGCTGCGCCAAAGTAGCGAATCATCTCCGCCGGATCCTTCTGCATCAGTTGCCGGCCCCCTTCGTTCCAGCACCCACAACACAAGCAGATCCCCACATTCGGGCTAGATTCAAATGCGATGGGTAACTGCAAAACAACAGCTTCAATCGGCAGGGAGTGCCTGGCTGATTGGGAAGCAAAATGGGAACAAACAAGCTCGAAATACCCGTGGGGTTCATCTGGCGGTACTATCCTTTCAGGATGCCGGACCAGAGCCAAGCCGCGGGCCAGATTGTCCTCTCCGGGACGATCCACATCCTGCTCCAGTTCGACGTCTGCGAAGAGATTCGCCTGGACCGCCTCCGCGATCTTCTAAGCGCTCCCACTCTTCAGCAGCCAGCCCTCAAGCACCCCGCGCCCGGATACGTTCGTTACAAGCGACCTCCAGTCGTTGAACCGACCGAGCCTCTCGTTCTGGAGGGCGGAGAACGGCTCGAAGGCGAGATCAAGTACTACGACTACGGTGTCGTCAGCGTTCTCCTGCACCTGACATTCTCCGATTCGTGGGAGACTCTCATCGCGCTTGCAAGCCGCTGGGCCTGGGAGATTGACTTCGCATCTCATGCCTCGGACATCGTTCGTCGACGTCTTCACCTTGCCGCCTCCGCGCTGGTAAAGCCCTACACCGATTGGCTCTCTGAGGATTACCTCATCGTTCACATCCACCACATTACCGGCTCTCTCGATGCGCCCGATCTTATCGCCCGTTACGGTTCACAGATTGCTCAGGTCGTTCGCGGAGACACTCTGGCTCTCTCCAGCCACGAGCGTCAGGAGGTCCTCCAATCCACCATCTCCTACTACCCCACCGATCTGGCAGTAATCGGCTGGAACGCGGCCTTTCTGTACGACACACCCGCCGGAGCCGAAGCCGCCATCCAGTTGCTCGAATATGCCAACTCTCAGCTTCTCGAGTTCCGCCATTACGACGACCTCTTGACCAAGGTTCTGGATACGGTCTATGACTCATTCGAGCAGCGCACTGGGATCTTCAGCGGGTTCCGTCGCGCCGGCTCGGCAAACCGTCTTCATACCGTCCTTCTTGAGGTAATGGAGTTGACCGAGCACGCTGACAACGCCATCAAGTTCCTCAGCGACATGTTCGCCGCGCGGCTCTACCGTCTCGCTGCCGCAAAGGTGGGAGTTCCCGACTACAAAGATCTCGTCCAGCAGAAGATCGATACCGCCGAAGATCTCTATCGCTTCATGGTGGACCAGTTCAATCAGAGCCGGGCGTTCTTCCTCGAGTTCACTGTCGTGGTCATCCTCATCATTGAGCTCATATATCTCTTCCGCGGCAAAGGGTTCTGAGCAGAACAGCCTCCCCTCGCTTCGCTCTACTGATTTCGTTTCGTTCTACTGATTCAGATACACCGGGTTCCCAAGGATCAGCAGTCGTCCATTCTCTCCTCGAACATTCACAGCCACCCAGTGCCTCTTGCCGTCTACGGTCTCATCAAACTCTCGCGTCTCGCTGCTGCCTTTTATCCCATCGCCCAGTGGCTTCGCTACCCCATCCATCACTTCTTCCGCATGGGCTCCTGCAAGATTCGTGACCGTTAGCGCGAAATGAACCTTCGTTCCCGCAGCCGCTTTCATAGCGTCACCCATCATCACCTTCTGCGCCCCGTCTTCGGCCGTAAAGCTGATTGCGCGATCTCGCGACCCCTGCAGATCGACAAACACATGTCCCGCGCGAATCCCCTTCAGCACAGCCTCCTCGGAAAGATTCTCTGCATAGACGACCGTCGTGGGCAGTCCAATCGCCGACTCGTGTTCAGGATCATAGGAAGCGTTATGGTTATCGCTCCCCCCGATCGCAGTAATGCGGAAGCCTTCGTTCAGACGTCTCTGCCAGAACGGAATTCCTGACTGGGGACCATCCATCGATCCTCCATTCACGGCCTCGATCACGTGCACCCTGCTGTAATCCGTATCCTTCACCGACCATCCACACCCCATGCACTCCGCGCCCGTCGGCGATCCCGGATGATTGATGGAAAGGAGCGCATGCTTCTTCTCGACCTCATTCGCCAGGTCCTCGAAGGTCGGTACATGCTTGCTCGTCAGTCGGAAATCGATAAATTCGGTAGTCCCAAAGACATTTGCATGTCCATCAAAGGTCGTAATCTCCCGCCCCGGAATGAGCAGCATGCGATCGAAGTAAGGAGCCAGTTCGCGCATCTCGTCGAACTGAGAGATGGTGTTGTGATCGGTGATCGCAATAAAATCCAGTCCGCGAGCACGCGCTGCTTCCACCGTTTTGAATAATGGGCACGGAACCTTCTTCCCCGCTTCGCTCGTGCAGCTTCCATCGCTGTGTGCATCATGCATATGCAGGTCGCCGCGGAACCAGGCAGGTCCGCCGCGAACCGGTTCAGGGACAGCTTCTGCACCAAACGTTGAAGCGCCAATCCTGTCTCCCTCGCGCCCGAAATATACCTTTGCTATATAGCTCGATGTCACGCCGTCCGGCATGCTGGGCACGCCGAGCAGTAAGTTCCACACCCCCGGCTTGATCGGCCCCGGAAGATATGACGGAGTGGCATCCGCTTCGGAGACCGTGAACGCACTCTTGTTCCCTCCACTCCATCCACGGAACCTCTCGCTGTCCAGAAGCCCAAGATCGAGCGTCGCCTTCTTATCGTGACCCGTGTAGTGAAAATCCACGCTCACGCGCACGACACCAGCTGGGACCGTAAATGGAACCTCCACATAGCTCTCACGGCTGGCCTGGGTAATCGTTCCTCGCAGCACGAGATCAGGCTTGCGTTCCTGTGCGCTCACTCCCGACGTCCACAGCATCCCAAACAATGCCAAAGAAACCATCACGCTGCGCGAAAACCATCTGCCCATTCCATCATCCATCAGATCTCTCAACTTCCTTTCACAGCGCCAAATACAACCAACCTAACACCGCGTGCTTTCCTTGGCATTACCCGGCCCGGTTTACTCTTGCGGCATCTCCCGTGGTAAACATGTTGACGGCCTGGAGTAGCCAAGCTCCCGTCCTACATAAGGACTCCGCATGAAACGGTTTTTGCTCGCCGCCGCACTTTGCAGCCTGTTCGCCACCCTTCCCGCTCTGTGCGCTTTGCAGTCTGGCCCGCAACACGACCGGCCGCAGGAAGGAGGTCAGGCTCCAGCATCTGGCGGAGTCAACACCGGTGGAACGCACGAGGCAGTCTACGATGCCGAGCATCGCCCCATCACCGCTGGAGGCTTTGTCAAAAGCGGCCCTATGGTCTTCGAAGACGCCACGCAGAAATCGGGTCTCGCAACATGGACCCACACCATGGGAACACCGCAGAAGCACTTTATCCTTGAGGCCAATGGCTCCGGCGTCGCTCTGATCGACTACGACAACGATGGCTGGCTCGACATCTACCTCGTCAACGGCTCCACCTTCGACGCGCTCTCCGGCAAAGCTCCTGCGCCAAAGGCGGCGCTGTTTCACAACAATCACGATGGAACCTTCACCAACGTCGCCGACAAAGCCGGCGTCACCAACCAGCGATGGGGCTTTGGGGCCGCGGTCGCCGACTACGATAACGACGGCTGGCCAGACATCTACGTCTCCAACTTCGGCAAAAATCGGCTCTATCACAACAATCATGACGGAACCTTCACCGATGTCGCAGAGAAGGCCAACGTCACCCTCGGCAACTGGTCGACAGGGGCAACCTGGGGCGACTACGACGGCGACGGCAGACTCGATCTCTTCGTGGCAGGTTATGTTCATTACGACATTGCTTCCGCGCCTGCTCCGGACAAAAAAGAGAGTCCCAATGCCTTCTGCCAGTTCCGCGGCCAGGACGTCATGTGTGGTCCGCGCGGACTGAAGGGCGAGCCCGACCACCTCTTTCACAACAACGGCGACGGAACCTTCACCGATGTCAGCGAGAAAGCAGGGGTCGCCGACACGGCTGGCTACTACGGACTCACCTCTGCCTTCGTCGATCTCAACAACGACGGCAAGGTGGACCTTGTCATCGCGAACGACTCAACCCCAAACTACCTCTATCTCAACAAAGGCGATGGCACCTTCGAAGACATAAGCTACGCATCCGGCTACGCTCTCAACGAAGGCGGCCGCGAAACCGCTTCGATGGGTATCGCTATAGGCGACTTCCGCAACACCGGTCTTCTCGATCTCTACAACACCACCTTCTCCGACGACTACAACCCCTTTTATCGCAACGATGGAAACGCCAACTTCACCGATGTCAGCTACCAACTCGGTCTCGCAGAGCCGACGGTTCCCTTCCTCGGCTGGGGCAATGCGGCGATCGACTATGACAACGATGGCTGGAAAGATCTGATCAGCGCGAACGGTCACGTCTATCCCATCGTGGATCAGATGCCCTGGGGCACAAGCTACGCGGAACGCCCCACGCTCTTCCATAATCTCGAAGGGAAGAAATTCGATCCCGTCCCCGCGGTCCAAGGCTCAGGGCTCGCCCGCGTTGTCGCCGGACACGGCCTCGCCGCTGGCGACCTCTTCAACGACGGCAAACTCGACGTGGTCATCAATGTCATCGATTCCCACCCGCTGCTTCTTCGCAACGTCTCTGCCGACAAGCACCACTGGATTGAGCTCAAGCTGATTGGCGGTCCAAAAAGCCCCCGCGACGCCATCGGAGCTACCGTCTATCTCACCTCTGCCGGCAAAAAGCAGCGCGGCGACGTCATCTCCGGTGCAAGCTACGCCTCGACCCACGATCCCCGCATCCACTTCGGCCTGGGCGACTCAACCACCATCGATTCCATCGAGGTGCACTGGCCCAGCGGCACGGTAGAAAAGTTCACGGCTCCCAAGCCCGATCAGATCCTCACCTTGACCGAGGGTCAGGGCTCCCGTCCCTGAACATCACCTCAACCTTTTGATGGATGGCCAACTCGGCCTGCAGTTCAATAAAATCAGCGCGCGATGAAATCCAGCTTCCTGCCCCGGCGAATCGGCCGCCTGCTTGTTGCCACCCTTTTGGGCACCAGCGCCGCGTGTTTCATCGCCGCTCTTCACACCTCGACCGCGTACGCCACGAATGAATCTCCGCAGACGACGCAGCGTCACGCCTACTCCCAGTCCACCGCCGAGCACTACAGCTATCGGTTCGGCGCCGGTCAGCCCTTCCTTCCTTCGTTCGCCGCAACCGGCAACGGGGAGTTCATCGATCCCAAATCTTTCCCCACTGCAAAGTACTGCGGCCATTGCCATCAGCAGGCGCACGACGAGTGGCGGCAGTCTGCTCACGCAAACTCCTTCCGTACCCCCTGGTACACACGCAACGTCAATCTGCTGACACAAGAGAAAGGCGTTGAGTTCACCCGCCACTGCGAGGGTTGCCACAATCCCACCGCTTTGGTCTCGGGCGCGCTGACCAAGGGCTCCACCGTCGATCGCAAATTCGACGAGGACGGCGTCACCTGCTCGGTGTGCCATTCCATTCAGAAGACCGATACCCGTGGCACAGGAAGCTACGTGCTCGGACAGCCTGCCGTGCTGGTTGATGAGAATGGCGAGCCCATCTACGGCGAGGTCTCCGACAAAGCCATCCTCACGCACCTAGACCGGCACTCCCAAGCCGTCATGAAGGACTTCTACCGCACCAGCGAATACTGCTCAGCCTGCCATAAAGCCGCTCTGCCGAAGCAACTCAACGACTACAAGTGGCAGCGCGCCATCTTCCTCTATGACGAGTGGCAACAGTCCAGCTTCTCCAAACAATCACCGCTGCCCTTCTACACCAAGGACACAGTTTCAAACTGCCAGACCTGCCACATGCGCCGGGAAGAACTCTCCCTTCCCGATCCCGGCGCGAAGGACGGCAAACTTGCAAGTCACCGCTGGATCGGTGCCAACACCATCATGGCGAAGTTCTACAACTACGACGTGCAGTTCGAAAAGACTGTCGCCTTCCTGCGCGACAACGTCTTCAACATCGACATCTTCGGTATCGAGAAGAATGGCGGCAGCATGACAGCCCCGCTGGGCACCACTCCTGTCACCCTCAAAGCCGGAGATACGGTCACCATCTCCACCATCATTCAGAACAAGGGAATCGCACACAGCCACGTCCCCGAGCAGAGAGACATGTATGAAAGCTGGGTAGAGTTCGAAGCCAAAGACGCCTCTGGGCACGTCCTCTCGCACTCCGGTGCCCTCCAGGCCAATGGCGAGATCGATCCTCGTGCGCACAACTTCACCAACCGGCTGGTCAACATCAGGGGCGGACTCAACGATCTCCATCAGGTCTGGGACACTCGCGTCGCCGCCTATAACAACACCATTCCCTCGGGCCGTTCCCAGATCGTTCGCTACCAGTTCCGCATCCCCGCTGGATCCAGAGGACCCATCTCCATCACCACACGCGTAAACTACCGGCGCTTCGATCAGCACTTCATCGACTTCGCCATGCAGAAGCAGCACTACGTTCAACCGGTAGTCGTGATGGCCTCCCGCACCCGCACCTTCCAGCTAGGAGACAATCCTGCAGCAGCCCCCGATCCTGCCGACAATCCCCTGTGGATGCGCTGGAACAACTACGGAATCGCCATGCTCGATGCACAGCAGTACGCCGAGAGCGTACGTGCCTTCGAGCAGGTAGCTGCGCTGCGGCCCGACTATCCGGATGCCTTCACCAACGTCGCCATAGCCAACTTTCAGTGGCAGCGCTACGACGATTCGCGCACCAGCCTCAATAAAGCTCTCGCTCTCAATCCCCACAGCGCCCGTGCACTCTACTATCTTGCCCTCGTGGAGCGAAACCAGGGCAATCTCGATGCCGCGATAGCGAACCTCCGCGAAGTCGCCGTGCAGTTCCCACGCTCTCGCGATGCGCACCGCGAGCTTGGCTTCTCCTACTACCAGCAACACAAGTACGACGAAGCCCGCGCGGAATACGAGAACGTTCAGGGTATCGATCCCGACGATCTCGCGGCCCACTACATTCTCTCCATCGTCTACCGCCGCCTCGGCATGAACGATAGAGCCGCCCACGAGGCAGCCATGTTCGCAGATCAGAAGGACGATCCTACAGCCAGTACCTATGCGCTTGAATACCTGCGCAAGCACACCGAGGTGGCCAACGAAACGGTGCCCTGGCATACACACTCCGACCTGCCGGTGCAGCCCTCCACCGCCAAACGGGATGGAACCCCCGCTCAATGAAGCTCCACGTCTTCGCGTTCGGTCTCTCTCTCTCAACAGCGTTCGCTGTGTGCCAGCAGGAGACACCTCCGGCGCAGGCGAGCAGCGATCCCGCCACTCGCGGAGCTCATGCCTTCCTCGACAATGGATGTCCCCAGTGCCACTCCGTCCATCATCACGGCGGCACCAAGGGACCTGACCTCTCCGACGCGGGTCACCGGCTCACCCGGGATCAAATCCGTAACCAGATTCTCAAGGGCGGCAAGCAGATGCCCGCCTTCGGTCAGATCCTCCAGGGCTCAGAGGTGAACGATCTGGTCGCGTATGTTAGTTCGCTAAAAGATGGTGATGAGAAGATAAATGAGAAACAGTAGCAGCGAGATTTCAGAAGACCGGGGAAGATAAAACCACTACCATTCCCTACAGCCAGAACATGAGGTCTTCCTTCCATCGCGCACGCTTTCTCCTTCCGATCTTGCTGCTGGTTCTCGTCTCCACCTTCGCCGCGGCACAATCCTCTTCCAACCTCAGCCATCAGGCCTGGACGACGGAGAATGGGCTTCCACAGAACAGCGTGCACGCAATCTTTCAGTCCCGCGACGGCTATCTCTGGATCGGCACCGAGGGTGGAATCGTTCGCTCCAATGCCGTCGAATTCAAAACCTTCCAGCACGAGAACACTCCGGCCATCACCAGCAATGACATCTGCTGCTTCGCGCAGGGCTCCGAAGACAGCACGGTGTGGATAGGGACAGCCGACGGCATCCTCCGCTACAGCGGCCACTCGTTTCAGCGCTACAGCACCGCCGAGGGCCTTCCCTCTCCAGACGTGCTCTCCATGGCATCCGTAAACGACTCCATCTACGCCTTGACCGGCGCGGGTTTAGCGAGCTTCGACGGCAATCGCTTCTCTGCTATAAAGACCCCTTCTGCGCCGACAGCTATCTCCGCTTCGGGCGACAGCCTCCTCATCGCAACGCCCGCAGGTCTCTTGCAATATCGCGGCAACGCTCTCAGCCCGGCGTACCAGCAGTTGATGCCCGCAAACCAGCCCATTCGCGCCTTCGGTTATCTCCCAGATCACTCCGTCTGGGAGCGTACCGCAACCGAGCTCACCTTCACCGCCAACGGAAACCCCAGGACGATCGGCCCATCCGCGCTCAATGGCGCGCATATCCAATCCTTTCTTCCAAGTTTCCAGGGAGGGATGTGGATCGGCACCAATCATGGCCTCTATCGGATGGACGATCTCCTCTCCACTCCGCGGATGGAACCAGACCTCAACACTGACAACATCCTCTCACTGCGCGAAGATGCGGAAGGTGACCTTTGGGTCGGGACTGAGAGCAGCGGGCTGCACGTCCTTCGTCACCGCAACTTCCATACCCTGCCTGGCAGCGGCGAGAACATGGTCACCGCGATCACGCAGACCACCGATGGCTCCGTCTGGGTCGGCTCCAACGGCGATGGGCTCAATCGCTGGCTCTCCGGAACCAAACATACCTTCTCCACGCGCGAAGGTCTTATCAGCGACGTTATCCTCTCTCTCGCTCCCGGACCCCAGGAAGATCTCTGGGTTGGAACCGCGGATGGCCTCAATCACATCATCGCCGGGCGCATCACGTCCATGACCTCTGCCGATGGACTGCCGGACGATTTCGTACGTTCTCTTCTTCTCGACACGGATGGCAGCCTCTGGATAGGCACCCGCAGAGGACTCGCTCATCTCAATGGCGGAAAAATCAGCACCGTCACGCAGGCCAACGGCCTCGGCAGCGATCTGATCGGCGCGCTCGTCCGGCCCATGGGCTCTACCGATCTCTGGATCGCCACGCTCAACGGGCTCTCCGTCCTTCATCAGGATGGATCCATCCACACCTACACCACTAAGGACGGTCTGTCAGGCAACACCATTACGGCCCTGTTCTCCGATACCCAGGGAAATCTCTGGATCGGCACACGGGGCAATGGCCTCTCCGTCCGCACCGTCGAGGGTCGCTTCATCGCCGTGCGCCGTACCGACTTCCCCGAAACCATCGACTCCATCGTCGGCGACAATCGTGGCTCTCTCTGGCTGGGCTCTGCCCACGGCATTCTTCGTACCCGCGTCTACGAGATGATCGCCTGCGCCTCCGCGGCTTCCTGCACGCTGCACATCAACCGCTACGGCACCTCCGACGGCATGCCCACCGAAGAGATCTCGGCCATCGGTCACCCCTCCGTCTGGAAGACCGCCGAAGGCTCGCTCTGGTTCGCCACCCGCAAGGGGGTCGCCATCGTCGATCCCGGCAACCTCTTCCTCAATCGCGTGCCGCCTCCCGTCGCCATCGAGCGCTTCACCGTCGATGACGTTGAGCAACCGAGCGGCATCACCATCGGGCCCGGTCACAACCGCTTCGCCTTCCAATACGCCGCACTCAGCTTCGTCGCTCCGTCTCGCGTTCAATATCGCTATCGGCTTGATGGCTTCGATACTCACTGGATAGAACCCGGACCGCGGCGCACCGCGTACTACACTAATCTTCCGCCGGGCAAATATCGTTTCGTCGTCCAGGCAGCCAACAACGACGGCGTCTGGAACGAGCGTGGAACAGCAGTAGCCTTTACCATTCGGCCTCCCTTCTATCGCACCTTCTGGTTTATCTTCCTTGCAACTTTTCTTACGGGTCTCATCGTCTTCGTCCTCTATCGCCTGCGCCTGCGCCGCCTCCGATCGCAGTTCAACGTTGTGCTCGCAGAGCGCACGCGCGTCGCACGCGAGATCCACGACACCCTCGCCCAGAGCTTCGTTGGAGTCTCCGTTCAGCTTGAGCTCGCCAACCAGCTCCTCGCGCACGAACAGGTCGACGCCGCTCGTCAGCAGATTGACCAGACCCGCGCCTATGTTCGCGAAGGCATCGATGAGGCCCGGCGCAGCATCTGGGATCTCCGTGCCGCAAGCTCCCAGAACACTCTGCCCACACGGATCTCTCACCTCGCAGAGAAGACCAGCTCGCACTCATTACCGGTGCAGGTCCAGATCGGCGGAACCTATCGTGCACTCGACGCCTCCCTCGAAAACGAGGTGCTTCGCATCGCCCAGGAGGCTCTCGCCAATGTCGTTCGTCATGCCGAGGCCACATCTGCTGCGATAAGCCTCAACTACGAGCCCGGCGAGCTTCAACTCACGGTCGTCGACAACGGACACGGCTTCTCCTCCAACGGCACGCAAAGATCCTCTACAAACGGACACTTCGGTCTTCAGGGGATGCGCGAACGCGCCCATAACATCGGTGGCAAACTCTCCGTCATCAGTTCCCCCGGGAATGGAACCCGGATCACCCTCACTGTACCTCTGGCAACACAGAAAGGTTGATGCGCCATGGCCGACCGGATTCGCATTCTCGTCGTCGACGACCATCACGTCGTGCGCCAGGGTCTGGTCGCCCTGCTCAACATCATGCCTGAGATACAGGTCATCGGGCAGGCCGCCGATGGCGCAGAGGCCATCCGCCTCTACCGCGAGCTGCAACCCGATGTCACCCTCATGGACCTCCAGCTTCCGGGGCTCTCGGGAGTCGAAGCCATCCGGCGCGTCCGTCAGGACGACCCCTCCGCTCGATTCATCGTGTTGACGACCTTCGATGGCGATGAGGATATCTACCGCGCGCTCGAAGCAGGCGCCCGTGCTTATCTCTTGAAGGGCATGACCGTCGAAGAGCTCACATCCACCATCAGGATCGTCCACGCCGGAAAGACGCGTATCTCTCCAGGAATCGCCGAGAAGCTCGCGGAACGCATGGGCGGACAGACCCTCACCGCACGCGAACATGACGTCCTCGAGCGCATCGCTGCAGGGCGCTCCAACAAGGAGATAGCCTCCGATCTCCAGATCTCCGAAGCCACCGTGAAAACTCACATCAACAGCCTGCTCGGCAAGCTCGGCGTCGGTGATCGAACGCACGCCGCCACCCTCGCCATCCAGCGCGGCATCATTCACCTCAAGTAGACCCTGGGCACCCGATATGCGCCTTCAAACCTCTTTCGCTCTCCTGCTCGCACTCACGATGGCCTTCCCCTCCATGCTGGCCGGACAATCCAAAACCGCGTGGCGGACCGCCACACCGGCAGAGCTAGCCGCCGCTCTGCCCGCAAGAGCCCCCGTCGAGCACGAGCGCATCGAGACCGAGATGCGCACCGCCTCGGGAATCATCAACGCCCAGCACAAGATCATCGCAGGCGTGGTTCTCATCACCGCCGGTTACTCGGCCGATGGAAAATACTCCCACTACCTGGTCGTTCAGTCCCCTATCAGATTCGAGGATGTCTCCCTGCCGGCGGGCTCCTACGTCATCGGTTGGACGCGCCAGGACGACGCGCTCTCCGTAACCTTCTATGACGCATCCTCAGGCGCGAAGCGTGGTTCCGCCATGGCCCGGCATCTCACCGAGGGAAACAGGGTTGAAAGCTTCCGCATATGGGCGCCCAGCGAACACACCTATCTCCAGATTGGTCGTTTCGCCCTACCCTACCGCCTCGGAGAATGACCTCAGTTCCCGTTCGCCGGCTTCTGCTCCGCGGCCATCTGTCCTTTGCGAATCTCTTCACCCAGCAGGATCGCCTCCGCGATCTCCAGCATCGACTTCCTCCGCTGGCGGCTCTCGCGCTGCATCATCCGGTAGGCCTCTTCCTCTCCCACCTTCATATCGCGCTGCAGAATCCCCTTCGCTCTCTCGACTGCCTTGCGAGCCTCCAGTCGCCCCGTCAGCTGCGCATTCTCATTCTCCAGTCGCGCTCGCTCTACCTCGGCTCCCACCAGGTAACCGATCGTCGACAGCAGGCGAACCTCATTCGTCGTGTGCTGGTACGAGTGCCGGTGCTGCAGATTGATAACGCCGACCGCCTTGCTCGCGCACAGGATCGGCATCGAAAGCATCGCCTCAAAGCGATCCTCTGGAAGATTCTTGAACAGCTTGAACCGCGAATCCTCAGACGCATTCGAGGCCAGTACCACCGGCTCGCGATGTTCCGCCACCCATCCCGTAATACCCTGGCCCAGCTTGATCCCCAAGTGATCGACCACATCCGCATGAGGATTCTTCGAGGCGCGTAGCGTCAGCTTGTCTCCCTCAAGCACATAGATGAAGCATGAGTCGCACGGAATGACCGTCGTCACAAAATCGACGATCCTGCCCAGAACCTTGTGGAACGAGTCTGCCGACGCAATCCGGCTCGTAATCTCGTGAAGAAAATCGATTGGTGCAATGGGAGTAGCTTTCTCTTCCACGCCAGCCTCCTTCTCAGCTTCCAGAGACCCCGCAGATCGCGAAACCGCCACCCGCAATCCTGCCTGCCGCGCGCTCATGCTGCGAGCGTTCTTATTCTTCTTCTCTTCCACCAGCTTGCCCGAGAGCTGCGCTGCCTCGTTCACGAGAAATCCCATCTTCGGGTGCGACGGCTCAAAGTCCGGTCGAACTCCAAACTCGCTCAGCGCCTCCGTCGTCGTCGGTCCGATCGAAGCAACCACCACCGACCGCAGCCCCGCCCGCAGAGCGTCCACCGAATCCATCTGCTCCGCTATCTCGAACAGATGAACCACCTGGATCCCCGTCGTAAACAACACCACGTCGATGCCGCCGCTGGAAACACTCAGGACGGCCTCCCGCAAGGGCTGAAGATCTTCTGGCAACGCCCACTGATAGACCGGAACCTTGGTGACCGACGCCGCCTTCTCATTCAGAACCTCCAGCAGATCAGGGTTGGAGGTGCCGTACTCCTGCACCGCTACACGAAGCCCGGAAAGTCCTGCGCCAAACTCTTTATCGAGAGCATCTACCAGCTCCCGCCATGTATTCGGCTCCGGAGCCACCACGGCAATCGGAACTCCCAGCTCCTTCAGCGCCGCCACCGGCTTCGGTCCACGTGCCGCGACCCGCGTCTGTTTCAACGCGGCGACAAACTTCTCGCGTTTCTCGTCATCCTCAACAATCTTCATCAGCGTGCGCACGCCGACTCCCGTAAGGAAAACAACCAGGTCGAACTCGCCGGCGATCAGCTTCTCTACAAAGTCCAGCGCCAGCCGGTTCGACTCCAGTGAAACCTCGCGCATCGCAGGCACAACGAAAGGCTCGCCTCCGAAGGTCCGGATCAGCTTCGCCATCTCATTCGCGCGCCTCGACTCCAGCGAGAGGATCCTCAATCCATCAAAGCTTGCAGGTGCCATCACAACTCCCAACGGGCCGAATGCGCCAGTTTGCATTTACTACAAGTTAAATTTCAATTTGAGCATGGGTCTGTTGATCATCATTTTACAGAGAGCTTCCAAATCGACCAGACTTATCTGGCACTTCTCCCGCCTCGATAAAAAAATTTCATCAGCTGATCAACCCAAACGCTGCAGCTCCTCTACCTCCGGCAGCAGGCTTCTGCTCGCCCTGCCGCCGTCTCGATCCGTTCCCGCCCCCCTTCAACGCGTACAATCACATGCGATAACTGAAGTGAGGTCTCCGTGGTCGATACTCCCATCCTTCTCCTGATTCTCATCATCGTCCTATACCTCATCAGCTCCATCAAGATCCTCAAGGAATACGAGCGCGCCGTCGTCTTCCGCCTCGGCCGCGTCCGCGAACACGCCAAGGGCCCCGGAGTCATCCTCGTCTTCCGCCCCCTCGATCAGATCGTCCGCGTCTCCCTCCGCCAGGAAGCCATGGAGGTCCCCCCGCAGGACATCATCACCCGCGACAACGTCACCCTCAAGGTCAACGCCGTCATCACCCTTCGCGTCATCGACCCCACCAAGGCCGTCATCGAAGTCGCCAACTATATCTACCAGACCAGCCAGTTCTCCCAGACCACCCTCCGCTCTGTCCTCGGCGAGGTCGACCTCGACGAGCTCCTCGCACACCGCGATCGGCTCAACCAGCGCATCCAGACCATCATCGACGGCCACACAGCACCCTTCGGAGTCAAGGTCGTCTCGGTCGAGGTCAAACAGGTCGACATGCCTGAAACCATGCTCCGCGCCATGGCCAAACAGGCCGAAGCCGAGCGCGAGCGCCGCGCCAAGATCATCCACGCCGAAGGCGAATTCAACGCCGCACAAAAGCTCGTCGACGCCGCCGCCCTCATGGCCACCCAGCCCATGACCCTGCAACTCCGTTATCTTCAAACGCTTACCGAGATAGGTGTCGAGAAGAATACGACCATCGTTTTTCCGCTTCCAATGGAGCTGATGAACCTGTTGAATAAAACAGTCCAGACCGCGGACGCTGCGAAGAATTCCTTCGGGCATCAGGGCGGGACCGGCGTTCCGCAGGCTCCTGTCCCATCGCCCGCGAGACCTTCGCCAACCGAACCCATAGAGTAGGTGCCCTCACGACGGCTCCTGCCCACCAAGGATCCGACCGTGAACTCCCGCTATCTCGAAGACGACGACCTCGACACCGACTCCACCGACCGCGAGATCTCTCTCAGCCCCTCCACGCTGCTCGGCATCTTCTTCCTGCTCGCCATCATCTGCGCCATCTTCTTCGGTTTTGGCTACAGCATGGGCCACCGCGCCGCAAACGCCACTGCCGCCGCAGCAGACGGCGAAGCCGCTCCCCTGCACACCTCCGGCAACAGCAAGCCCGCCCCGGGCCTGGCCAACCGTCAGGGCGATCTCACCCCTGCCGACGCCGCCGCGGTAGACTCCTCCGACGATTCGAAAGTTGATTCCAAAGCCGGCAGCACTTCATCGGTCGGTGATTCCGAGTCCCCGTCGCCCCAACCCCAGCTTCAACGGACCTCGGTGACGCATGCTGCCCTTCCGCAGCTCAAGCCTGCTGTCGTGGTCAGACCCCCAGCGGCGATCCCGGCTCCCGGGGTGCGCCCGGTCGCTGCCGGACCATCAGCCATCGTTCAGATCGCCGCCATCTCCCATCAGGAAGATGCCGATATCCTCGTCAGCGCCCTCAAGCGCAAGGGCTACACCGTCGCCGTCCGCCACGAACCCCAGGACAAGCTCCTGCACGTTCAGCTCGGGCCCTTCCCCTCTCGCAAAGAGGCCGACGTCATGAAGCAGCGCCTCAGCGCCGACGGATACAACGCCATCGTCAAATAGATCGGGCGATCCGTCGCGTAGATTGGGCGATCCGTCGCGGCACAACGACAGCGAAATCTTTACCGAACCAGTCCAGAACCGGGGCCTATACTGTCTCCGTCCCGGAGACCCACACCATGCGCTCTGCGTCTGCGATGCTCCTGCTCTCCACTCTGCTCGCGCCACCCCTCCTCGCCCCGCCCCTCCTCGCCGCCCAGAATCCTCCGCCGAACAACCACGTCTTTGTACTCCGTGACGGCGGAACCAGCGGAAGGATGGAGAGCATCACCGTCCCGCCCATCGTAGGCGCTCCCTTCACCCTCACCCTCGTCACCGAATGGTCCCGCTCTCTTGCCGGCAGCGGAACCCTCACTCTCACCAATCAGCGGCCCATCATGCGCGACGGAAGAGGACGCATCTACCAGGAGCGCTGGTTTCTCGTTCCCAAAGGAGGCACCCAGAAGTCCGAGATCGAGATCATCCAGATCATGGATCCCGTCCAGCACACCTGGTACAACTGCGCCGTTCGACCCAAAATCTGCGAGCTGCTCAACTTCAACATGCGCACCGATGCGGTCTACAAGCCCTCGCTCGGTGTCACCGGCCCTACTCTGGACGGCAAGGCCTATCGCCAACACGAGGATCTGGGAACGAGCAGCACCAGCGGCGAAGACGTCACCGGCTCCCGCGATATCCTCACTCTCAACCCCGGGGTCATGGGAAACGAACAGCCTCTCGTCAGTACGCGCGAGTCCTGGTACTCCCCTCGCCTCGGAATCAATCTCGTCTCCAAGGTCAGCAGTCCCACCAGCGGTCAGCAGGTCTTCACCGTAACCAGCCTCACGACCTCCGAACCCGATCCGAAGTTCTTTGAAATCCCCGAAGGTTATAAGATCATCGATCACCGCAGACCGGAAAGCAGCGGCCCAAACTAGCTCGCCCCACTTCGCAACTGTCAAAACCACGTACCGAACTTCGCCCGGGAGATCACTTTGCACTGTCGGCTCAGACCTCTCCCATGCACATTCCTGCTCGGCATCCTCTCTTCCCTTCTCCTCGGCACGGGGTGCGCTCATCGAACGCCTGCACCTGGCGGAACGTATACGCTTGAGGAAGCCTCCGGCTACTCCCTGCTCGTTCCCTCCCTCTCCAGCCCATCAGCCAATCCCGCCTTCCAGACCAGCAACCTCGTCCTGCCCTCCCACAAACGAAAAGACACTTCTGCTCCTGCCCCATCCTGCGTCATTCACGGCTCCGTCTTCTCGCTCATCCCCAGTGACCGGCGGGACCGCTGGAGCGTCACAAGCCTTAGTCCCCTCGGCTGGAACCAGCAGGCAGGCGATCTCGACATTCACGCGGAATGGAATCATTTCCTCGACCAGCTATCCCAGCTTGAGCGCCGATCCTGCTTTCCCCGCAGCCAGACCTTCTACAGCAGGCGCCGGGCGATCGCTGAGAAGATTCCGCTACCCGCAAACGAAGCAGCCTTCTTCTCCTACTCCTTCAGTGGAAGTGGATTCGTCGATCTCGCTCCCGGCATGCAACTCAAGATCGAGCAGCCGCTCATCCAGAGCGCGAGCGCGTCAGCACGCGGAAGTTACAAAGGCTCTCTCGAGGCCGACTATCGTGTCACCGCCTCATCCGACCTCGGTGTCGAGCTTCTTCTCTCCCGAACGGTAAATCGCAAAGCTGCGAAATCCCTTCCTTCAGGCGCAGATCTGGTTTTTGACATCTCGAAGCGCTTCAGATCCTGGCCATTTCTCAGGCTCTTCCTGCAATCCATCGGCGACAGCAAGACACAACCCACGGCCATCCTTCTCGGAGCTCGCACCGTCGGCGATCTTCAGGAGGCGACCCTTCGGGTTGAAGCAGGCGGACGCACCAATTGCCCATCCAGCACCCCGTCCTCCGTCGAATGTGTCTCTTTCGGAACCAAAACCGCGGTAAGCCTGCTGTCCTCGGTCAGCATCAACGGCAAGACCGAGCTTCGTCCCTTCGGTACAACGTTTGGGTACCTGATTGATGTTGCCGCGTCTGGCAAAGGCCACAACGAGGTGGCCGCAGAGACTCATCTGCTCCAGCAAGCTTCGCTGCATCGATCTCTCGTCCAGGGAGGATACGCGGAGGTGGACTTTCCCCAAACCCTCGACTCCGTAAACCAGATTGTCCTGCTCCCCGGAGACAAGGTCGCATGGGAACAGTAACCCTTCCCGACTCGCCTCTTCCGCCGGAGCCTTCCTCTCACGGACCGTTTCGGATCAGCTCAGCTTCGCCGCGATTTCATCCCCTTGAATAACCATCTCTCCGCAAGGCAGGAGAACCACCCCTTGCCCCCCAAAAGCGTGTCATCCTGAGCGAAGCGCAGCGAAGTCGAAGGATCTGCGGTTCCCGTATCTGCGGTTCCAGGATCTGCGGTTCCGACTCTCCGCGTACTCAGACGTCGCCGGTTGCCGCATTCATCTATCTCATCGGTTGAGTGGCATCATCGAGCGTAGCTCGCCGCGCAAGCCAATCGCTCCAGCCGTGCCGACAATCTCCCGAAGCGACGGGGCTCCAGTCCCTGAGGAACCCCTCCGTCACCAGCCCAGACTCACCCCTCGAGGGGCTTCATCTGCTCCGGCAACGCCGCTGCAATCTCTTCCCTGACCGCCCGCAGAAGCTCTTCCCGGCTCTCGAAATCCTTCGGCTCAATCGCCGGTAACAGCTGCACCCGCGCTATCCCGGGCGTGATCGCGGAGCTTCCCTTTCGCATCATCGACTCCGTACCCGAGACCGCCACCGGAACCACCGGGGCCAGCGTCTCCATCGCCAGAAAGAAGGGGCCTTTCTTAAAGGTTGACAACCTTCCGTCCTTCGACCGTGTTCCCTCGGGAAAGACAAGGATGTTCAGGCCGCTCCTTATCGCCTCTCCGGCCGCAACAACGCTGGCCTGCGCCGCGTCGCGCCTCCCTCCACGCTCCACCGGGATAAACTTCCCCAACCGCATCGCATACCCCAGGATCGGAATGCTCATCAACTGCTTCTTCAGAAGCACAGCCGACTGTCCGGGGAGCACCGGCAAAACCACTGGAGGGTCGAGGTTCGATACGTGATTGCACATGAAGATGCACGGCCTTCCCGCTGGAACGTTCTCCAGGCCCGTGACCTCAATCTCAATTCCTGCCGCTCGCACTCCTGCGTTCGCAATCCACATCGCGACCCGATATAGGAGGCGAACATTCCCAACCATCAGGGAGTAAGGAATCCCAAAAACTCCCGCCGGAAACCCCAGCGTCAGGTAAACAAAAAGCAGCTTTAGCGTGGCAAACATCCACTTAGCAGAATATCTCACCTGCGACCGGAATCACCGGAACGCACACTTTTGCCTGTCAATCCCGTAGAGCCCATAAGTTACTTATCAGCAGATACATAACTCTGCCGACCAGTTTCTTCCCACCCGCTACAATAGAGAAGGAAGTTCAGAGTAAGTTACATCAGGCACCGCCACTGAATCAGTCACTATCTTGCTTATTATCAATAGTTTGCTGATAAGTAACTTGGTTTGAATATTTTGAACATCAAGTCCACAGCTAAGTGCTTTGATTGGAATATTTTGCGCAATTTACCGGGGGGATGGTCAGCTGAACTGGACCGCTACACGTGCCGCGACGGCCGCCTTGGTGATCGCTTGAGGAAGTTTCTGGTAGATCCCGCCAAACCCGCCGTTTGAAAGAATCACGACCACATCACCATTGCGAAGCTCCGGCGTGAGAGCACCGACGATAGCATCGGCGTCCTGGTAGACCTCCGCTGGGATCCCTCGATTCCTCAGCCCGTCAACCACGTGGGTGGGATCCAGTCGCTCGGCAACCGGAATATTCTCCGACTTGAAGACCCCAGCGATGGCCACCCGGTCCGCGAGAGCCAGGCTGTCAATCAATGCGCCCTCGAAGACATTGCGGCGCAACGTATTCGACCTCGGCTCCAGAACCGCAATCAGCCTCTGTTCGGGGCGGCTCTCACGCAACGCCCGCAGCGTCTCGCGGATGGCGGTCGGATGATGCGCAAAATCGTCGATGATCGTGACGCCCTCCGCTACGGCCTTCACCTCCAGCCGCCGCTTCACGCTGTGGAAGCTCGCCAGCGCCTCAACGATGGCCTCGACAGCAACGCCTTGGCCCGACGCCAGCGCCGCCGCCGCGGTCGCATTCAGCGCATTGTGCTCGCCGGCCATGGGCAGCGCAAGCTCCGCGAACCTCTCGCCGCCGCGCCACAGCGTCCACCGCGTGATCGGGCCGTCATGCCGCAGATCAGAGACTCTCCAGTATGAGTCTTCCCGCAGCCCGTAGCGCTCAACCGCGCAGAACGCCCTGGCCACACACTCGCTGACGTTCTCGCTCCCGTCGTAGGCCACCACGCGCCCGCGCCGGGGAACGAGATTGATAAACCGCTTGAAGGCCGTCTTCACCGCCTCCAGATCTGAATAGATATCCGCGTGATCGAACTCGACATGCGTCAGGATCGCGGCATCGGGAAAATAGTGCAGAAACTTCGGCCCCTTGTCGAAGAAGGCCGTATCGTACTCATCGCCCTCGAGGATGAAGGTTCTGGTCGGTCGAACCATGAAGCTGGTTCCGAAGTTCTCGGCAACCCCGCCGATCAGAAAGGAAGGCGCAAACTTCGGTTCCCGACGCGACGCCGTCTCGTAGATCCACGCCAGCATGCTGGTCGTCGTCGTCTTCCCATGCGTTCCTGCGACGACAAGCGACTCCCGGCTGGCGAGAAACTCGTCATGCAGCACGGAAGCCATGGAGGTAAAAGGAATGCGCTCGTCCATCACGCGCTCCAGCTCCACGTTGCCGCGAGAGATCGCATTTCCCACGATCACCAGATCGGGCCGGCGATCGAGATTCCGTTCAGCGTACGGTTCGTGAACCGTGATGCCAAGCTCGCGCAGAAGATCGCTCATGGGCGGATAAGCAGCCGCATCCGAGCCGGTCACCTCGTGACCGAGCTGGGTGAGCATTCCGGCAAGCGAAGCCATCGCCGTGCCGCAGATTCCTATGAGGTAGATATGTTTCCGCATGCGCCAAGGAAAAGACTAAACCGAAACAGCTGCTTCGAGGAAGCTCAGGCGCGGATTCTTCGCGTCCGTCAGATCGAGCCTGACCCTGACGCCGAGCGGAAGCGTTCGATTCGCTCCATCCACGTGCCCACAGCGCAGACCGATTGCGACTGGTCCGGGGAAGCCGCGCAAGCCATGAAGAATCGCTCTCTCCAGAAGATCCTCTTCCTCCGGCGAAACGCACTGCGCCATGTCGCCGAAGACGATGCCTGTGACTCCATCCAGCCTTCCGGAGTAACGCAGATGCAGCAGCATCCTGTCCCATTGGTAGGGTTTCGTTCCAATATCTTCGAGAAAGAGAATGCTCCCGGGAAAATGCGGAGCAAAGGGAGTTCCAAGACCGGCGGCGAGGATGGAGATGCAGCCACCCAGGAGATTTCCTTCCGAGAGCCCCGGCTGCAGCGCGCGAAGGCCATCGTTCCCGTCCAGCGACCATTCGCTCGCGCCCTCGAAGGTGTTCTGCCAGCTCGCGCGGTCGACCCCGTTGTCACGTGCGAAGTCGGACGCAACCATCGGAGCGTAGAAGGTGATCAGCTTCGCCTCATTCTGAAGCCAGGTATGGAGCGAACTGTGATCGCTGTAGCCGATAAATGCCTTTGGATTGGAACGGACCAGATCTTTGTCCAAATAAGGCAGAAGCTCGGCCGAGCCCCATCCGCCTCGGGTACAGATGATGCCATCGACAGTGTCGTCCGCGAAGGCTGCGTGCATGTCCTCGAGCCGTTCGCCGAGGGTTCCTGCGTAATAGAGAGGACCTCCGCCGAAGGCGTACTTCCCGAGCTTGGTCTGGTATCCAGCCGCCTGCAGTTCAGCCAGCCCGCGTTCAACCAGTTCGCGCTTCGGCGTGCTCGCCGGCGAGATAACGCCCAGCGTGGCCCCGGGGCGGAGCGCTCGCGGCTTGAGGAACGCCTCCTCGCTTGCGGTCACAGGCCAGAGACCTCGCCGCGACAGATGATCTCCGCGGGGCCAGTCAGCCGCATGACCTGATCGTCCGCGGACCAGACGGTTCGCTGCTCTCCACCTTCGGCGACGGCCTTCAACTCGCGAGAAACACCACGGAGCTTCATCGCCGCGGCAGATGATGCGCAGGTTCCGGTTCCCGACGAGGTGGTGGGGCCGCAGCCTCGCTCGAAGATGCGAAAGGCGATCTCGCCATCGGAGAGAACTTTGACGAACTCAACGTTGGTTCCGTGCGGAAAGATAGGACTTACGCTGATTCTGCTGCCAAGAGCCTGCCATGAGAGCCCGTAGGAGCTGAAATCTTCAGACTCTACAAAGATCACGAAGTGAGGATTTCCAACGTTGACCATGGCGCCCGCGATGTTCCCTATCTCAGGAAGCTCGATCGTCCGCTCCATGACACGCGGAACCCCCATCTCGCTTTCGATCAGGTAGAGCGGATCGGCCTCTTCAACCACCCTGCAGCTGCGAGGGCCGCCGTGCGTTCCCAGAACCACCTCGTCCCTGCCCTCGGAGCTTGCCAGCCACGCAGCCACACAGCGGGTTCCGTTGCCGGAGAGCTCCGCTTCGCTTCCGTCCGCATTGAAGAGGCGAAGGAAGAACTCGCCGTTCGGCCTTCGCTCCAGAAATTCGATACCGTCAGCTCCCACGCTGGTATTGCGGCTGCAGAGCTTCCGGGCCAAGGCAGCGTGTTGCCGCGCAGCAACTGTCTCTTCGAGGACGAGGAAGTCATTGCCGCATGCATGTGCTTTCACAAAAGGAATCATCGCTCTCTATTCTTCCTCAGGATCGCGAAAGACCACAACATGTTCTGTAGCGCCGCTGCTGCGGAGGTCCCGAAGCAGCTCCACGTGGCGCCTGCGAGTCGCCGGAACCGCAAAGGTCAATCTCTCGAAATCTCCGGCAGCCTCACGCTCGCTGACCTTTAGAGGGATTCCTAAGCGATCGAGCACGCTAAGTACGGAGACGTACATTGCCTTGCGATCGGAGCCCCGAACCTCATAGAGCATGGTGACATGCTTCCAGCCGGCCTTCGACTCCACATATCCCACTACTGCCAGAGAGAGCAGCGTGACGACAGCTGCCATCACGGCTTCAAGGTAGAGACCAGCACCGCAGGCCATTCCTATGGAAGCGACAACAAATACAGTCGCCGCACTGGTGAGACCAAGAACGCGGTCCCGGGTATGCAGGATGATCCCCGCCCCGAGGAATCCGATGCCCTGCACAATATTTGCAGCCACCCGTCCTTTGTCTGGATTTGAGTCGCCCGCGAGAACCGCCGAAAGGAGAGTGAAGAATGCGCACCCCAGGCACAGAAGAAGGTTGGTTCGCAATCCTGCAGCCTTGTGGCGCCATTCGCGCTCCAGCCCGATGGCGCCGCCCAGAACACAAGCTGTCAACAATCGCGCGGCTGTGCCGGTCGAGAGCAGTTCCTGATCGATCTGGCTGAAATGAAACTGGGGGACGAGCATCGGGCCTGCGAGGAATGGTAGCACTTCGCCCGGTGAAGTCCGGGATTTCTCTCAAAAGTGGGTTGAACGATAGATCCGGGCGCATGGCTGGCCGGTCGTACACAAGACAGCCAGCTCTGTCAGTCCTTCAGGATTGGCGGTCACCGCCTGCGAGACCGGATCCCCGGCGATTGCGATGATATAGGCGGCGTGCCTGGCCGGGTCTGCCAAGGCGACCTTCCAGCTGTCGTAATCCGTCTCGCTGATCGTCTGCCTGAGGGGAATTCCGGCCCGCTGCAAGGCTCCTACATGATCGGAGTTGTACATCAGGATGGGCACACCCGCGGGAAAGGACTTTATCTCGTTTGCGATGGCCTGCTCGAACGCGATGCGGGTCGTGGAGTTGACCATCGCCTCCTTGAGGACGAGGGGAACACGATACATTATCGAGATCGTGCTGATCGCAATGAGCAGCAGAGTGACAGGCGGCATAAGCCGGACCAGCAGCGGTTGCGATGCCGCCCAGCGCTGCTGCAGCCATCCCAGAGCTACGCAGGCGAAGACTGCAAACGCGGGCAGCATCTCGGTGCCGTATCGCGAGTTGTAATAGGAGTGAGGAAAGAGCGGAGGGATGAAGATCGGAACGGATCCGTAGGCGATTGAGTAGATATAAAAAGGCAGGGGTATCCACAGCAGGGTTGAAACCAGTTCGAGACGTCGGCGGATCGCGAGAATGAGTCCCGCGATGGCGAGCGCCGCAACCCCAAAACCTGTCTCCCATGCCGAGGCATCCAGCTGTGCCGTTCGGAGATAAAGCACTGCAGCCCAGAAGGGATTATGCCAGCCGGGATGGTGTGCCGCTCCCTTCGATGTCCGCCGTTCAATCGCCAGGGCAGAATAGGGACCACGCATAAAGTCCAGAGGGTCGTGAAAGAAGTGCTGGTTGTAGGCAAACCAGGCAACCGGCCCAGCCACAGAGAGGGCGGTGAAGATTCCGAAGTGAAGCCTGACCTCAGCGCGAACCTTCTCAGCGTGGAAGAGCTTCCAGGCGATGACGCACCATACGACTGCGCCGAAGATCCAGCCATCATAGCGGGTGAGAACGCCCGCGAGGACCAGGAGCCCGAGGGCGATCAACCTGCCCTTGATGGCAGGCAGGCGTGCTGCGCTGATGGCAGCGGTACACTCCATCGCGAGAAGAGTGGTCCAGATGACGATGGCCAGAAACAGCGGCTCCGTCATTGCGGTGGTCGAGAGATAGAGAAGATTGGGATTGAGCGCATAGAAGGCCGTCGCCACCAGTGCCCATTGCGGAGGCGCTATCCGCCTCGTCAAGCGATAGAGACCGGCTACGCTCAGAACATAGGACAACAGAGATGGCCAGGCCCCGGCGAGTCCGTTCTGCCACCACTGAATCTTCTGCACAAACGGAAGCATGAGCAGATGAGGAAGTGGCAGCCACACTCCACCCAGCTGGATGAGGCCGGGATTCCTTGTGTCAAGGATTCTCCTCGCTATGCCAAGATGCGCCACTGCATCGCCATAGAGCAGGAGGTAGTCTCGGCCCATACAAACCACCAGTGCGATGAAGGCAAACGCGGTCGCGGCCACGGCGAACGGCATAGCCTCCTCGCGTTTGGAAGGACGTATCTCGAAGCTCAAGGGCTCGAGCCGGTCGGCTTCCTCACCACGGCGATTCCGTCTACGTGTTCGCGTACTCAAGGTGTGAGATCTCCTTGAACAACCTGAACCGCTCGTCGATCTCTTCGCGGGTTACATTCTGTAGACGCTCAGTACCGAAACGCTCCACAGCAAACGAGCCCATGACACCGCCGTAGAACATCGCTGTACGGAAGACGGCTGGCGTCAACTCCGGCTGTGAGGCGAGGTAACCGTAGAACCCGCCAGCGAAAGAGTCCCCTGCGCCAGTGGGATCGACTACCTCGGCGAGAGGAAGGGCAGGAGCACGGAATGGATGGAGAGCACGAACTCCGGAAGAGAAGGAATGTTGTCCGAAGAATGCGGTCGCGCCGTACTCCCCGTGCTTGACGATAAGCGTCTTCGGTCCCATCGTCAGAACCTTCTCCGCGGCCAGGACAAGATTGCGATCGCCCGCCAGCATACGGACTTCACCATCGTTGATGAGCAATACATCCAACTCGCGCAGGACCGAGGCGAGATTTGCCGCATGATCTGCGATCCAGTAGTTCATGGTGTCGCCACAGACCATGCGCACCTGGGGCATCTGGCTGCGGACGCGAGCCTGGAGGACAGGGTCAATGTTTGCGAGGAAGAGATATTCACTATCCCGATAGGCTTCAGGGATCTTGGGACTGAAGGTCTGGAAGACATTCAGATCTGTGCCCAGCGTCTCCGCCTCGTTGAGGCTGCTGACGTAGGATCCCGTCCAGTGAAAGCTGAGGCCATCGGCGTGCTCGATACCGCGGGTGTCGATTCCCCGCCGGGTGAAGACAGCTTCGTGTTCGGCGGTGAAGTCTTTTCCGACTACAGCAATCACCCGAACGTCGGTGAAATAACTGGCAGCGAGAGCAAAGTGCGTTGCCGCGCCTCCCAGACAATGATCGACAGAGCCACTTTGGGTCTGAATACTATCGAACGCCACTGAACCTACAACAAGTATGGACATCAATCCTCTTTCTGTGCGAAGCCTAAGGTCCTGTTTCGGACTAGAGATACTTATCCAGCAGCAGCGATAATTTTTGCTTCGTCTCCGAAGGAATCGCCTTCCGGTCTGTCAGGATGGCATGTTTAAGTGCGTCACCGCAGGCGCACTTTCTTTCCTGAGGTAGTGAGGTCACGGCGGCACGAACGACTTTTTCAGCGTTCTTGGAGTTCTGATGCATCACTGCCACGACCTGATCGACGGTCACATCGTCATGGCCTTCGCGCCAACAGTCGTAGTCTGTAACCATTGCCATGGTCGCGTAGCAGATCTCAGCCTCACGAGCCAGCTTTGCTTCCTGCAGATTTGTCATACCGATGACATCTGCACCCCAGCTGCGATAGAGGTTCGATTCAGCCCGGGTCGAGAACTGCGGCCCTTCCATACAGACATAGGTGCCCCCACTCTTTCCGACGACTCCATTCGCATCGCACGCCTTCTGGAAGGCTGACGATACCGTCGCACAGACAGGATCACCGAATGCTACGTGGACGACTATTCCGCCGCCGAAGAAGGTCGACGTGCGCGCAAAGGTGCGATCGATGAACTGGTCGGGCATGACGAAGTCGGTGGGCTTGTGTTCTTCCTTGAGAGAGCCGACGGCCGAGACAGAGAGAATGCGCTCCACTCCCAGCATCTTCATCGCGTAGATATTGGCACGAAAGTTCAGCTCGCTGGGAAGGAGCCGATGTCCTCTTCCATGACGAGCGAGGAATGCAACCTTGCGGCCTTCAAGGGTTCCAAGAACCAGGGCATCGGATGGGTCCCCGAATGGGGTGGTCAACTTTTCTTCGTGAACATTCGTCAATCCCGGCATTGCATACAGTCCGCTGCCGCCAATGATTCCGATTTCGGCCTTCTTCAAAATGAATTTCTCCTTATTTAGCAACGGGCTCGAATGGGAAGCGCCCTTGGGAAGTATATCGTTCACGCGGAACAGGTCTGATCACACCGTATGAACCCAGTAGACGGGACAGAGAGAGAGCCGGCTCGCTGCCGGCCTGAGCCAGGCGGATGGGACCCTTTGGCTGCTCGTCGCGGATGCTGTCACGCAATTTACGCGCAAGCTGCAGGTCAAATCCCTCACTGACGAAGACGCTCGAACCAGAGATCGACAGCAGGACATCGCCTTCATTGGTCGAATAAACCTGCTCCTTGTCTCCTCGCTCGTCCTTTTCTCGCCGAGTGACCTTCGAGTACTTGCGCGGGATCTGGGCAGCGTAGATTCGCATGAAGGTGCTGGCTGAGTCTGGATTCTTCCATTGTGAGTAATAGAGGAGGCCAATCGAAGCCGTAGTTTGTTTCTCCGCAGCAGAAGCAGACTTGCGCTGAGCAGCGTAGTAAACACCGCCATCCCACTCTGGAGCGAGCCCATCGGAGATCTCGCGGCCGCCGAAGAGCTCCGTAAGGATACGGACATCGAGTTCCCCCATCACGCCCAGATCATAGGGGTCCCACTCCGGATCCAGAAGCGGATGAATATCAGGCATCCGAAGCACGGGAACAGGAACATGCGCGAGGTACTGCTCCGGGTGAAGGATCTCAAAGCTGGAGGAGGGAGGATTTGCAAGTACGCCAGCAAAGGCAGCCTCTTTGCCACCCTTCACCAGGATCGCATGCTCGAAGTTAAGTCCATCGGTATAAGGAAAGAGCAACGATTCCTGCAGCAGCAGTGGAGCCCGAGCGAGCACGGGGGAGCCGGAGGTGTCCCCGACCATTCCTTTCAGACGCGACATCATCTCCGGTGGAGCGTCTGCCAGCGTCTTGCCGGAGGGTTGCAGCGTGTAGTCGATGAAGGTTGCCATCGCCTGACCTTCCGCGATTGCTTCTCGCGCTGTGTCTGCCTCATCTACCTGGAGATGATGATTATCGGCCTGGGCGTTTCGGGAGATGCCTTCAAGGCTGACGTCAGACCACTTGGTCAGGTCAACTTTCTGATCCTGAAGGGCGTGCGTAAGCTCATGCGCAAGTACTGGTTTCTGCTCGTCGGGCTCGATCCAGTCCAGCAGATTTACGGTCTTGGTTTTGTTGTCATAGAAGCCGGCGATCTGTTCGGTAAGCAGCGAAAGCAGAAATGGGCGGAGTTGGAAATCACGATCGAGCAGACCGAACTTCTTCAACACCAGCTCGGAGCGCTGCATCCTTCGCGTACTCTCATCCTCGTCGAACTTCTTTTTGAGGTACTTCGTGACCTCCTCCCGGGAGATCAACTTGCGCTTGACACTGTGCTTAATGGGAAGTTTCGTATCCGTGCTGACGAAGCTGAGGATTTGATCGACGGATCGAAACAGCTCCTTGGCCTGCTGTTTCGTCATGGGAGCGTGCGGCTTATTGTCATCCTCGGTGCTTTGTCCGGGAACCTGCCCCAAGGCAGTTATTGTGCAGGAAGCCATCAAAAACGAGCATGTCGCCCATTGTCTTACTCGCCCCACCGTAGTCTTCCGCATTCCTGGCTGCAAACCTGCCTCACTCTCGGACCGCTATAATCAAGTGTACGCAGAGTCCGCTCGAGACGTCGCGCTGACCTTTATGACGACAGAAACTCGCTCCAACACGTTCCCTGCAATCCCATCCTCTTCCGACCCGCAGCTCGAGGCGTTGCTGCATGGGGTGGGTATCGTTTCGCTAGACCAGACAGGATGGATACGGGTCACCGGATCTGATCGCGTACGCTGGCTCAACGGCATGGCGACAAACTCAGTTCAGGGCCTTGCAGCCGGGGAGGGAGTGTATAACTTCTTTCTCAATGCGCAGGGGCGGATTCAGGGCGATGGCAACGTCTTCGCCCGCGAGGACGAGCTGCTGATTGAGACGAGCCACAATCAGGTGGCGACACTGATCCCCTATCTCGACCACTACATCATCATGGATGACGTTGAGCTGGCGGATATCAGCGAGACACGTCACGGAATAGCGCTTATCGGCCCAGAGACGTCGTCCATTCTAGAAATGGCCGGCCTTCCGGCAAGCGAGCTCAAAGAACTGCAAGAGCAGACCGTCTCCTGGAACTCCCGAAAGGTTACGCTCATTCGCGCTTACGGCAGGATCGTTCCTGGATTTGAATTGTGGATGGAAACAGCTGAGGATGCTGAGTCACTCAGGAAGGCTCTGGGAGCTACGGGGGCCGTACCTTGCGGAACCGCCGCGTTGGACGGGCTCCGACTTCTGGAGGGCATGCCCCTGTTCGGCACAGACATTCGCGATCGCGATCTTCCGCAGGAGACCAATCAGGCGCGAGCTCTCCATTTCAACAAAGGCTGCTATCTGGGCCAGGAGATCGTCGAGCGTATTCGTTCGCGCGGCAGCGTTCACCGTGTCTTTGCTACCTTCCGCCTGGAAGGCACATTGCCTGCACCAGGTACAGCTCTCCACTCCGCGGAGAAAGCAGTCGGCGAGTTAACCAGCGTTGCCGCATTACCGATACCCGGCGACTATGGACCCACTCTCAACCTTGCGCTGGGCTATGTCAGACGCGAGGCTCTGGATCGGCACGAACCTCTTCAATATCCGGGCGGCGTGGCCCATCCATCGACTACTCACACCTTTACGCACGGCGACGGTACGTCCGCCTCAAGCATCTGATTCATCAGAGAGATCAAATAATGTCCGAACAAAATAAGCCCTTTGTCGTCACAGATCGCCGCAAATTCAACCTCGATGGCGAACTTCGCCCAGACGCTGATCCATCTCCGGAGTCCGACGAGCGCGAGACGGCGCAGACCGCCTCTCCCATCCCTGTGACCGCTCTTCCAGAGGAGGAGGCTGTCTCAGATGACGCCCTCTCAGATGAAAGGGCCGATGAGCTGTCGGAGGAGATGCTCTCCGGACCCACAGAAGAACAGTCAGAACAGGCGCGGGCAGCCTATGAGGCTACCTCAGAACGCCTCGACACCGCCATTCGCGCGGCAAATCCAGGTGCCGATCATCCGCCTGCCATGAACTTCGAGACTCTCGTTCAATCCATCTACATGACAAGCATCGTTCAGCTTGGGGGTGCCACCCCGGAGGGTCAGCAGCCTCAGGTGGATCTGATGGGTGCACGACAGAGCATCGACATGCTGGGACTGCTGGTAGAGAAGACCAAGGGTAATCTCACGGCTTCCGAACAGCGCCTTCTGGAAAGCGCGTTGTTCGAATTGCGCATGGGATTCCTCGAGATCACGCAGGCCCTGGCTCGCTCTGCCGGGGCCAAAGGTTCCAATCCGGCTCCGGGCAAACCGAGCATCGTCCGCTAGGAGAATGGAGGCTACACTTACCTTTCTCGGAACGGGTACCTCGATGGGTGTCCCCACGCTAGGCTGCGACTGTGCGGTGTGCGCATCCGCGGTTTCGCCCATTGGCGACTCTCGCAATCGTCGTACACGCCCCTCTCTTCGTCTTAGCTACAACAATCACGTTGTGCTGATCGACACCGGACCGGACTTCCATGCACAGGCCATACGCGAGAACATCCGGCACGTCGATGCCGTTCTCTATACCCATGGCCACGCCGACCATGTTCTTGGGTTCGATGACCTGCGCCCACTCAGCTTTCAGTTGAAAGAGAATCTTCCCCTATATGCGGACGTGGAGACCGCGGACACTTTGCGCAGGATCTTCGATTACACGTTTCGTGTGCGGGATCGCTACGCAACAGCCGCCCGCGTTAGCATTCATCCGCTTGATGAGAGTGTCGCCGGAGCCGACGTAGAGATCTTTGGCGCACACTTTCGGCGTGTTCCCGTCACCCATGGAGCACAGACCATTACGGGGTATCGTTTTGGCACCGCTGCTTACCTGACCGATATGAGTGACATCCCGCCCGAGAGTGTACCTCTCCTGCAGGATCTCGACATTCTCATCCTCGATGCACTGCGTCGCCAGCCGCATCCCAGCCACTCGCACCTTGAGCGCTCTCTGGCCTTTGTCGAGCAGCTGAAACCTCGGCGTGCCTTCTTTACTCACATTAGTCACGACCTCGACCACACCGCTACGGAAGCCGAGCTACCTCCCAATGTCCGGCTCGCTTATGACGGCCTTCAGCTGAATTTCGAGATCGCCTAGATGACAGGTTCGAGCCGCATGAAGATCTATCGCTCCCTCTCTGAGCTTCCCAACCCGATGGGTCCGACTGTCGCGACTATCGGAAACTTCGATGGCGTACATCGCGGGCATCAGGCGGTGATTTCGGAGGTGATCCAGCGCGCTAACGCTCTTGGTGCTGGCTCGCTGGCGATCACGTTCGAGCCGCATCCTGCTCGAATTCTTCATCCCGAGAACAGTCGACCTCTTATCACTCCGCTGGCCCAGAAGCTCGAGTTGCTTGAGGCAACGGGACTCGATGCAACACTTGTCCTTCCCTTCACCCAGGAACTGTCGCGCACCAGCGCACAAGACTTTGCGAAACAGGTCTTGAAGGATCGCCTGGAGATTGTGGAACTGCATGAGGGAGAGAACTTCCGCTTCGGCTATCAGGCAGCTGCGGGAGTAGAGTCGCTCGACGCCATGGGACACGAACTCGGCTTCCGAGTCATCATCTATTCCCCGCGGGTGCTTCGCAGGGAAGCCATCTCCTCTACGCGTCTCCGCAGGCTCGTCACGGAAGGAAATGTCAGCGCTGCACGCAGCCTGCTCGGTAGACCCTTCAGCATCATAGGCACGCCGGCATCAGGGCGCGGATACGGTACACGCTACACGGTTCCCACCATCAACCTGGCGCCGTATCACGAACTGATTCCCGCAATCGGGGTATACATCACAACGCTCACGGTAGCGGGCGAACGCTTTGAGGCGGTGACCAATGTCGGCAACAGGCCCACCTTTGGCGAGGACTCCTTTACGATCGAGTCTCACCTGCTCAACTTTCATCCGATTGATCTGACTGACCGAACGCCGCTGCGATTGAGTTTTCTGAAACGCTTGCGCGATGAGATTCGCTGGCCCTCGCCAGAGGCTCTACGAGAACAGATTGGGCGCGATGTGCGGTTTGCCCAACGCTACTTCGCCCTCTGCGATCGACTTACCTCAGCGGCGGTCTAACCATCTCCTGAGCGCGCCACGTCCAAGGGTATGCGTCCTTCAGCGATTGTCCCCGCCTACCGGAGCTTTCGATGGCGATGATTTCGCAGGAGCAGGGGATCTATTCTCCGAGACGCTTAGAAGCTTTTTCTGCAGACTCTCGCCAGGGAAGACTTCTTTAGGTTTACTGGCAATCGCTACCTTCATGAAGTCCATCCAGATCGGCAGTGCCGCTCGTGCACCGGTTTCCTTTTCGCCGAGCGATTGGCGATTGTCGTAGCCGATCCAGGTGCCGCAGGTCACAGATGGCGAAAAGCCCACGAACCAGGCATCCGTGTAGTTGTTGGTTGTACCTGTTTTTCCGCCGAGAGGATGATCCAACTGGGACGCGCGTGCTGCAGTGCCCATGCGGACGACGGCCTCGAAGAGTTGCATCATGGTTCGCGCTGTCTCGACGGAGATAACCTCGCGTACATCGGTAGGCTTTTCATCGAGGGGCAAGCCATCTGCCTGGAGGACCTTGCGTATGTAGTGCGGCTCGATGCGGATGCCATCGTTGGGAAAGACGCTATACGCGCCCACCTGGTCATACAGCGATATATCTGCCGAGCCGAGAGCTACCGGAAGGAACGGTGGGATCTCGCTCGTAATTCCGAACCGATGTGCTGTATCGATTACCTTACGAATCCCCACGTGAGAGGCAAGCTTGAGCGCCGGGATATTTCGGGAATCCGCGAAGGCATAGAGCAGTGAAATGGGCCCCATGTAGTTGCCTTCATAGTTATGAGGCGTATATGGGCCGCTGGGCGTAGGAAAGGTCACTGGACCATCCACGATTACGTCACTCGGTTTCGCACCCTGTTCGATGGCAGTCGTATAGACGTAAGGCTTGAACGAAGAGCCGACCTGTCGTTTCGCCTGCGTAGCCCGATTGAATTGCGACAATGCGAAGTCTCGTCCGCCTATCATGGCCAGGACCTCGCCGGTAGCGTTATCGACAGCCATAAGCGCTGCCTGCGCGCCGGAGTCCTGCTCCAGCGAGGCCTTCCACGTTCCAGCAGGTCCGGGAGCGAGAATCTTCAGGTACACGAGATCTCCGTTGCGGAGGAAGGCGTCGGCCTCAGGCCACTGCGTCCATTGCCAATTCTCGGGGGTCAGGACGGCGACCTGGTTGCCCAGTTTCACGGTGACTCGCTTAGGCTCAACGGCAGTCACTACCCCGTGAATATAGCTATCCTTCGTGATCGGCTGGATCCAGTCGGGATGCTTGTAGCTCTCGATGTCGCGCCCGGAAAGCACGATATTCGGAAGGTCCCCTTTCCATCCTTCGCGACGCTCGTATGCGGCTGCACCGTCAAGTACAGCTCTGTTCGCTACCGACTGCAAGTCCAGATCAAGGGTCGTATAGACGCGAAGACCAGCACCGTGGACTTCCTCGACGCCATACTCCTTCTCTAACTGACGTCTCACTTCTTCAACGAAATAGGGCGCTATGCTGTTGGCCGGAGGCTCGATGTGCAGGCCCAGCGGAGCGGACTTTGCCTTCTCCTCCTGTTCGGCAGTGATCTCGCCATCCTGGCGCATCTCGCTCAACACGAGATCTCGTCTCTTCAGGGCACGATCCGGGTAACGCACGGGCGAATAGTATTCCGGCCCTTTGGGCAACGCGGCGAGCAGAGCGGCCTCCGGTAGGTTCAGATCGCGAACATGCTTGTTGAAGTAATACTCTGATCCCGCTTCAAATCCGTAGGTGCCTCGTCCGAGGTAGATCTGGTTTGCATAGAGTTCGAAGATTTGATTCTTCGTGAACCGTCTCTCGATCTGCATCGAAAGAATGACTTCCTGGAGCTTTCGGCCGTAAGTCTTTTCACTCGAGAGAAATAGATTTCGCGACAGCTGCATGGTGAGGGTAGAAGCTCCCTGTGCCTTGCCCTTCGAGTGCAGATCCCGGTAGGCAGCGCCCAGCGCGCGCACAAGATTTACGCCCCAGTTGCTTTCGAAGCTCTTATCCTCGATAGACAAGATTGCCTGCTTCAGGACCGGCGGAAATTCAGAGTAAGGAACTACGATCCGCCGCTCCAGAGCAAAGGAGCCAAACGGCCTTCCGTGCACGTCCAAAAGCTCTGTGGTCGTATTGGGCCGATACCGTGTCAGATCGTCAATCTCTGGCAGGTCGATCGAATAGACCAGCATCAGGCCACACATTGCACCGAAGGTGGCCGACAGCGCAAGCAGAATGTAAAAGGTTACAAGACGGGCTCGTCGGCGGCTAGGGTACTCACGCCACTCAGTTAAGCGCCGCACGAGCCGCTGCCAGGCTGGCTCAGAGGCGGTTTTTACGGCACTATCATCGCGTCTATATAAGCTCGGCACTGCCCTTCACCATAGCATGCTCGGGCCTGTGAGGCAGATTACGCAAGCATAGGGCAGTTTCGCAGATTCCAGGAAAAAACACCCTGACCGAACAGCTTTACGCGGCCTTGCTCTTCAGCAGATCGAGCGCCTTGTTCAGTTGCTCATCGATTGAAACGGCAGGCTTTTTCGTCTCAGGCTGTGGTGTCGTTGGGGTCGCAGCGTCCTCATCCACCGGCGCATTGTCATCGATATTCGACGCAACCAGGACTCCGGGGGTCACACCTTCGTCTTCAAGTTTTTTGCCGGATGGAGACTCATACTTCGCAACTGACAAGATCAGCGCCGCACCGTCGGGCAGCTCAAAGGTCTTCTGCTGCGAGCCTTCGCCGAAAGTCTTCTCGCCAACCAGGTCTGCCCGCTTGTTATCCATCAAAGCCGCAGCGACGATCTCGGCAGGACCCGCCGTTCCGCGATTCACCAGAACCACTACAGGTGAGGTGGTATCAATCGCCTTTGAGGGTTCGGCCGTAAAGGACTGCTTCTCGACCTTCTGGCCCTCTAACGTTGCAATCGTGCCAGACTTCAGGAGGAAGTTCGTCAATCGGAACGCCTCGGCGTTATCTCCTGCAGCTACATCGCGAAGATCCAGCAGGATCTTCTTATTTCCTGCCTTCTGCATTCCCTTGAGCTTGCTCTCCACCTGCTGCACGTGCTCATGATCGAGCACAAGAGGTTTGAGATAAAGGATGGAAGAGTTCTCATACATCGTCTCTGCCACTGCAGGGATAGAAGTGACAGCCCGTGTCATGGTCAACTTCTCAGGCTGTGCCCGACCGGGACGAACGACGGAAAGCGCCAACTCGCTGCCGGGAGCACCTTCGAGCATGAGGCGAACGACAGCAAGAGACATATCCCGCGTGTCCTGAGTTCCAATGGCTTCTATGATGTCGCCGTCGTTCAGGTCGGCTTTGTCGGCAGGGCTGCCGGGAACAACCGAAACAACCGTGGCATAGCCCCAGCGCTTCGACACGTTAATTCCAACCTGCGCCTTGCCACCCTTCTCTTCTTTGAAGGTCTTGTAATCGGCGGGGCTGAGATAGCTCGAATCCGAGTCGAGGGATTCCAGCAGACCCCGCAATGCGCCGTTAGTCACCAAAGAGATGTTGGGTTCTTCGACGTAATCGGTCTGGATATGCCGGAGGACCTCGCTGTACACGTTGATCTGGTGGTACGCGCCATCCTGATCGTCCGTGGCAGCGCTAACGCCAGTCGAATTGACGCCTAAAAAGACGGTGAGCACCAAGACCACCGAGACGGACAGCAAAAGAATCTTCGAAATCTTCGGCATAGAAAGAGAACTCTCCAGGCGGTGAGAGACCACCCAACAGGCGTTAGACGAACCGCCCTGACAAAATGATACTCTCGCCCAGCGATTCCGTGATATCGGCGATGATCAGGATTGCGGCATTACCACCACCGGTCGAGGACGGCAAGGAGGATCTACCAATAGTGCACGGGGCGCGCTACTATGCGAAAGTGAATATCTTCAAGAAGCGGCTGAACTCCGGAGAGACGTTATCTCTTTTGGAACTCATCAACCGAAGACCGACCCCCCCGGATAGCTTCAAAGTGATGTTTATCGGTAACTCTCTGACACTGCATGGGTTCCTCAAGAAGGTATGGGACATTCCGTGTGGAATGGCTGCATCTTCTCCTGAAAAGGATTTCGTTCATCTGGTGGCGGATGGGATACAAAAAACAACTGATAAGCCTGTCGAGATCCTCTACAACAATGGCGGTAACGGGAAGATCCGAGAGATGGTGGGGTATCTACAGACTGGTAAGTTTTCGCCCCATCTCGTTGTCATTCAGGGGGGAGAAAACGATCGGTTCGATTCGTATTTCAAAGAATACTATCTGCAACTGATCGATTACTTTCAGTGCCCCAAGATCGTGCTCGGAGACTGGTTTACGAAGGAGAAGAGCGACTACTCTCAATGGCTTTGCGCTGAGAAGAACATTCCCTTTGTGAGTCTCTATAGCATCTCCCGCAACGAGGAAAATATGGGAGATGGAGGTCCTTATCGGCGCAAGGATGTCGCGGCGCATCCCAATGATTCAGGAATGGCCGCTATCGCTGAAGGTGTGCTTCACTGTTTTGATCGTCTCCGCACTGAAAATAGCGCGTTCATGGACGTTTTGGGCAAGAGCTTGCCTGCTGTCTGCTCGGGCGGCTCGTCATCCACAGAGTGAGTCAAGATTGTGAGGAAGCGATCACCTTTCCTGCTGACGGTATACTCAAAGGGTTCCGCGATACGATGGCTTTCAAACACGTTGGGTCGTACCCAGGATGTTCTTGGTGGCGGTGGACAGAATCGAACTGTCGACCTACGGGTTATGAGTCCGTCGCTCTAACCATCTGAGCTACACCGCCAATGTGTGAAAGCTATGCCCACCAGAAATCATCGCGAATCGAGGAGAATCGCCGCGGCACAGCCTGGTTCAATCATACTTGATTCCCCCTTGGGGGAAAAGCCCAACGGAGGAAGACCTCTGCGTATCGTTGGAGTTATACCGGCACGGCTTGCTTCCACGCGCCTGCCGCGAAAGATCCTGCGACCTATAGCTGGACGTCCAATGCTTGCCTGGGTCTGGGAAGCCGCTCAAGCATGCCCCCAACTGGATGAGTTGCTGGTCGCTACCGATTCCGAAGAGATCGTCGACCTCTGCAACCAAAATGGCTGGCGGTGCCAGCTCACCTCGCCGTTCCTCGCCAGTGGAACTGACCGAGTTCACGCTGTATCTCAGACGGTAGATGCTGACGTGTACGTCAACATTCAGGGAGATGAGCCTCTCCTGAAACCTGAACATATAACGAGCCTTCTGCTGCCCTTCGCAAATCCGCAGGTCGAGGTGTCGACGCTAAAGGTCGCATGCACCCCGGAGAACATTCACAACCCAAATGCCGTCAAAGTTGTGACAGCATCCGACGGTCGTGCCCTCTACTTCTCCCGCGCAACCATTCCGTACAACCGCGATGGCAATCCCGCGCTCTACTGGAAGCACATCGGCCTCTATGCGTATCGCAAGGCCGCCTTACAGCAGTTTCCAATGCTTCCAGCAAGCACGCTCGAACACACAGAACGGCTTGAACAGCTTCGGTTCCTCGAAAATGGCGTAAACCTGTATGTGGAACCGACACTCTTCGACACTATAGGCGTCGATACGGAAGAAGATCTCCGGCTGGTGGAATCCATCCTTATGCGCTAGCGCTTCTCTGCAGCGAACGCCAAAGCCAAGCCACCGTTATGAACTTCCGCCCGTACCTTTTCCAGGGACTCCACAATCCAGTCTGCCTGCTCCAGCTGAGCGAGGGTATGCGTTCCAACCACCCCAAGCACACGTGAGCCTGCGGCCTTTCCAGCGCCAACCCCGGAAGGGGCATCTTCGACGACGATGCATTCGTCCGGGGTGCACCCGAGAAGTTGTGCCCCTTTGCGATATGGTTCGGGATCCGGTTTCCCCTTCTCCACCTCGTCTGCACTCACGATACGGCCAGGTACCGGGAGTCCTGCTGCCTCCAGTCTGCTAAGCATCAGCCTGCGAGTGGCTGACGTGACGATAGCCCACCGTTCCGATGGAAGGCTCTCGAGCAGTTCCTTCGCGCCTGGGAGAACTCGTAAATCGGAGGTGTCTGCGATCTCCAGATCTTCGATGACCTGCAGGCCTTCTAAGGGATCGATGTCGGGACGGAGGCTGCGAATGATATCGATCGCGCGTACTCCGTGCGGGACCTCGTAGGTATCGGCATTCGGAATGTTGTATTTCTTCGCCCAGATATGCCAGCAGCGCACGACGGAACCGATGGAACTGATTAGAACCCCGTCCATATCAAAGAGCAGGCCCTTTGTCTCTACGCGAACGACTTCGCTCAAACCTGTTCTCCTCTTAATACAAATTCCTTTGCTGCTTCCAGGACCTTCGCCACTGACTCTTTAGAACAGCTCTCGCAGTAGACACGAAGGAGGGGTTCGGTGCCTGAGGCGCGTAGGAGGAGCCAGGTCTCGGCGGCCTTGGCTTTGCCTGCGCACTCCGGGTTATCCAGGAAAAACTTGATTCCGTCGAGATCCTCCGTCCGCAAAACTTTCATCCCAGCCATTTCGTTCAATCCTGTTTTCGCCCGCGTGATCGCAGACTGTTTGACGGTTTCTTCAATGTGCATGTCGATCCTGCCGTACTCGTGAACACCGAACTCGTCTTGCAGCATCGTCACCAGCTCGCCCAGAGTCTTTTTTTCGTCGGCCATGACGTTCGCCAGGAGCAACGAATTCAAGAGTCCATCCCGTTCGGGAAGATGCCGGCTGATCCCCACCCCTCCCGACTCTTCACCGCCGATCAGGATCTCTTTTTCGAGCATCAGGTCTACGACGTATTTGAAACCTATTCCGTGCTCATTCAGCTTACGGCCATACTTCGCCGCTATTCGGTCGATCATCTTCGTCGTGTTGAAGGCCCGCGTTACTTCGCCTGGCCATCTCTTTCTCTCCAGCAACCACCAGAGCAGAATCGAGAAGATCCGATGGGCATCCACAACATTGCCGTGTTCATCGACCGCGCCGATTCGGTCCGCATCTCCGTCTGTAATCAGCCCCGCAGCGCACTTCTCTCTCACAACCGCCTCCTGGGAGGCTTTGATATGCGGAAGGATGGGCTCTGGATTGATGCCAGGAAAGGAGGGGTTGATCTCGGCACGGATCTCTACAAATGGAATGCCGGCACGAGCAAATATTCCAGCAATTACGCCTCGGCCGGCCCCATACATCACATCAATTAGAAATTTTGATCCACTCTCCCTGATCGCCTTCAGATCGACAAACTTTTCGAGCGCGGCTACATAGTCCGGAACGAAGTCCACCGTCTCAATGGGCGCTGGCTTCTCCGCATCCGGAGCAGCTTTGAGGAGGTAGCTTTCGATGGCTGTCATGATCAAGGGCTTGCCAGACCCTCCATAACTCGCCTTGTATTTCACGCCGTTCCACTCCGCTGGATTGTGGCTGGAGGTGATCATCACACCTCCAGCAGCCTTCCGCTCGCGAACCGCATACGAGAGTGCCGGTGTGGGCGTTATTGCGTTTGCAATCAGAACAGGGATCCCTGACTTGGAGAGGACGGCGGCGACGACATAAGCGAAGGACCGTGAACCGAAGCGAGTATCCCATCCTATGCAGACGCCTGCCTTTGCATCCTCATGCTCACGCACATAGTTCGCTATCGCGGATGCAGCTACGCGAACATTGGCGTAGGTGAAATCGTCAGCGATGATACCCCGCCAACCATCGGTTCCAAACTTAACTACCGTCTTCGTCTCTGCCATATGGTGTCGTACCTTGACCTCTTAGGGCCTATATCGTTTCTACGAATAGCGGATGATCGTTACTTTGAATGCGTTCGGGGGCTAAACCAGATCTTCGCGTCCCGCCTGCTTTAGTTCAGCTACAACCTTACCCACATCCTGGGAGCGCTCACGCGTTGTAATCAGCAGGGCATCTTCGGTCTCAACCACGACCAAATCACTCACGCCAACAAGAGCGACCGCTTTCCCAGGCGCATAGACGTAATTACCCTGGGAGTCGATGTCGATACATGCCTGGTTTGTCTTGTCGAAGACGTTCTTCTTGGCAAGATCTTCAGGACCACAATCGGCGACGTGCTCATGGAGCGCAGACCAGCATCCCAGATCGTTCCAGCAGAAATCCCCGGGCAGGCAATAGATTTCCGACGCCTGTTCTCCCTTGGCTGATCTCGGCTCCAGCACCGCATAATCTATCGATATGTTCTCGCACAGAGGGTAGATCTCTGCAAAGACCTGGGAGAACTTTGGAGTTCCATAGGCGGCCGCAATCTTCTCCATCTGCGTCGCGATCGCCGGGCTATGTTCCCGGATCGCGTTCGTGAGGGTCTTCACGCTCCAAAGAAACATTCCGCTGTTCCATGCATAGTTGCCCGAGGCGACAAAAGCTTCTGCCAGCGCCTTGTGCGGCTTTTCGGTAAATCGCTTCACCCTGCGAACCTTGACGCCGTTCATCTCTTCCGATAAGTCGCCATATTCGATATAGCCGTATCCAGTCTCAACTTTTGTCGCGGGAACGCCGAGTACGATAATCTTCTGCCCGCTGGCTGCCAGGGCGATGCCAGCCTTCACGATCGCTGCAAATCTTGCGGCGTCCTTGACCACGTGATCCGAAGGGAAGATTCCGATGATTGTCTCCGGTTGTGACTTTTCCAGGAGAAACGCGGCCAGTGCGCATGCCGGGGCGGTATTTCGTGCAGACGGCTCGCTGAGAATGTGGTTCGGAACCACATTCGGAAGCTGATCGGCGATGGCGTCTTTCAGGAGATCATTCGTCACGACCCAGATATCTTTAGCGTCCGCAATCGGCAGCAGGCGATCAACTGTCTGCTGGATCATGGTTCGTTCGCCATCCAGAGCGAGAACCTGTTTGGCGCGGGATCTCCGGCTCCGTGGCCAGAATCGCGTTCCGCTTCCGCCTGCAAGAATTACCGGGGCAAATCGAAATTCGGAGTCTTCGGTCTGATCTCCAGCCTGGTTCATGTCTTCCCCATTCCAACGCAAAGGACCGCATCGTATCTTACCAATGCGGTCCCTTGCCCAAGATCAAACTTTAGCGCAGCGAAGCGAAGTACTCTCGCATGCGCTTGACTCCCTCATCCACCACATCATGTGAGACAGCGTACGACAGGCGGATATGTTCGGCAGTTCCAAAGGCCTCACCGGGCACGACAACCACATGTGCCTCGCTAAGCAGCTTAGCGGCCAGATCGGTGGCTGAGGTGATGCCACCTTTGCCGATGAAATTCTTAACGTTGGGATAGACATAGAAGGCACCTTCAGGCACGGTGCACGTTAAGCCAGGGATGGTCTTGAAGCCTTCCAGAACGCGATCCCGAAGCTTGATATAGTCTGCCCTCATCTCTGCGACACAGTCCTGCGATCCACTGACGGCGGCAATCGACGCACGCTGCACCATGCTGGCGGTATTCGAGGTGCTCTGGGACTGCAGCTTGCTCATAGCGGCAATGATCGCCTTCGGTCCGAGGGCGAATCCTGCCCGCCATCCGGTCATCGCATAGGTCTTCGACAACGAGCCAAGGACGACTACATGCTCCTTGCAGTCTTTGAAGCTGCCGCCACTGACGATCTTTCCGGTAAAGTTCAGGTACACGTAGCACTCATCCAGCAGCACGAAGATGTCGCGCTGGTGCGCCAAGCGGACAATCGCTTCCAGATCTTCCGGAGACACAACAGCGCCGGAGGGATTGGAGGGAGTGTTGAGGATGATGGCCTTCGTCTTCGGGGTAATTGCCGCCTCGATCATCTTGGCGGTTACGCGGAAGTTCTCCTGCTCGCTCGTCTCCACAGGAACGACAACACCACCGGCATACTGGATGATGTCCTTGAAGGAAACCCAGTATGGGACGGGCAGAATCACCTCGTCGCCGTGGTCGACCAGAACCTGGACGGCATTGAAGAGAGCCAGCTTGCCGCCCGTCGTGAAGACGCACTCGTCAGGAGCATAAGCGGAAGCAAAATCGGCCGCATGACGGTCGACGATTGCCTTACGGACCTCGGGGATGCCGGCCACGTTCGTATAGCGGGTGAAGTTGTTCTCAATCGCCTCGATTGCCGCGTCCTTAATATGACGTGGAGTCGAAAAGTGCGGTTCGCCCGCGCCAAAGTCCGCCAGGTTCACACCCTCAGACTTCAACTTCAGCGCCGCAGCAGTAATAGCCATCGTTGCCGAAACTTCAATGCGACCTATCCGGTCGGCAAAAACCTTGGTTGCCGTTGCTGTACTCATACCTTCTAGTGTGGCAGATTTGGGCACCGAGATAAAGCGCCGGATGAAGGCGGTCGGCGACGGACCGTCAGATTCTGTTAATATTGCCGCCAAACTAAGCAGGGCAAAGTTTTGTACCGCGCCGGTCCTGGCCGTCGCAGCTCGTCTGCTCCGCTTCACATCCAAAAGGAAAGATTCAGGTGGTACATGCTTCTTCTATCGCGGGCGCTAAGAAGCCCTTTTTGCAACACCGTCATCGTCTCCTTTGCCTGCTGGACCGCTCTCTCCGCGCAAACTCAGGCCCCGCTCAAAACCCTTCTAGTCGGCGTCGATCATCGCACAACCGTCTCGCTGAACGGCGATTGGCACTACCTTGTAGACCAACCGCCGGCAAGGGGGTTGTATACCCTGGATGGGAAGGTTCGAGATAACGGGTACGCGCTTAACACCCATCCCAACATCAACACCGGACCTCACAATGAGGAGTACGACTTCGCGACGGCTCCCACGATGAAGATTCCAGGGGACTGGAACAGTCAGGACCCCACTCTCTTTCGTTACGAAGGCGTGGTCTGGTTCCAGCGCAATTTCGAATTCCAGCCCCAGCCGGGAAAGCGCACCTTTCTGCACATCGGAGCGGCAAACTACAGATCATTCGTCTGGGTAAACCAGAAACGAATCTGCGACCATGAGGGTGGATTTACGCCGTTTGACTGCGAAGTCACTCAAGTCCTGAAACCTGGGACGAACTTCGTGGTGGTGGCGGTGGATTCTACGCGACACGTCGACCAGATCCCGGGCATCGGGATCGATTGGTTCAACTATGGCGGGATTCATCGCGACGTTTCTCTTGTCACCGTCCCAGAGAAGTTCATCGACGACTATGACGTTCATCTGAAGCACGACGCAACTTTTTCTGCGGCGAATGCCAACACTCTGACGGGCTATGTCCATGTCGAGGGCGCTCCTGCCGGGACCAAGGTACAGGTCAGCATTCCTGAAGCAGGCGTCAGTACGACTGCCACGACGGACGCGGAAGGCCGGGCTCCATTCGAAGCGAAGGCGAAAACGCTGCAACTCTGGTCTCCGGAGACACCGAAGCTTTACAAGGTGCATCTCGCTTCCGGAGACGATTCCCTGACCGACGATATAGGCTTTCGCGATATCCGCGTGGATGGGACGCGGATTCTATTGAACGGTAAAGCCATCTTTCTGCAGGGGGCAAACATGCATGCCGAGGCTCCTTATCGGGGCGGACGCGTCAACAATGATGAGGATGTGAAGAACATCTTTTCCTTCCTCAAAGACCTGAATGCAAACTTCGTTCGCCTCTGCCATTACCCGCACGACGAACGCATGGAGCGAGAGGCCGATCGGGACGGGATAATGATCTGGTCCGAGATCCCGATCTGGCAGCGTATCTCGTATGAGAAACCCGAGGTCTACGCAAAGGCCGTGACCATGTTGAATGAGATGATTCGGCGAGATCGTAACAAGGCCTCGGTCATCATGTGGTCGGTCTCGAACGAGACACCTAACATGCCTGCACGCACCAGCTTTCTGACAAATTTGGCGAACGAGGCACGGAGGCTGGACTCAACCCGTCCAATCACCTCAGCCCTGATCGGACCTCATCCGAAGGGCAATCAGATGGTGCAGGACGATCCCCTGATCAGTGCGCTCGATATTGTCGGTCAGAACGAATATGTCGGCTGGTACGAAGGCAAGCCTGAAGACGCGGACACCATGGTCTGGACAATGCCAAACAAGCCTATCCTGATGTCCGAGTTTGGAGCTGAAGCGAAATTCGGTGTTCACGGTGGGAAGAACGAGCGTTGGGCCGAGGAACAACAGGTCAACGTCTATGAGCACCAGTTCGTCATGATCAACAAGATCCCCCAGGTCCGCGGTCTTGTTCCCTGGGTCCTAATGGACTTCCGCTCCCCGACACGCAACATCCCAAAGCTGCAGGATGGCTACAACCGCAAGGGGCTGTTCTCCGAAAAGGGCGAGAAGAAGATGGCGTTCTACCTCTTTCAAAAGACATACAAAGAGCACTCGGTTGGCAAGCCCGAATAAAACAAGGTCAGCAAAGTAAAGAGGAGCAGCCATATGGCTGCTCCTCTTTACTTTTGCGTTCAGTTCTTGTTTAGAACAGCACCTTCGCTCCAAGCTGCAGCTGCCGTTGCGGGAAGGCAGAGGAGATCGTGCCGAAGTTGGTATTGCTGGCATTTAGATTCAGTCCGTTGAAGTTCGTCCGATTCAGGATGTTGAAAGCATCCGCCTGCACCTTTACACGAACGCGCTCGGTGACCGGGAAGAACTTCGAGAGGCTTGCGTCGGTCTGGGCCAGTCCAGGTCCAAGAATGGCTCCGTAAGGAGCGTTGCCGAAACGGGGACCAGTCGGAGCGGAGAACGGATTCGCACCTGTCGAGCATCCTGCCGGAAGATTCGTCGAGCCGTTATAGATGTAGCCACACAGCCCCGCATGCTTACTGTAGATTGGCGCACCCGGAGTCATATCAGGCCGAACGTTACCAAGGCTGTATCGCGAGGTCGACTGAACGTTGTAGTAGGCTCCGCTCTGCAGCCGGGCTACACCGGAGATCTGCCATGCTCCTGCAACCTCGCGGATCAGGAAGTTATGGCCGATTAGATCCGGTGTCTGGACAACGAACGTCGCCACAAACGCGTGGCGGCGATCGTTCACAAGCGGACCATAGTTGTAGTGCTGATCGGTCCAGTTCTCAAGCGTCTGGTTATTACCATTCGAATCACCCAGCGCCTTTGCGAAGGTGTAGGCCAGCGTCGTCGTAACCATCCCGGCCCTTTTGGAAGCGAAGATCTGAAGCGAGTTGTAGTTGTAGTTCGAATCGAAACGATTCTGGTTGATTGCGTTGTAACCCTTATAAGGATTGAAGATGGCGATATTGCCATAGCGCAGTCCGCCGGGTCTCTGGTTCTCATATACCGCGCCGATATCTGGGAAGTTGACGTTAGGCTGCCGAAGCTGATGGTGTGAAACGCTGCCAACGTAGTTCATCTCCAGCAGCACCGTGCGAGTGACCTGGCGCTGTGCACCGAAGCTGAACTGCCACGTGTATGGATTCTTGCTGGTCGGATCGATCGCGCTGATAGTCGCCTGCAGAGCCGTACTGTTTGCGGAAAGGCCGCCCAGGGTAGCAAGGTTGCCATTGCCGAACTGCGCATTGTTGAGCCATGGTGCGAGATTCAGTTGGCTAAAGACCAGGTTGCCCTGTGCGCGGTAGTAGAACAGACCAATACCGCCACGGACCGTAGTCTTGTCGTTTGCCGCGTAAGCAAAGCCAAAACGCGGTCCCACGGCTCCGTTCATCTTGTAGAAGCCGCGTGGGGCGCCTGCAGGAATAAGCGGGAACAAAGCCGTATTCACGTTGAGAACGCGAATCTGCTGATCGGACGGAACACCATTGCCCGCGCGAATCAGACCGTTGTAAGGATTGCCCGTGCCGGGAACGATGCTGCCGGAAGTCGTAACCTGCACTGCGTTACCGGGGTTATAGACCTTCGGGTCGAAGTTCGAGGCATTATTACCCTGCAGATAGAACGGCTGCACCCACTGATAGCGGAGGCCATATTCCAGGCTCAGCTTGCGGGTAGCCTTCCACGTGTCCTGGGCAAATCCTTCGATCTGGTTGAAGCGGAAGTGACCCACCGGATCTGCACTGGCCTCTGAATAAGAGGAAAAGTTGCCGAGCAGAGCGTCCGCAGCGGCGTTGCAGGTCGTGTTCGAGGAAGCCGCCCGGCAGCTGCTGTTCGATGCAAGCCCCGTAAAGTTAGCCGTACCGGTGTAGTTCGAGCGGCCATTCTGATCGACGCGGTCACGGATATACGCTCCGCCGAATTTGAACGCATGACTGCCCTTGATCCAGGTCACGGTATCGGAAACCTGGATATCTGTTGAAGGCGACAGCAACGCGAAGTTTGGTCCTTGGAACGGGGCGAAGTTGGTGACGTTCACAATCGGAATGCCATTCGGATAAGGCCCGATCCCCGGGTAGAGCTTCTGGTATTGGAACCCATACGTCTCACGCTTCCAGTTCTCGCCGTAAGGTGGAATACGCTGTGCTGCCCAACTCGTATTGGCCTGCGCCTGGTTGATCAAGTTAGGACGAACCGCCCACGTCCACGCGACCAGATAGCTCTGGCCAGGACGGTTGCGGGTCGTCGGCGTGGTATTGAGAATGCCGCTGTTGGAAAAGGTTCCGAAGGGATCGATGAGCGTGTTCTGATCATGGATCCACCGACCAAATACAGAATGCTGCTGGTTGACCACGTAATCGAAGCGAACCAGGTCCTGGTGGAAGTTCAGAGGATTTGACGGTGCCAAAGTCAGATTGTTCGAAGGGATGCCGCCATCGCGGAAGCTCAGACCCTGTGCGGAGATCGTCCTGTAGACATTCCCGATCGCCTTGCCGTCAGGCGTAAGCAAAGCCGAGATGTTGTTATTGGGAATTGGTGTTGCGGTCCCGGGATAGTAAAGCTGGTTTGGGCTGACTTGCTGCCCGGCGCCAGGAGCGCAAACTCCGTTCACAAATCCGGTCGTGCACAACGCCGAAAAGTCGCCGTTCAGCATTGCCGTCGTCGGCACAGTGAACGTAGTTGCCGTTGCCTGCTGCCGAAGCCGTCTCCACTCCTCACCGACGAAGAAGAACAGCTTGTCGTGGATAATCGGCCCCCCCACGAAAAATCCGAAGTCGTTATAAATCAGCTGCGTCTTCTTCCGTGCAATGTAGTTGGTGGCGTCCAGGTAATTGTTGCGAAGAAACTCGAAGCCGCCGCCGTGGAATGCATTCGTTCCGCTCTTCGTGACGATGTTAAAAGTCGGGCCTGAGGTACGCCCATACTCCGCTGAGGCATTCGAGGTATCGATCTTCACCTCGCTGATAAAGTCCGGTCCCACATTGTTCATCAATGAACCATTGGAACCCGCGACCTGGTTGTAGGCGCCGTCTACGGTTAGGTTATTCGTATCGCTGCGATTGCCGTTAATCGTCTGGTTGCCCGAAGCCAGCGATGTCGTCACCGAAAAGATATCCGGATTGGTCACGACCGCGCCCGGCACCAAAGTCAGCAACTGCGTGTAGTTGCGGCCATTCAGCGCTAGGTTATCGACCTGTTTGGAGTCGATAACGCGGGCCAATTCACCGGAGGTCGTGTTCAACGACTCGACCGCACCGCCCTGCACCTCGACGGTTTCAGTCGTTTCTCCAACGGGAAGTGTAAAGTTCGACGTTACCTTCGCGTCGGCGCTGATCGAAACATTATTCTGTTTTGCTGTCTGGAACCCTGTCTTGGTTACAGAGATCGAATAGAGCCCGATCGGAAGGTTCGTCACGATGAAGTTGCCGTTCTGATCAGAATTGACCGTTCGGGCTGCCTGCGTATTCGTCGACGTTATCGTGACAGCCGCATCAGGAACAGCGGCACCGGACGGGTCCAGAACCGTTCCGGAGATCTGACCGAAGCTGCTCTGGGCATGTGCCTGCAAACCAGAGAAAACGAGTCCAATCGCAAGCAGCAGGACACACCAAACTACACGAAATCTATATTGCATCTCTATAACCTCCAAAAAGTCATCCAGATCGCTGCATTCATAGAAGCTGTCTTTTGAGGGACAGTCCCCTTGAAGCTCGCCTTTGATCCCGGAGATACTACTGCCGAAACCGCTCGCAAATACACTTTCCAAGCGAACGCCATTAATTCGTATTCCGTACATAGTTGTCAAGCGTTAGCCGTTGGCGCTCTTGGTACGAAAATACCCCCCAGTTTTGCGTTTTAGTTGCTGCTCCCCAATGCATGAAGTGTCCGAACAACCATGCTTCCTTCCCCTCAGAGAAGGGCCTGCTCCTGCTACTCCTTGTCGCTGCTGAAGTTGTGTACGAAGGCCGGTGTGCAGTATGTTGAGCGCATCATCTTACTGATGGGAAATGACATTGCATAAAGCACCGGAAGACTCCGCGACAACGAGACGCAGCTTCGTGAAAGGCGCCATCGCTCTTGGTGCCGCACCATCCATCTCCGCTGCAGGACAGCAGGTTCCGCCACCATCTGCGACCGTGGACGATCGCACATACTGGATCGAAATCGTGCGCCGGGTCTCGCAACCTCTTCTCGAAGCGGTCAGCCGCACCCAGCTTCGCGCGACCATGCCGGTCGAGGCTGCGCCGGGGCTGGAAGAGGATCGACGCAAATCAACATATCTGGAGGCTTTCGGACGTCTGCTCAGCGGTCTCGCCCCATGGCTTGAAAGCGACGTGCACGACAAGACCGAAGCCACGCTTCAAGCTCAATATCGCGAGTGGGCACGGATCGGCTTACGCAACGGCACCAATCCATCCTCGCCGGATTACATGAACTTCGGAGCGACTCCACAGTCCGTGGTGGACGCCGCCTTCCTGGTTCTGGGAATCCTGCGTGCCCCCAGGCAGCTATGGGAGCTGCTCGATCGCAACACCCGCGCCAATCTCGTAAAGGCCCTTCAAGCGACTCGTCAGGTCTTACCCGGTCAATCAAACTGGCTCCTCTTCTCCGCCATGGTCGAAGCCGGCCTTTGTTTCATGGGCGAGTGGTGGGACGCACTTCGTGTGGACTACGCCATCCAGATGCATAAAGAATGGTTCGTCGGCGACGGAACCTACGGCGATGGCGCTCACTTTCACTGGGACTACTACAACAGTTTCGTCATCCAGCCCATGTTGATGCAGGTGCTCGATACGGTTCCTCCCCGCTCAGCCATGTGGACCGCGTTCAAACCTATCGTGCTCGAACGTGCTCGCCGATATGCCGCCATCCAGGAACGGATGATCAGCCCCGAAGCCACCTTCCCCGCAATCGGACGATCACTCACCTATCGTTTCGGGGCCTTTCATCTGCTCAGCGACATCAGCCTGCGCAGGCAACTGCCTGAGCCCGTCTCGCCGGAGCAGGTGCGCTGTGCTCTGACGGCCGTCATGCGCCGCATGATCGAGCGTCCCGGAACTTTTGACTCCAAGGGCTGGCTCACCATCGGGTTCGCTGGCCACCAACCTCACATGGGAGAGACCTACATCTCCACGGGCAGTCTCTATCTCTGTGCCGCCGCATGGCTGCCGCTCGGTCTGCCGCCAAGCGATATCTTCTGGTCCGGACCTGCAAAACCTTGGACCGAAGCAAAGATCTGGGGCGGCGAAGACACGCCTACCGATCATGCTTCCTCTGTATAGAGGTGCAACCTTCCTGTTTGCCAGCAGTTCGTCAGTAAATGGATATGATGTCAGCGATGGTTCCTCAGAGAAGATGTCTGCTCCCCGCGTTGGCCGTGATCCTGTTATCTCCGTATGCACCTGCGCAGACGGCGAGCCAAATGGACTGGCCGACGATAGGAGGCACAGCGGGAAATTCCCACTACTCCCCCCTGGATCAGATCAATCGCTCCAACGTCACCGGGCTCAAGATAGCCTGGAGCTTCGATACAGGCGAGCTGGGAGGTCTGGAGACTACTCCCATCATCATCGGGGGCACTCTATTCACGCTGACTCCATCGCAAAAGGTCATTGCTCTCAATGCTGCAGACGGCAAGCTGCTATGGAAGTTCGACTCGTCAATCAAAGGAACAGGCCCGGATCGCGGCCTCAGCTTTTGGACAGCAGGAACCAACAGCAAAGAAGAGCGCCTCTTTGCCGGAATAATGAACTTCGTTTACGCCCTTGACCCTGAGACGGGCAAGGTCATCTCCAGCTTCGGACAGGGTGGGAGGATCGACCTACGGGAAGGGCTCGGGCGCGATCCTGACCATCAATCCATCGCCCTCACAACTCCCGGGGTGATCTACAAGGATCTGCTGATCGTTGGCGGGCGTACTCCCGAAACACTTCCCGCCCCGCCCGGCGACATCCGAGCGTTCGATGTTCACACCGGTGCGCTCCGCTGGAGCTTCCATACCATCCCTCATCCCGGCGAACCGGGATACGAATCCTGGCCCGCCAATGCTTGGAAGACTGCCGGAGCTGCAAACAACTGGGCTGGTATGGCTGTGGATCAAGAGCGAGGAATCGTCTTTGTTCCTACAGGTTCAGCTGTTCCCGACTTCTATGGGGCCTCCCGGCTGGGAAACAACCTCTATGCCAATACCCTTCTCGCACTCGATGCTGCTACCGGCAAACTGCTTTGGCACTTCCAGGGTGTGCACCACGATCTTTGGGATCGAGATTTCCCCTCGCCTCCGCTTCTTGCCGACATCAAACGCAATGGCAAGCTGCTGAATACTGTCGTTCAGACCACAAAACAAGGTACGCTCTTCCTGTTCGATCGAACTACGGGTAAGCCGCTCTTCCCCATTGAAGAGCGCCCAGGCGCCTCAAGTTCGACTCCCGGCGAGATCGCCTCCAAGACTCAACCTCATCCGCTTCAACCCGAACCATTCGCTCCACAGACCGTCACCGAAGCCACGCTGACCCGCCGAACTCCCGCCGCTCACGAGTGGGCAGTCAAGCGTCTCCACGAGATCCGCAATGACGGCTCATACGTTCCTCTCAGCGTTGGAGAAGACACTCTCGTCTCACCAAGCTTCGAAGGAGGCGCTGAATGGGGTGGCTCTGCATTCGACCCAAAGACCGGGATTCTCTATGTGAATGCCAACAACTACGCCTCAATCGGAGCGCTCGCCGTCCATACGACAGAATCCCCTGGACGCAGAACTTATCTCTCTCAGTGCAGTGTTTGTCACGGGGATCATCGTCAGGGATCGCCACCGGAGTTCCCTGCCCTCCTCGGCATTACCAGCAGGCTGACTACAGATCAGGTCTCCGCGACCATTCATCAAGGGAAAGGACGAATGCCAGCGTTCCCCATTCAAGACAAATCCCTGAACGAGCTGCTGAGCTATCTTTCCACTCCCTCTGACGCGATCGCCCGGCCAAGGGTGTCCGAAGAACAGAGCTCCTCCGCGAAGCTTCCATCTGAAGAGGGGAATGCACAGTACACCATGACGGGGTATCGGCGCTTCAACGACCCTGATGGCTACCCTGCTACAGCTCCTCCCTGGGGAACCCTCAATGCCCTTGATCTCGCCTCCGGCAAGTACCTATGGAGGATTCCACTCGGGCAGTATCCCGAGTTGGCTGCTCAAGGCATGCCGGATACCGGAAGTGAAAACTACGGCGGTCCACTTGTGACCGCAGGCGGTCTTGTGTTCATCGCCGCTACCAACTTCGATCACAAGATGCGGGCGTTCGATAAGACAACCGGCAAGCTGCTTTGGGAGAGCACGCTACCCTTCGCCGGTAATGCCACGCCTGCTACCTATGCGGTCAACGGCCGACAGTTTCTTGTGATAGCGGCAGGCGGCTCAACCATGAACCCTCGAGGCCCCTTGGGAGGGGTTTACGTCGTCTTCGCCCTGCCGAAATGATCACCAGCCTTCGCCTTCAGCCTCTCCACGACAAGTGGAGGTACGAGGGTTGATACATCCCCGCCCAGATGGAAGACGCTCTTTATAAGGCGAGAGCTTACGTACGTGTACTTCTCCGCTGGTAGCATGAACAGCGTCTCCAGCTCCGGGTCCAGCTTGCGGTTCATCATCGCCATCTGGAACTCGTACTCATAGTCTGAGATTGCACGAATCCCTCTCAGCACAGCCTTTGCTCCCTGCTCTTTGCAGAAATCCACCAGCAGCCCATCGAACGTGGCCACGGAGACATTTCCGACCGACCGCGTAGCTTCTGTAATCATCTCTACGCGCTCGGGGACCGTGAAGAGCGGGGTGCCCTTTTCAGAGTTCTTCAGGATCGCCACCACCAGTTGGTCGACGATCTTGGCGCCGCGCGCGATCAGGTCGAGGTGTCCGTTCGTCAGCGGGTCGAACGTGCCCGGATAGATAGCCTTTACCGTATGCATCCCCAGCAGCATACCGTTCCCGACGAAAAAAATCTGGTCTCAGTTGTAGTCTTCGCTTCGTAACCCCCGTCTGTTCTGTTATCCGGGCAAGAGTAATTGCTTCGGCCTGTGATCAAAGCATGTTAACAAAGACTCTCTCCGCCGATCTCTTCGCCGAAACTTCCGGGACGGCCATGCTCTCCAGTCCCTTCGACGACCTGAGCGCGGTTATCGAGACCCATAGACCTCGCGTCTTCCGCTTCTTACTTGCCTCCTTACGGGATCCGGATCTCGCGGAAACGCTCACTCAGGAGACTTTTCTTCGCGCTTGGACCTCCCGCTCCAGCTTCCGAGGCGACTGTTCCGTCTCAACCTGGCTCACCCGGATTGCGCTCAACCTCATCCGTGACCATACGCGCACCCATCGCTTCCATTTTTGGCGCAGGGTCTCCACGCAGGCGGTGGATGCGACCGAGATAGCGTCCTTCCTTCCATGTCCTGAGTCGCCGGTCGACTCTCGCATCATCGCAACCGAACAGGTCGCCATCCTTTGGCAGACGATCTCCCTGCTCTCAGCCCGCCAGCGCACCATATTCCTGCTTCGCTTTGTGGAGGAGATGGAGCTGTCTGAGATCGCAGCCGCCACGGGAATACCACTTAGCACAGTCAAAAGTCATCTCTACCGCGCGTTGACGAATATCCGGCAACGGTATGCAGAACTCACTAGGAAAAAGTTATGAACTCCCAATCTCACCTTACCCATAAACAACTATGTGATCTGCTGATCGCGGATCCCCAGGGGACCGAACCCGAACTCGCGCATCTTGATGACCATCTTCGCAATTGTCCTGACTGCACGGACGAATATGCGGCTCTCTGTTTGCCACTGGAAAACTTCCGATCCGCTACTACCGCCTGGGCCAGTCACAGTGCGGCAGCGCGGTCATGGGCTCCAGCTATTCGCTCCAAAAGCGTCGGGCATCTCGTCGGATGGATGCTCGCAACGGCCGCACTCGCCCTTGCCGTTATCGTTCCAATCACGGTTCACGAGCACACCGCCTCCAGAATTCACAGTATTACAAATGCCACATCCCACCAGCTGAACGGCCCATCTACCACCCTCGGAGATGAAGCTCTACTGGAGGAGGTCGATCAGACCGTATCCTCCTCGATTCCCAGCCCCATGCAACCGCTCGCCGACCCCACAGGCGCTCGGACAAGCCAGACCGACTCCAGCTCAAGGAAGAACTGATATGACCCGCTACTCTCTGTTGTCTTTCGCTGCCATCATCTCCCTGTATGGCCTCTCCTGTCCCGCCGAACAGCCCCTGCAGCAACCTGTCCCGCCTTCCCCAGCTGCACCCATTGCAGCTCCGGCTCCCATGCCAAGACCGGAAGGACCGCATAAGGTGCACGGCGGAGAGTACCCGCCGACGAGGGCCGGAGGTCCGGGAATGCGATCTGAGACTCGCATTGCGCCTCGCGGCATGTGGTGGAAGAATCCCGACCTCGTCCAGAAACTCTCCCTCTCTGCCGACCAGCAGAAGCGAATGGACGATATCTTCCAACAGAGTCGCCTCCAGCTCATCGATCTGAAAGCAAACGTTGAAAAGCAGGAAGTCATGCTGGAACCCATGCTCGCCGCGAATCCTCCTGACACCAACAAGGTTCTCTCCCAGATCGATCGCGTAGCCAGCGCCCGCGCGGAGCTTGAAAAAGCCAATGCCCGTATGCTGCTTGGCATCCGCGGTGTTCTTTCCACCGATCAATGGACGAAGTTACAGGCCCAGCAGCGGGATAATCAGCGCTTCCGCTTCAGGGAAGGCGTGGGTGGAGGTCCTCCTCATGGCCCAGGCGGACCAGACTTCGATCCCGGCAGACCAAGGCCGGACAGCTTGCTGCTTCCACTTGGAAGACCTGATGGACCTAACTTCGCTCCGCCGGGTCCACTCAGCATGCTCCAGCCTCCATCCCTGCCGGAGTCCACACCGTTCCTCACTGGGGGATTACCTTCCGCCAACGCGCCGGATCTGGAGGTTCCCCCTCCGCCGTCTCCCGACGTCGACCTCGATCGCTAGAGAAACATTCGTACATAGACAAAGGCTCTCGCTTTTCGCGAGAGCCTTTGTCTATGTACCCTTCGAGTGCGACTACGAACGCTTACTCTTAACCGCCTCAGTCGCCGTTGCTGCTCCGTTTGCAGGAACTGCCGGCACCTCCGAAGCTCCATCTGTGGATGCGATGTTCAGCTTCTTGCGGATCTCCGCATCGATCCGGGCGAAGATATCTTTGTTTTCCTTGAGGAAATTGCGGACATTCTCCCGGCCTTGGCCGATTCTCTCGCCAGAGTAGCTGTACCACGCTCCGCTCTTCTCCACGACACCATGCAGCACCGCCAGGTCAAGAACATCACCCTCGCGCGAGATACCCTCGCCATACAGGATGTCGAACTCGGCATCGCGGAAAGGAGCCGCAACCTTGTTCTTGACGACTTTCACCTTGGTACGCGATCCGGTGACGACATCGCCTTCCTTCACAGCGCCGATACGGCGGATATCGATACGGACGGACGAGTAAAACTTCAGCGCACGGCCACCGGTGGTCGTCTCCGGATTGCCGAACATGACGCCGATCTTGTCGCGAATCTGGTTGATGAAGATCAGGCAGGTACGCGACTTCGCCACCGTTCCAGTCAGCTTCCTCAGTGCCTGGCTCATCAGCCGTGCCTGCAGCCCCATGTGCGAATCGCCCATCTCGCCGTCAAGCTCGGCTTTGGGAACCAGCGCTGCAACCGAGTCCACTACCAGCACGTCGATCGCTCCCGATCGCACCAGCGCCTCGACGATCTCCAAGGCCTGTTCGCCGTAGTCCGGCTGCGAGACTAGCAGGTTGTCCGTGTCCACACCAAGCTTCTTCGCGTACGCCGGATCAAGCGCATGCTCGGCGTCCACGAACGCCGCCAAGCCACCTGCCTTCTGGGCCTCAGCCACAATCTGCAGCGTAATCGTCGTCTTACCCGAGGACTCAGGTCCAAATATCTCCACCACACGCCCGCGAGGAACCCCACCTACTCCAAGAGCAGCATCGAACGAGATAGAACCCGTGGAGATAACCGAGATCGGAACGATGGCCTCTTTGGCTCCCAGCCTCATAATCGAGCCCTTGCCAAACTGCTTCTCCAGCTGCGAAAGTGCCGTCTCTATTGCTTTGTTGCGGTCATCTGCCACGTAGTCTCTCCCTCGGATAACGTCAAAGCGGATTCTAGCATTTAATTGCATGAGAGCAAAGAAAAAGCGAATATTTGCTCCAAATCCTGAGAAACTCCTCTAATCGGAATGTCTTATTTTCATCCATACATCTGACTGCTCCATGCAGGGAATTGCACGTAATGTTCTGGACGCTTCTCGCAAATCCATGGAAACACAATCTTCCGGATGGCGATCGAAATGCGTTACCACGCATTATCAGTCGGGCCCTCGTTCCAATTTTGCGAATGCAAAGGAGAGCACCTGCATGAGAATTCTGAATCTGATTTCCACCCTGGCCCTGGGGATCGCAGTCCCCAGCGCCCTGGCAGCACCCCTCTGCCCTGCCGTTGGCGTCGCAACGGACTGCAATATAGTCCTTACGGTCGGTGCCGACGGTTCCCTCGCCTCAAGCGCTGGAGCCAGTCTAAGGTCGACCTATGACGGCTCCGAAGATGTAATCATCGGCGTTCTCAACAACTCCGATAGCCCCATCAGCAGCCTCAGCCTTTCCGCGACCGGCGTACCCATCTTCGCTTTCGATGGAGATGGAATCGACACTTTCGGTATCGTAAAAAATCCCGGCAACCCCGATACGACGGGATACGGGGGGCCGAACGCTTACTTTACGAATGTTGCGCCAAATTACGCCTCTGGCGTGGTTAACTTCATCACCCCCATCGCCCCTGGTGGAGGATTTGACTTCTTCTCACTCGAAGAGGCCATCACCTTCACCCAGATCGGAGGTTCCACTGGGCCGAGTGCCGTGCCGGAACCGAGCACCTTCCTGCTGCTAGGCACCGGAATAGCTGGGTTCGTTGGGAGCCTCCGCCGCCGACTTTCCGCACAATAAAATACGTCTCAGAAGCATGGCGGGGTAAACAATATCCCGCCATGTCTTTCCCCTACCGCCGCAGCAGATCCACCGGCTGATTCACATCCTCAATCCGGAAGTGACTCGCAAGCGCCGGATGGCGTTCGGCAATCGCTGTGTACATCTCCCATGCCACGCGGCGGTAGCTGAAGTGACCAGCCACTCCGGAACGGAGCTCCGCGATATAAAGCGCCTCGCCAAAGTCCATCTTGAACATCGAGCGGCACCGCGTTCCCAGCGGAAGGAGGTACTGCGCCGACTGCGCACCCTCCGGCACACCAGAATCCCGCAGCTCCCGGTAAGCCACGAACGCCGCATCCATCGCGGTGTTGTATTCGGTCTCTAGCCCGGCCTCTGCCAGAGTAGGCTGTCCAGGGCAAATCGGCTCCTCGTAACCGTGGGCATCCGTGTAGCCCTGCAGCAACTGCACGCAGCGCCGGTGACGATGCATGTCACGGAATCCACCGATATCCATGAGAATGTCGAAGCGGAATCCCTGCCCCGCACTGAACGCCCTTAGAAGTTCGTCATGCCTTCCACGATGCTTCGTTCCCAGCGCGATCAGCTCATCGCGACGGGTAGCCGACAACGCAGCAACATTAGACCGCAACTGCCGATACGAATAGTGGCAGTTGGGATAAAGCAGCGAGGTGGCAAGCTCCACCTCGAGCGGCTCTGAATCATCCAGCAGATCCACCACCGGAGCCGGCTCTATCGCCTGCCCCGCCATCAGCTCATCGGCGGCGGCCTGTAGTTCCCGCCGGCTCTCCTGCAGGTACGCACTCTCAACCGCATACTTCACCAGGGTCGGAGCCGCTTTTACAGGGCGCAACAGCATCTCGGTCGCTCGCTGTCCGCAGACCTCATCGACCGATCCGATCTCTCCGCAGAGCACCTGCGCATCGGCGTGGTACACGTTCCAGGCCGGTTCCGTAGCGGCCACGCGCAGCTTCTCGGCGATCTGACGTATCTCGGCAAACGGGCTCGTCAGCAGCCGCGAGACCTGCGTCTCCAAGGTCCTCGCGTTCACAATCTGGCCCAGCGATGTATTGGTCGCAAGCGGTAGAAGGTACCGCGCCACATCGAACGCCCGTGCCTTCAGGGTCCGCTCATAGGCCTCCGGCTTCATCGCCTCCGGCCGGACAATCGCCCCCTTCAGAGACTCCAACATTCCAGCCGCGATCTTCTGATATCCACGGAAGAGCGACTCGATCGCCTCGGTAAAATCAGCTGTCCTCTCCCCGAGATCCGGGGTATACCATCCCGATCGACGAAAATCTTGGTAGCGCGTAGATCGCTCCTGGCCATCCCACCGCTGCTCGTCCACTAGTTCAATCGCTGCCAGCAGGCTCAGACGTTCAATAGCAAACGGAATATGCGCCAGGTCCGCGATGGAGCGATGTCCATATTGGAAGTAGAAGGTGTTTAGAAACTGCTCAGCACGCTGGGCGCTGATCTCAACTAGCGACTCCTTCATGTTCAATGCAGACCGCGAGTACTTGGCCATGGCATACGCCAGCACTTCGGGGTCAGCTCCGTGAATTGCATAGACATCGGTCTCGGCAGATGGGGAAGGATTTTTCTCGTCCGGCATGGTGAACCTCAGGATACGTCACCCGGCTCTGGACTGATCCCTTCTCTGTGGAAGAGCGCCGTCACCCGAATCCTTCCGCCCGAGGAAACATCGAAAGGCAGTCCCGCGGATTCGTATAATTCGGAGACATAGCATTTGGAGGTTCATTGAGCAATCGCATCGCATTGGTTACAGGAGCTTCGCAGGGAATTGGCCGCGCCGTCGCCCTCGAGCTGGCTCGCCGTGGAGCTCACGTCGCTCTCGCAGCAAGAAACATCGAAAAGCTGACAGCCGTCGAAGCAGAGATCGCCTCCGCAGGTGGAACCGCCAAGGCCTTCGCGCTCGACGTGGCCAGCGAAGAATCCATCAAAAGCGGCATCAAGGCCGTCTTGGAACACTTCGGGAAGATTGAGATTCTCATCAACAACGCCGGAATCACGCGGGACATGCTCTCCATGCGGATGAAGCGGACCGACTGGGACGACGTCCTGATGACCAATCTTACGGGAGCGTTTCTAACCTCGCAGGCGGCGATGTCCTCCATGGTCAAAAATCGCTGGGGACGGATCATCAACATCACCTCCGTGGTCGGAGAGATGGGACAGGCCGGGCAGGCCAACTACGCCGCCTCCAAGGCTGGCCTGATCGGAATGACCAAGTCCCTTGCCCGCGAGCTCGCCAGCCGCTCCATCACTGTCAATGCGGTCGCCCCCGGCTTCATCGAAACGGCAATGACGGACGTCCTGACGGAAGAGCAGAAGAAGATGAACGCCCAGTACATTCCGCTCGGTCGCGTCGGCACCGGCTCCGAGGTCGCCCACGCGGTCGCCTTCCTCGCCTCCGATGAGGCAAGCTACATCACCGGTCACACTCTGGACGTGAACGGTGGCATGCACATGGGCTAATCGAGGACCGCGCATGCCGATCGTCATCCAGGAGGCCAGCAGTCGCCACGACATCGCCTTCGTGCGTCAGCTCATGCGCGATTACGGGAACTACCTGGCCGACAGCCCCTCCGGAGCGGCGAGCATCTGCCTCTCCAACTACGAGCAGGAGCTTCACCAGCTTCCCTCCGGTTACGCCGTGCTCCTGCTCGCCAGCGTCGACGACACGCCCGCCGGGTGTGTCGCCCTGCGGGAGATTCCCGCGAAGGAGCGCGCCTGCGAGATGAAGCGCCTCTGGGTCGACTCCGGTTTTCGTGGTCTCAGTCTTGGCCGACGCCTCATCGAAGCCGCCATCCAGTGGGCCACAGACCGCGGCTTCCACTCCATGTACCTCGACACTGTTCCCGCGGCCATGCCGGAGGCAGTCAAGCTCTACTCCTCCTTCGGCTTTGTCCCTGTCGAGCGATACAACGAGAACCCGGTCCCGGGGCTGGCCTACTTCGCTAAGCGATTGCATTAACGTCCGATAACTAGGAAAAGTTTGTTGTCGTAACAGGTTCCATCTGCGCCTGGGGTTCAAGTAAAGCTTAAAGGAATCCCTCCATCCCTCTGTAGATGAACCTTGGCTGGTACAAACTCCACAGGCATCGAAAGATATCCATTGACCCCCGGCGCTATGCTGTTTACTTTGTGGCTAATGGGCGCCATGCAAACACTTCCTGCCGAGATTGAGAACGAGTCCTCTGAGGCTCTTTCGATTGCAATGAACATTGGAAATACCATCCGGGGCTATCGCCTCCAGAGAGGCATGTCCCAGGGCGACATCGAAAAGCGGACTGGACTTCTCCGCTGCTATCTTTCCCGCGTAGAGAACGGTCATACGGTCCCCTCTCTTGAGACACTGCAGAAGATCGCCCGGGCTCTCGACCTGCAGCTGGCGGAGTTCTTCGCGGAGGAGATCGTCAGCAAAGAGATGTCCCCCCTTCGTCTGGACGAGGACGAGATTCGCTTTTTGACTCAGGTTCAGCGCTACTCCGCCAACCTCAGCGAAAACGATCGTCGGCTTCTGCTGGCGATGGTTCGTAAGTTCGCCCAGACGGCGCTCAGCTAACGAGCTGCCGGGGCTACCGCAGGTTTGCTATCCAGTATCCAAACAGCGCCAGAAGCAGCCCCGCCACCGCAAAGGTGACCTTCTGGCGCGCGAGGTAACGCGACCGTCCACTGGTCATGCGCGGAACCAGGGGAACGCCAAGACCGAGCCCGCTCAAAAACCCTCCCACATGAGCTGAATTATCGATTCGGATAATGGGGAGGACGATGGTCGCCAGACCGATCACAAGGTTCAGCGCGGCAAATTGGATCACTGACCGGCGCAGGCGGTGGAGCTCAAAGGCAGGAATCGGAAGCTTGCGATTCGACAGCAGGATAATCAGGATCCCGGCGATCCCGAAGACGGCGCCGGAAGCTCCTGCTCCGACGGAGATGAAGTCCCGCGTAAAGATATTGACCAGCAGGCTCAGAAGATTACCCGCCACCCCTGTCAGGATGTAGACCGCCACCATACCCCAGGGGCCAAGAAGCGGTTCGCCAAGCAATCCCAGGTTCCATAGGCACCACATGTTCGTCAGCAGGTGAATCAAACCTACATGCACGAAGGTCGCGCTCAACAGCCGGTACCACTGGCCATGCAGGACAAGAGCGGGTACGTTCGCCCCGAAATGAATCAGTTGGACTGGAGTGGGAGAGGCCGGGTCGACCCCGTGAAGAACCATCCAGAGAAAGACGGCGCAGTTGATCCCGACCAGTACATAAGTACCAGGAGCCGAAAGAATGCTTCGCGTACGCCGACGCGGTGGGACGTCTTCGGCGATATAGGCACCGGGCGGATCACCGGACGGAAGGATCTCGCCTTCAGGCTGATAAGAGGATGACATGTGGTCTTTCCTTCTAAGCTACCAAATGCTGAAGCCGAGACGAAGACCGTTCCAGAACGTGAGGGCCAGAATGACTCTACGTTGCTGTGACCCTGCCGGAATTAGGCTGCCTTGGTAAAGCGGTTACGAAGATCAGAGGGGATGTGCTGCTGTACCATCTCTCCCAGGAACCCGGGAAGTGGCGTAGCAACGGCGACCAGGACCCACAGAAGTGTTGAGAGCACAAGACCTGTCACGGCGACGGCTTCGAGCGAGATAGCGACAGCATGGGCCTGATAGAGATGAAGCTCAACTTTGCCGACATGGGTAATCAGTTCGACTCTGTGAATGATCACCGCCGCAAGCAGGAAAGCGACGATCGACAGTGTGCTGACGGAGATCAGCAGAACGTCGATGGTACGGGCTACGCGCTGACGGCGACGGCAGTGGCTGCACTCGGTGAAATGCTGCTCGTAGTCGGTTCGCATCGCCGGCGACAATCCCGAGATGTCATAACGCCAGCCGGAGAGAATCGCTCCCACAACCTGATCGGTACAGGTGGTGGAGCGTTCTGACCTTGCGCCTCGAGAGTCGAATGCAAATCTTTTCATCATCTTTTCAGATTTCCATTTTACCGTGTTTGATGCCCCGGCGAGATGAAAGATTGATCTTCGAAGTAGCTGTTCCGATACCTTGAGACACCGCAAAGCACGTAAGCATTTGAATCATAAAGAGATGGGAGAGAGCGGGGCCGTCTGTTCGGCCAGAAGAATTCGGTTCCCCAACAGCGTCGGATGGTTCATCATCGCTTGTTCGGCGCATAATCGCGCAAGCTCTGGCGCGTTATTGGACTCCGATAGATGACCTAGAACGATATAAGCAGCGCTGCCATCGTAGTCGCGTTCCAGGAACTCGGCAGTCGCAAGGTTGGAAAGATGCCCCACACGCGAGAGAACGCGCTGCTTTACGCTCCAGGGATACGGTCCGTCCTTCAGCATCTCCAGATCATGATTCGATTCGAGTAACAGGACGTCGATCCGCTTCAAAGCCGCCTTAACATTGGGAGGCATATAGCCCAGGTCGGTCGCCAGGGCCATACGAACACCCTCCGACGAAAATACAAAACCGCAGGGATCAGCCGCATCGTGCGGAATTGTAAAAGGAGTGACCTCGATATCACCGATGCAGAATTGTCGGCCGGAGTGGAAATACTCTACTGCAGGCAGGAATGTCGGGTCAGCCTTGGTAGAGGACTTTGCGGCTGTCTCGGGTTCGTCCGGTTCGCCGCAACCTGCTGAAGATGGATCTTCTGCTTCGGCTGACATGCTGTCGCAGATTCCCGGCTTTTGTTCAGCCGCATCCAGAGCCACTGCGTTAGCTCGCGCTTCCTTCTCTCGCTGCACGTGATCGAGCCACTGCGCGTAGGACATCGTCGTCCGGGGCTTGACCATACGGACCCAGGCACGGTGCGTAGGCTCGGTGAAGTAGACGGGGATGCCCAATCTTCTTGCCAGAACACCCAGTCCGGCAACGTGATCCTGGTGCTCATGGGTAATCAGGATGGCGTCCAGCAGAGCTGGATCTTCTCCCGCAGACGCCATGCGCTTTATCAGTTCGCGGCACGACAATCCCGCATCTACCAGGACCCGAGTCTTCGAAGAAGAGATGACTGTGCTGTTTCCCTTGGAGCCGGAGGCAAGCACTGTCATTCGCATCATTGATCTAAGATACGCTCGAATCTTGTGAGTTTTTGGCCGGGTTTACTGGTTTGGTTCCGATAAATCCGGGATTCGCCCGATCTGAGCCACATCAGCCCGCAAAAAACCGAACCTCGTCCACGGGACGTCGTCAGTTCCTGACCTCGCCACTCCGCACGGAAGATGGAAGAGAGAAACGTTCGGTGCTCTTCACTTCTGTCCGGGCGAACGCAGAGGGGCCAGAAAATTTACGGTCGAGCGCAAAACCACCTCGTCGCGCTGGTTTAAGGCGAGTGTCCGGGTGCGCACCACACCATAATCCGGCCGAGAGTTGGAGTGTCTGACACCGACGACCTCGATCTCCGTGCGAATCGTGTCACCGGGCCGGACCGGCTGGGTCCATCTCATCTCCTCAACGCCGGCTCCGATCATGCCTCCAGCTACCGGGACCGACTGCACCCTTAGTCGCATGACGATTGCGGCAGTCAACCAACCAGAGGCAGCAAGACCCTTGAAAAACGATCCCTCGCCCGCAGCCTCGTCCAGATGAAACGGCTGAGGATCGTACTTCTGGCCAAACTCCTTGATCTCCTCAGCGGTTACTTTGGCGCTGCCGACCGAGTTCATCTTCTGGCCGACGTAAAAGTCTTCAAAGTACATCTCTTTCGGCATGGAATCTCCTGGACGGTAGTGTACCTTCCCCCGTGTTGAGCTGGCATCCGTCCAGAGATCTGGCACCTACGAGTACCAATAGAAACCCCGACCGGATTTGCGTCCCAGCCAGCCGGCATCCACCATGCGGACCAGCAGAGGGCATGGACGATACTTCGGATCCCCGGTCCCCTCCTCCAGGACACGCATGATGTCCAGGCAGACATCCAGCCCGATAAAATCGGCGAGCGTCAGCGGTCCCATCGGGTGAGCCATTCCAAGCTGGAAGATCTTATCCACAGCCTCTGCCGTGGCCACATTCTCCATCACTGCGAAGATCGCCTCATTGATCAGCGGCATCAGCACACGATTGGAGATGAAACCTGCCGCATCGTTCACCTCGACGGGAGTCTTGCCGAGCTGGATCGCAACGGAGCGCACCGCTTCGAAGGTCTGCTGGGAGGTCTGGAGCCCTCGGATCACCTCGATGAGCTGCATCACAGGAACAGGATTGAAGAAGTGCATCCCAATGACCTGCTGCGGGCGTGAAGTTTGGGCCGCGAGTTTTGTAATCGAAATGGAGCTAGTATTGGTCGCGAGAATCACCTCGGGACGCAGGATCCGATCGAGATCCTGGAAGAGCTCCCGCTTTACCTGGAACCTCTCCGTCGCTGCCTCGATGAGAAAGTCACATCGCGAAAGAGACGCCCGATCGGCTGTAGGAACGATCCTGGCTCGGGCTTCGTCGGCCTGCTGCTGCGTAATCTTGTTTTTTGCGACTTCACGGCCGAGATTCTTCTCGATCGTGGCAAGACCCAGGTCGAGAAGATTTTGCGTTACATCACACAAGAGGACTTCATAGCCCGAACGAGCCGCTACGTGCGCAATGCCATTGCCCATGGTCCCTGCACCGATTACAGCGATCGTCTTGATCTCATTCATAGTGAGAGCCAAATCCACCTCAGTCGCTACTACTGACAGCGACATCTCCTTGGCCGGAATGAGGCGCTAGAGTCACCAGGACGACCGTGATGTTGTCGTTCCCACCCTTACGGTTTGCTGCCTCGACAAGTTCTCTGCAGGCGGAGTGCAATGCGCCCTCCGTGATCCGGTACGGCATTCGGCAAAGAACGTTGGCTATCTCATCGTCCGTCAGGTCACGGGTCAGACCATCGGACGCCAGCAGAAAGAGATCCTGCTCTTCAGCGGAAAAGGCGTAAATCTCTGGCTCCACGGAAGCCTGGGTGCCAACGGCCCGGGTAATAAGATTGCGCATCGGAGATTCCAAGGCCTGGGCCTCTGTAATCTGGCCGGCCCGAACCTGCTCCTCCACGATGGAGTGATCCGCCGTGAGGCGTTCCAGACGATGCTGGCGCCATAGATAAGCCCGGCTGTCTCCCACATGCACAAGCCAGAAGGCCGGGATCGACGGGCTGTCGCCATTCCGATCCCGCGAGGCTGCAGTGGAATTCTCTTCGCTGACCGGCGTATGCACAACTCCGACCAGGGTTGTTCCCATACCGGCAAGATGCGGCGCCTTGCGTGCCTGCTGGTATACGGCCCGGTTGGCCGCCTGGACCGCGCCTGCGATCCGTGACCGAATCCGCGGTGGCGTCTGGCTTGAATGCGCTCCATCCCGCGAAAGAGAAGAGATAAAGGTCTCCGCTGCCAGATGGCTGGCAATCTCTCCCCCGGCCGCGCCCCCCATTCCGTCACAAACCACAAACACGCCATGTAACGGAGCTGCAGCGCACACGTCTTCGTTCCGGCGCCTTACCCGGCCCCGGTCCGACAACATCGCGAAGATGGGTTCTGTATTCGCCATGCCAAAATTGGGCCCGGAGAAAACAATACACGCCGACCGGAAGAAGGCAAAGACTGAGTTACTGTTGAGGAGGAAATGAAAGAGACGGGGCCACTTCAGAACGGCAACCGCATCCTGCTGGCAGACAACCTTCAGGCGCTGCGAGAGCTGGCGAGCGAGTCCGTAGAGTTGATCTACGTTGATCCTCCCTTCAACACGGGGCGAGTCCAGAGCCGCCCGCAACTCCGAACCATTCGCGATGAAAAGGGCGATCGGACCGGCTTCGGAGGGCGGCGTTACCGCACCGAGCGCGTAACCGGTGAAAGAGCTGGAACCGGTTACGCTGATCAATTCGACGATTTTCTCGGATTCCTCCGGCCGCGCATGGAAGAGGCCTATCGAATCCTCAGTCCGGCAGGCTCCCTCTTCTTCCACATCGACTACCGTGAGGTGCATTACTGCAAGGTCATGCTGGACGAGATCTTCAGCGTTGAAGGCGGTCATCGAGGGCGGGACTGCTTCCAGAATGAGATTATCTGGGCGTACGACTATGGAGCGCGGGCAAAGAAGCGCTGGCCCGCCAAACACGACAATCTCCTCTGGTATACGAAGGATCCAAAGCGCTACACCTTCAACCTGGACGAGTGCGACCGTATCCCCTATATGGCCCCCGGCCTGGTCGGGGAGGAGAAGGCCGCGCGGGGGAAGACCCCTACCGATGTCTGGTGGCACACGATCGTCTCCCCCACCGGGAAAGAGAAGACGGGTTACGCCACCCAGAAGCCGCTGGGGATCCTGGAACGGATCGTCAAGGTGCACACGAATCCGGGCGAGACCGTGTTGGACTTTTTTGCTGGCAGCGGCACGGCAGGAGAAGCAGCGGCCAAAAACGGCCGCCACTTCCTCCTGATCGACGCCAGCGAGGATGCCGTCCGGGTCATGAAGCGCCGACTCGCAGCTTACCTGCCGTCCAAAATCTAAGTATTGTTCGGATCGATCGATTTGAAGCCGTAGGTCTCGTATCGAGTCGAAAGTCTCCCATTCTCGACCGTAACGACGGTAAAGCCTTCAGGGGTTCCCATGCGGGTTCCACGCCACCAGTTGCCGGAGACAGCGCCGGAGGTGATGTATGGGATCCCGTGCCATTCGACCCGCTCGTTAATGTGGGTGTGCCCCTGCAGCACTCCAAGCACATTGTGTCCCTCGAAGAGTGGGAGAACCTCATTCGCGTTGATCACGGTGAGACCGTGGTGTGCCTCAGGTTTGGCCGGGACCGCGACGTAGGAAGAGAAGGCCGAGACCAGCGGAATGTGGACGGAGACGATGACAGGCGTTCCCTGGGGCAAAGCGGCCAGATCCTGTGAGATCCACTGCATCTGTTCCGGATCGATACGGCCTTCGTAGGCGCGATCCGAGGTGATGCCGATTGAATCCAGAACCATGAAATGGTGCCCCTTGTGGTCGAAGGAGTAGTAAGTCCTGCCGAACCGCTCCTCGAAGAGCTTTTTCCCGTACAGGGAATCGGTCGGGGGCACACCGCTCTGCGGGTAGATCCCCACGACGTCATGATTGCCCAGGGTGTGGTGCAGCTTCATTCCGAGATCCTGCTCGGTCTTGCCGTAGAGATCAAAGAGGGACAGAGCCCGCTGTTTCGGCACTGCGAGCGAATCGAATACATGATCTCCACCCTGGATTGCGAAGTCTGCCTTAATCCCACGTGCCTTCCTGAAGGCCATATCTGTACCGTGTGCCGCATCCAGCTCCGGCTGCAGATGCGTGTCAGTAAGAAAGAGGAAGGTGAAGGATTCCGGGGTCGGAGCAGCGATAAGGGTCGATGGCAGGGCCGATGCAGCTCCTGCAGCTCCCATAAGAGCGAAAAATTTGCGACGAGTCGTTTTCACGCAGATATTTTAGGACTCGCGTATGACAGCAGGAAGAATAGACTACTGCGGATACCCTTCGTCGTAGAATCGAAAGATGAAGTATCTGGTGGCTCTTCTGGCAGTTGCGGGTGTCGTTGTGTCGGCGATGGCGCTTCATGTGCACTACATGGATCCCTCCCAGGCGCCCCCTTGCGCAGTGACCGAGAGGTTCGATTGTGGTGCAGTCAATCACAGCAGATTCGCAGTCCTCCCACCACGCACCTTCGACGAGCCTCCGACGGGCGGCCATCACATTCCGATCGCGACTGTTGGCATCGTGGGCTATCTCCTGATCGCGGGTCTTGCATTGGCCGAATGGTGGTGGCTGGCCTTCCAGGCATCGCTGGTCGGCTTCATGTGCGCCTGTTTTTTGAGCTATCTTGAGGCCTTTATTCTCGAGAAATGGTGCATCTACTGCTTATGGTCGCAGGGAATCATGACAGCAATCCTGCTGATAACGGGAGCCGTGCTGGCCATACGAACCATGCGAATGCGCAAGATGATGCCTTTTGAAAGGTAGGATCCGGAAGAATGTGGCCCAGAGTACTCATGCAACTTGTCGAACTACTGCCGCACGTGTCCCGCCTGGTCCCCATCGCAGACCGTTACCTCTCTTCGAAGGCCTCCGGCGAACGCGCCAGTGAGATGGCGCTAGCGAGCCTGGCCGAGGGAGTACAGACCGACCTTGGGCAGGTGACCAAGGCACACACAGCACTCTACCGTCAGCTGCAGGCGCAAGGGACGCAGATCTCCGCCGTTGGAGATGAGGTCCACAAGGCCCGGGCTTCGCTGGAGGCATCGGATCGGCGAGTCGTCGCTCTGGAACAGCGGGTGAATTCGCTGAACCTCTGGATTCGCATCGGAGTCATCGTAATAACGGTTCTTCTGATCGTGGTGATCGGTCTTCTGCTGCGGAAATAAAGTTGCCGCTCGCGCCAGAGCGTAAAATAACGGTATGGGAATCAGCCGCGAACAAGCCCTGGACTGCTTCAACAGCGACGATCTGATCGGCATCGGCATGGAAGCAGATGCGGTTCGCCGACGTCTGCATCCCGAGGGTGTTGTCAGCTACATCATCGATCGGAATATCAACTACACAAACTTCTGCACGGAGTACTGCACCTTCTGCGCCTTCTATCGTCCCCTGAAGGGAAAGATGGCGTCAGAGGGGTACATCCTGGACTTCGACACGATCTATCAGAAGATTGCCGAGACAGTCGAGATGGGAGGCACCGGCGTGCTGATGCAGGGGGGTCTGCATCCCGATCTGAAGATCGACTGGTTCGAGGGCCTGTTCCGTGGTATTCGGGAGCGATTCCCTTCAGTCTGGCTTCACTGCCTGTCTGCGAGCGAGATTCTCGCGATCGCAGAGTATTCCGAGCTGAGCCTCCGCGACACGATCATGCGTCTGCGCGATGCCGGCCTGCAATCCATTCCCGGGGGTGGCGCTGAGATTCTGGATGACGAGGTTCGCCACCGCATTGCCCGTCTGAAGTGCAAGACAGAGGATTGGGTATCGGTCCATCGCACCGCCCACGAGCTTGGCATGCGAACGACAGCGACGATGATGTTTGGGGTAGGCGAGACCTTCGAACAGCGCGTGAATCACTTCGAGGTGGTTCGCCGCCTGCAGGAAGAGACTGGCGGTTTCACCGCCTTCATCCCCTGGAGCTTTCAGCCCAACAATACTGCGCTCGGAGGCCGGGGATGGGATGAGGCGACCTCGGTCGAGTATCTCAAGACGCTGGCCATCTCGCGCATGTACCTCGACAACATCGAAAATGTGCAGTCAAGTTGGGTGACCCAGGGTCTCAAAGTGCTACAGATGGGACTGCGCTTTGGCGGAAACGATGTCGGGTCAGTGATGCTGGAGGAGAACGTCGTCAAGGCAGCAGGAACCTCCAACTGTACGACCGAAGAGGAGCTGAGGCGTATCATCCGGGATGCCGGATTCAGGCCTGTACAACGGGATACCCTGTACCGAACCATGTTCTTGAACTGAGCTTTCCAAGCGCTCATTCGGAGAATCTCTTCACGTAAAATTGGTTCGGCTAGAATTGAGTTTTCGAACCGGAGCAGCGTCCTGTCCCTTTTGCCCCCATACCTGACCTCGGCCCTCGGGCTGTTCATGGCCCCGCATGGATTCGGCCATTATTGGAAGTCGCATTATCTCGATCAGACGTTCAAGGGGCTGTATCGCTGGAACGCCTTCGATACCTGGCTCCTGATTCCCTACTTTGTCGTGATGGTGATTCTGGCGTTTTATGGCATCCATCGCTACCAGCTGGTCTGGCTGTACTACCGCAATCGCAAGAATGCCACCAAGTGGAATGAGCCAGCGGCGCGGTTTGAAGACGACAATCTGCCCTTTGTCACCATTCAGCTTCCGATCTTCAATGAGCAGTTCGTTATCGATCGGCTGATCGACGCCTGCTGCCGGTTGAATTATCCGCGCGATCGGTTTGAGATTCAGCTGCTCGACGACTCCACCGACGAGACTACCGTGGTCGCGCAGCAGATCGTCGAACGCTATGCCACGGGTTTTGCCGGAATGGATCCGCAACCCATCACCTACATCCATCGCACCAACCGCCACGGCTACAAGGCTGGTGCACTCGATGCGGGCCTTAAAGTGGCTCGAGGTGAGCTGGTCGCCATCTTCGATGCGGATTTCGTTCCGCCTCGAGAGTGGATCATGCAGGTCATTCATCACTTCGCCGAGCCTGAGATTGGAATGGTTCAGACTCGATGGACCCACCTCAACCGGGATTACAGCTTCCTGACCCAGGTGGAAGCCATCATGCTGGACGGACATTTTGTGCTGGAGCATGGGGGCCGATCGCGCGCCGGAGTGTTCTTCAACTTCAACGGAACGGCTGGCATGTGGCGTCGTGAGACCATATCGAGCGCAGGTGGATGGCAGCACGACACATTGACGGAAGATACGGATCTGAGTTATCGCGCGCAGATGGTGGGCTGGCAGTTTAAATATCTGCAGGACGTGGAATGTCCGGCTGAACTGCCCATCGAGATGACGGCCTTCAAGACCCAGCAGGCGCGCTGGGCCAAGGGATTGATCCAGACCGGCAAGAAGATTCTTCCGCGCGTGTTGAAGAGCGATGCACCGTGGCACACCAAGCTCGAGGCCTGGTATCACCTGACAGCAAATATCAGTTATCCGCTGATGATCGTCCTTAGCGTTCTCTTGATGCCTGCGATGATCATTCGAAGCTGGCAGGGACTGCTGCAGATGCTGCTGATCGACTTGCCCCTGTTTATGGCCAGCACGATGTCTGTCTCAAGTTTTTATCTCGTTAGCCAGAAGGAGCTGTTCCCAAAGAGCTGGGGGAAGACGCTTCTTTATCTTCCTTTTCTGATGGCTCTTGGTGTCGGTCTTACGATTACAAACACCAAGGCGGTAATGGAAGCTTTGTTGGGGGTTCAATCTGCTTTTGCACGCACGCCGAAGTACCGCGTCAATAAAAAGGGCGAGAAGAGCCAGGCCAAGAAGTACCGTAAACGCCTCGGAATCATTCCATGGATTGAGCTGGCGATCGGAACCTACTTCGCCGCAACCGTCTGGTATGCGATCACGACCGAAAACTATTTCACCGTGCCGTTTCTTGTACTCTTCGTTTTTGGCTACTGGTACACGGGCCTGCTGAGCTTACTGCAGGGGCGCTTTGAGCGCTTTGGAACGGCCGGCCAGGAGTTCCACGAAAAACCCTATCCGATGGGAATTTAGCGCTCCGAGGAGCATTCGTGAAAATACGCCTGACGCTTCTCGGCTCATTCTTTCTCGTCGCATCCAGCGCATTGCATGCTTTGGATTCGGTTCCGAAATCGGAGTACCGGCAGCGCCGCACTGCTCTCGCAGCAAAGATGAAGACCGGCGTGGCCATTCTCTTTGCAAATGAGGAGCCCGCGCTTGAGTACCAGGAATTCCGCCAGGATGAGGACTTCTATTACCTGACAGGCTGGAATGAACATGGTGCGGCCATGATCGTGATCCCGGCCGCGGACGCACAACCCGAGACTCCCGGAACTGCACTGGGCAGACGAGCGGCACAGCCGTATCGGGAGATTCTCTTTCTTCCTTCCCGTATAGCTCGATTGGAGAAGTACACGGGTGCGCAGATGGATGCTGCCACTCCCGAGATCACCGCAATCACCGGCTTCGATGAAGTCCTGCCCATGACTGAGCTTCCCGCTGTGCTGAACAAGCTTGCTCTGTCAGACCGCATGCGCCTGCGCAAAGTTTGGGCTGAACAGAACTCGCCGGAAGCGAAGTCTCTGCTGAATTTCGTGGGATCGACGCTGGGGTCGCCTGAAATTGATGCTGCTGAAGATGTCTCGCAACCGATCATGGAATTACGAGCCATTAAATCTCCGGCAGAGGTTGCACTGATCCGAAAGGCATCGAATGCATCCATTGCGGGGCAACTAGCCGGGATGCGTGCGATCAAACCTGAAGTTCGCGAACGAACGGTAGCGGGCGTTGAGTTGGCCAAGATGATGGAGGATGGCTGCGAGCGCGCCAGCTATCCGCCGATCGTAGGGTCGGGACCGAACTCGACAACGCTGCACTACAGCGAGAATTCACGCACGATGCAGGCTGGAGATCTGGTCGTGATCGACGCAGCTGGCGAGTACAGCATGTACGCCTCCGACATCACTCGAACCATGCCGGTCAGTGGGCATTTCACCGCGCGGCAGCGGGAGATCTACGAGATTGTTCTGGGAGCACAGCGCGCGGCTGCAGCGGCTTTCGTTGCGGGAACCTCGAAGATCAACGACCCTGAGCATAAACGGCCAGACTCACTGGATACAGTGGCCTTCGATTACATCAACGCTCATGGGAAAGACCTGCATGGCCAGCCTCTGGGTCAATACATGATTCATGGAATCGGGCACCTCGTCGGCATCGATGTTCATGATCCTTGGGATTACAGCAGGCCACTCGACAAAGGTATGGTCTTCACGATCGAACCTGGGATCTATCTTCCCGAAGAGGGCTTCGGCGTGCGTATCGAAGATACGTATTACGTAGATGAGAGTGGCAAGTTGATCGACCTGATCGAGAAGCTTCCTCACGAAGCCAAAGACGTGGAAGCTGCAATGAAGAAGTAAACGTTAAAAGAGAAAGGGCCCAGCAGCGATGCTGAGCCCTCACGCGTTCGACGCACTACCAGCGGATTCCAACGGTCACAGGAAAGTATCCCGTACGCTTGTTGTTTTCGGGATAGTAGGAGCTGACAGAGTTCGCGCTCGGTTGATTGTCGACCCAGGCGTAACGAGCCTCAGCATAGAGCTTCTGCGAGGCGAAACGCGACAATCGGTAGGTGAAGCCGATACCGCCGTTTACTCCTCCTGCATTGTTCGAGTAGTGATCGAAGGTCTGGTTCTGCGTGTATTGGTAGCAGAACCCATAGAAGTCGCAATAGACTCCCGTCGAGGGAAGAGTAAAGTTGGTGACTTTACGGTAGAACCCGCCGCCGCCGATCACATAGGCTCCCAGACTATCTCCCTGGTAGTAGGTGTACATCGGGTTCAGCGTAATCGACCACATGTGTGCATTGCCGTCCAGACCTGCAAAGCTGACAGGTGCGCCTGTATCGTCCGTCAGCCCGAGGTTTGTATAGCGAGTGTATTGCCGGTCCAGATTGCCGCCGGTCAGTCCAAAGCGGTCGTAGTCCCACTGCACAAGGAGCGCGAACTTCTTATTGAAGTTGTAGCCGCCGGCTACCTGTACCTTCCAGTTCAGGTCCAGTTCTTTGCCGGCCGATCCGGTCGGAAGGCCGAATCCGCCGCCTCCAGCGAAGGTGTACTTGTTGGAACCATCTGCGTGATGCCATCGATCACTATAGTTTGTCCGACGACCGTACCTTCTTCGCGGCGGGGGCTGATCTTCGCTACTGCCTATGTTGAAGTTCTCCGCCGATGCCGTCTCCTCGACGCCCACGCTCGAGCTATAACTTAAATCCGCAGGCTTCGTTAAATCGAGGGGAGCCATAAGGCTCTTCTTCAGGTCAATCGTCTTTCCAGCAGATGGAGCAGTGGCGGTCTGTGCAGAAAGACAGAGAGTTGCCGCGCCACTTAGAACTGTGACAGCCACCGTATGGGATATCACTTTGGAGAGGCGACGTGTTTTTATCGTCGAATGCATCCTTTTTACTCCTGAGTTGAATCTACGTGCTTCCTCTAACCCGAACTTGATGTGCTTGTTGTGTAGGACGCTCGGAAAGGGATTTTGGATGACAAAAGTATTTGGCCGGTTTGGTCACAAAAAGAGGGCATCTCGCAAGATGCCCTCTTTTCGCCAGCTGAGACTTGCTCTAGTGAATGTCGAACTGCTCGGGATGAAGACTTGGATCGGATTTGACCAGGATAGTCTTACCCACCATCTCTTCCATCTCCTGAAGCCATTTGGTGGATGACTTCAACTGCCTTACTACCTCAGGATGAACGCGCAGCATCACGTCGCCACGATCCAGGTGCTTGGACATCTTGCGCATCTCGACATAGATGTCGTTGCAGACCGTCACTGGCGATTTGACCATCCCCGTGCCTGCGCAGATGTTGCAAGGTGTCGAGAGTGTCCTCTCAAGGGACTGCTTGACGCGCTTGCGGGTGATAGCAACGAGACCGAAATCGTTGAACTGAAGAATCTTCGATGGTGCACGATCGCGCTTCAATTCTTCTTCTAGAGCTGCCATCACACGGTTGCGATTCTTCCGCTCGTCCATGTCGATGAAGTCGATGATGATGATCCCACCCAGGTCACGCAGGCGGATCTGACGAACGATCTCCGGAATAGCATCGAGATTCGTCTTTACGATCGTGTCCTCGAGCCGTGCCGTTTTACCGACATACTTGCCGGTGTTGATGTCGATTGCAACCAGCGCTTCAGTCTGATTGATTACGATGGAACCGCCAGATTTCAGCCATACCTTCGAGCGGAGAGCTTTGTTGATCTCCTCGGTGATGCCGAACTGCTCGAAGAGAGGCGTCTCCTTCGTGTAGAGCTTCACACGACGAATTAGACTCGGCTGGAAACGCTGCAGGAAGCGCAGCACACGCTCATACTCGGTCTCGGTGTCGACCCAGATCGCCGAGAAGGTATCTGTCACTTGGTCGCGCAAGATGCGTTCCACAAGGTTGAGATCGTGATAAATCAGCGCAGGCGACTTTGACGACTCCGACCGCTGCTTGATGTCGGCCCAGAGGTTCAGCAGGAAGCGAAGATCCGAACGCAACTCCTCTTCGGTAGCGCCTGAAGCGGCCGTGCGCACGATGAACCCGCCGGGTGCATCTCCCTTTTCACTGAGAAGAATCTCCTTCAACCGCCGCCGTTCGCCGTCGGATTCGATCTTCCTTGAGACCCCGGTGTGATTGACCGTCGGCATGAAGACGAGAAAACGTCCTGGCAGCGCGATGTGCGATGTGATGCGTGCTCCCTTTTTAGCGATGGGCTCCTTGGCAATCTGAACCAAGATCTCCTGCCCTGGCTTCAGGAGCTCTGTGATCGCCGGGAGGTCGGTCGCCTGCATGGAGCTTCGGCCGCGACCACGCCCACCGCTTCGATCCTGATCACTGTTGCCGCCCGCATGGCGACTGCGGTCGCGTCCTCGCCGATCGCGACGCCCATGGCGACGCTCGATGTCGCGCCGTGCCTGGTCAGGAGCAGCCTCTTCCACTGTGGCGACTGGCTCTTCTTCCTCGAAAGAATCGACGTGCGAAGATTCGTCCGGAGCCTCTTCGAAGGTCGAGTACTCCGCACCGAAGCTACCGTCTTCTACGGCGTCTTCCTCTTCGAAATCCTCTTCCTCTTCTCCCTCTACAAGGTTCGCACTGGTGATCTGATCGATCGACATCTCGCGAATCATTGCGCCCAGATCCGCCGCGCCTTCGAGGGTCTCTTCCTCGTCCAGATCGTCAAGCTCCTCAATCGAGGAGGCATGAAGCATAGTCGTATCGTAGTCATCACCGGAGATAGCCTGTTCCTCGATGACACTGGCACCGGGCTCGAACGCCTGATGTTCGGCTTCAGCCTCGACAGGATCCACGACGGGAGTGGGAGAAACCATCTCTCCCGTGGCATGGATCGAGGTGACCTCGTGGGTCTCCGACGTCTCTGCGCCACCGGATGTGCTGATCTCTTCCTGCGAAGTCTCCATGGGCTGAGCCGCCCATTCGGTCTCTTCGATCTCGGCATGCGGCAGTTCGGAGTGAGTTGCCGCGACTTCTTCCAACGCAACCGCAGCATCCTCCTCGACCGAGGCACTCTGACGGAATTCGCTGGGCGCAATGGGATCGAATCGGTAGGAAGCGGACGCTTCCTCCGGCTCATATTCCATGGGCTCCTGGATCTTTCCGGGTTCCGTTCGCTCCTCTGGCGCTACAGCTTCCTGGACTGCCGCTTGAGGCTCCGGCACAACCTCCTCAGTCGCCTCAGGGACAACAACAGGAGCTGCGTATCTCTCTGTGGTCTGTGGAGAGCTGCGACGCCTGGAGAGTGACTCTCCCGGCAGGGTCAGCCCACCATCCCAGCCTGCAGGAATTTCAAAGCCTGGTGCCGAGGGTACTGCCGGCACAGACACTGTTTCTTTTGAAGTCTGAGTTGCAGGCTCCCCGCCTTTTCGATATTTGGAAAGCGACTCTCCGGGCAGGATCAAGGGTTCGGCTGGAGCCGCATCCGAAGCGAACTCGTCTGCTGATGCCCCTTCAAGACCATAAAGCGAGGTCTTAGGCGCGAATCCGCGCGGCATCCTCCGCTCGCGGCGTTCACGATCCCGGCCACCCCGGCCGCGGTCTTCCCGGCCACCACGCTCTTGCCGGCTGAAGTTTTCCTGCCTCAGTTCCTGCTCCAGAGGAGCTTCGGGAAGGGTCTCTTGAACCGCTTCTGAAACTTCCAGATCGACGGGCAGGTTGCCAGAGGCTGCCTCGACCGGTGCCTCGGCGCCTGTCTCAGAGCCATACTGCCGGCCTCTTCCGCGCCGACGGCCACGGCGGCCTCGCCAGCGGCGGCTGCCGTCAGCTCCTGGTGCACCTTCGCCAATAACTTCGTTCCGGCCGGCTGCCGCTAGCTCCTCAGGAGCTTCGAGACTCTCTGGAGCGTAGGTTTCTTCGAGGCTGTAGTCCTCTGACGCCTGTGTGGGCTGCGCCACGTCCTGGCGGTCGCGACTTCCCCGGTCTTTGCGGTCGCGGCGTCCGCGTCCGCGGTCACCTCTGTTCTGATCCTCGGAGGCTGGTTCGCCACCTTCCAAGGTAATTGGCTCGCGGGTTCCACGATCCCGCTTTCCATTTTTCTTGGAGCCTTCGCTCTCAAAGTCGGCTGAATCGCCAGCCTCTTCCATGAAATCGGTGATGTACAGGAAGGCATCACGCTCCAGACCGATATCCACGAAGCTGGACTGCATGCCGGGTAGAACGCGGGTTACGCGGCCGTTATAGATCGATCCGGCCAGCGTGTATTCGTTCTCGCGTTCATAGTAAATCTCCGCGAGGGCGTCGTTTTCGACGATGGCAAGCCGCGTCTCGTGCGGCGTGCTGGATATGTAAATTTCCTTCGACATTTCTCTGCTCTTTCTGCCCCGATGGGCGGCAGACACGGCAGAGAGAAATCGCGAGCAAACCTAGCGAACCGCTAGGTGCAGCTCACCGAGGTACGGACAGGATCGGGAAATAGGTGCAGCGACTCGAATAAGCGTTCGATAGTGGTGGAAACAAGTCTCCCAACAGCCCTTCCGCCTAAGGCGGTCTGGATGGGACGATAGAGATCGGATACGCCAGGAGAATCTTCGAGCAACTGCCAGCATGCGGAGTTTGTGACCGTAACAACCTCAAAATTCAGAACTTGAGGCGGGGCCGTTTGCCATCCGGATGCAGTCATCTTCCGTGAAACCTGTCCGGCCAACGGATCGATGTCTCTCGCCTGGCCGGCCTTTTCTTTCAAATCTTGTTAAACCGCTCTGGCAATACGTGCCTGAAGAGAGCGGGATATCACTGACATGGCATCTACAGCCTGTCAGATTTCTTCTCCTAGTATTGCACTAAAGTCTCGACAACCGCCAGTGCGATAGCCGATACGGATTACGGCCATATACCAGACCGTAAGCTGTTCTTGAAACTCAGATTTCCGACAGGAGAATGCCGGTCTTCAGTTCACAAACCTTCGCATCCGAACGTTCATCACGATTCCCAGCGACAGGAATGTGAATAAGATGGACGATCCACCATAACTCATAAGAGGCAAAGGGATTCCCGTGACAGGCATAAGACCGACCACCATACCGATATTCACCGCAATCTGGAAGACGATGACAGCCACGACCCCCATGACGATGTAGGCTCCGGGAAGGTCGGCCGCAGTCTGCGCATTTTGAATCAGGCGCATCAGGATCAGGAAGTAAAGCAGAAGAACACCCATGGCTCCAACAAAGCCATGTTCTTCACAGAAGGCGGCGAAGATAAAGTCTGTATAAGGAATGGGGAGGAAGTCGCCTTGGGTCTGCGTACCTTTATTGGCGCCTTTCCCCCAGATGCCTCCCGAACCGACTGCGATCAGGGACTGGCGAATCTGGTATCCAGATCCCTTGGGGTCAGAGTCGGGGTTGAGGAAGGCGTTGATTCGGGCCTGCTGATACGGCTTCAGGCGCTTGCCGCTCTTCCAGGCAACGCCCCCCAGGAACATCAGCACGATCAGGATAATCCCAAGCTGCCGGAGCCGGATGCCACCTAAGAACAGACCTGCCATCAGGATAGGAGAATACGTCAGAGCCGTTCCCAGATCCGGCTGCGTCAATACCAAAACCATTGGGACGCACACCAGGGCCGCCGCTTTACCTATGTCAGACCAGGAAAGTTCCCTTCCTGTGAGGTTCCAGAAGTAGCGTGCGACCGCGACAATCAGCACGAGCTTGACCCACTCCGATGGCTGAAAATGCACCCCGCCACCCAGATTGATCCATCTTCGTGCTCCTAGAACCTTCTGGCCGGCAATCTTCACTGCGACGAGGGATAAGATGCTGATTCCATAGGCCCAAGGAACAATATCCAGGAGCCGATGATAGTCAATCATTGAAATCAGGAACATCAGGAACAGACCAAGAGCCAGAAAACCGATCTGCTTGTGGTCGAAGCCGTGGAACTTGGTATGGAGGGTCGCCGATTTGATCTCGAGGACGCTGATGATCGACAAAACGGCGACGAATCCCAGCAGGACCCAGTCAAAATCGCGGTAAGAGGTGAGGCGAAACATGTTCGACGGTTGTTCTCAGTGTAACCGTGAAACGCCAGGGATGAATTTGTTCGACCGTTACTTCCGACCGGACCGCAGCCTAGTCCGCCACACCGGAAGAAGCTTTAGCAGGAGCCTTCAAGGAAGACTGGTCGGATGGCATTGCGGGCGGAGTCTCCGCGATACGGACATTGTTCTCCTGTTTGCGCTGTTTATTGACGAACGTGGAGATCACCTGGGCAGCCAGCTGGGCAGAGTGCCAGCCCCAGTCACCGTTTTCGAGAAGGACAGCGACCACGATGTCCGGATTTCGTCTCGGAGCCATTCCAACGAACCATGCGTTAGGAACCGTCCTGTGGCCTCCACCACTGCGGGCCAACGCATCGTGGCTCATGACCTGGGCGGTTCCCGTCTTGCCTGCGAAATCGATCCCTTCCAGATGCGCTGGAGCCGCTGTATCGAAGCCTCCAGGAACTGTGGTCTGCGCCATCGCGTCGGTGATGATCTGCCAGTTATCGGTAGACAGAGGAACAGTCTTCTCCCCCGAACCGGGAAAGGTCTCATGAATTGCCTCCAACTCGTTCGGAGGAACTTCGTCCGGGAAGACGAGATGCGGACGGTGCAGTACGCCACCCGAGGCGATTCCGCCGATCGCACGCGCAAGCTGAAGCGGAGTAGCAGTCACCGCTCCCTGCCCGATCCCGACTGAGATGGTCTCGCCTGCGAACCATTTCTCATGGAAGTTCCTCATCTTCCACTCGGTGGATGGCATGGTGCCGGCAGCTTCATCGGGAAGATCGACTCCTGTACGCTGCGAAAAGCCGAGCTCAGTGGCGTATTTCGCTACCGTATCGATCCCGAGTTTGTTGGCCAGGGTGTAGTAGAAGGTGTCGCAGGACCACGGAATTGCGTTATGGATATCGACCATCCCATGGTGCTTATCGCAGGCGAAGAAATGCCCGTAGAACGAGGCTCCGCCGTTACACATGACGCGCATCGTCTGTGCCTCGTTCTCCTGAAGCCCTGCGTAGGACATTATGATCTTGAAGGTTGATCCCGGAGCCAGCTGTGCCTGAATGGCTTTATCCAGCAGCGGGTGGTCAGGGTTGGTCAAGATCTCATTCCAGTAACTTTTTGTGAGCCGGACCGCGAACTGATTAGGGTCGAAGCTGGGTCGGGAGACGAGAGCCAGGATCTCCCCTGTGTGGGGATCGAGGGCAACAAGGGCTCCCATCTTGCCCTCCATGGCCTTCTCTGCCGCCATCTGCACGTCAAGATCAATCGTCAATCGAAGATCTTTACCGGGAACGGCCATGGTCTCCCCCAGGTGTCCGATCTCTTTGCCATGGGAGTTGACGATGATATCCCGGCTTCCGTCTACGCCTCGCAGAAGCGCATCATAGGTCGCCTCGACACCGGATTTACCCACGACATCGCCGGGCTGGTAGAAGGCGTACTTCTCTTTATTCAGGTCGTCTTCGGAGATCTCGCCGACGTAGCCGATCAGGTGGGCCGCGAAGCCATCCCGGGGATAGACCCTCCTCTGCTCTTCCAGCGTCTCGAGCTCTGGAAGCTCGTTTCGATGTGCCTCGATAAATGCCTGCTCGTCCGGCGTGATGTCCTGCTTCAGGGGAATCGGCTGATATTTGGGAGCAGCCTGGAATCGCTTGACCGCTGCATGAATTTGATCGACCGTCAGGTGCAGCCCCGAGGCGATCATAGGCAGGTCTGTATTGAGGTCTTTCACCTGTTCGCGAAGCAGGTAGCAGGAGACAGAAGGATAGTTGTCGACCAGCAGCCGGCCTTGACGATCGAACAGCCTTCCGCGCGGTGCCATAACAGGAACCTTGCGAATTCGGTTGGCCTCCGCAAGCGCGCGGAAATTGTCTGCGCTTACCACCTCGAGACGCCAGAGACCGATGGAGAGGATAAGAAGTATAGCCGCGACAAGATACTGAGCTACATGCAGTTTGCCCAGTGGCAGTTTCTCGGCCTTCCCCAACGCGAGCTCAGTCTGTGGATTAAGTTCCATATCTCTCCGGTGTATCGATTAGACGTTCCAGAATGTTACTCAGCTCTCTTGGTGGTATCCAGCAAAAGGAAGACAGGAATCGCAAGCAACGAGTTCGCCAGCGCGCGGAAGAGCTCCTGAATCCATTGGAGATGAAGCTGCGTCTGGCCCAGCAACCGGCGCCCGATCGCAAATAGAATTACAGCGTTCAGGATGGAAAATACGAAGTTCATCACGACGCGCGTCGTGAGGCTATCGACGTCCACCTGTATGCCTATGCTTGCAGCGATGTAACCAATGACGCACTTTGCCATTCCATTGACGCCGATCGGACGGCCTGTCAGTGCGTCCTGGATCAGACCTATCGCAGCTCCGGTCAGGGTGCCGACTGAAGGGCTCCGTCGAGATACCGCGAAGAAGATGGTGACGATCAGAGGCAGATCGAGCATCGAAAAGCGCCAGTAAAGCTTTGATAACAGGACCTGCACAACAATGGCCGCAATCGGCACCAGGATGGTGACAGCGGGGGAAAAGCTATGCTCCTCAAGTTCGCGGCGTGATGTGTAACTAAGGCTTGGCATGAAGTCTAGTTTTCAGGGCTGGTACTGTCAGGCTTTGATGGATTCTTATGTTTCTGTGACGACACCCCGTCTTGAGCGGGCTCTGTGCCGGAGCTGTTCTGTGCGGCGGGAGGTGTTGAGGGAGCATATGCAGCTCGGTCCTGTTCTGCGCCCGGCTTGAGAGAGGATGCTGGAGGGGTCGCTCCCGGAGTGTAGCGGTCGGAATGGAGAATCGGCGCGGGCTTTGGAACCGCAAAACTCGTGGCGGGATTTGTAGCTGGAGTTTTGCTCGAATCGGCGGGAGTGCCCGCCGTCCCCTGCTCTCCCTCATGGATACTGGGCAGCTTTTCAGCAATAATCTGCGCAGCCGAGCGAGCCGCGGCCTCAGCAGCTTCTTCCTCCGCAGCGGCCTTGGCGGCAGCCATCTCCTTCGCCGTCGCCGCGCCCTGCGCAAGATCTTTCTGAGCCAGGGGAGCAAGATCGTTTTGCGTTCCCGTTATGACCAGGACCTCCTCAAGCTGAAAGAGGTTCGTTGCCGGCTTCACCTGGATGATGGTGTAGGGCTGGTGCTCTGGGTCGGGCGCGATCGACTCAATGGTTCCAACTTTGAGGCCTCGAGGATAGACCTGGTCGCCTCCCGAGGTAAGGACCTGCTCGCCCGGCTTGATACGCGAATCCGGAGTGAGGTTGGTGATTACGATATGACCTCCCTGGCCGCCTCGAAGTATGGCCCGGATTCTGGTCGATGCAAACAGAACTCCCGCACCGGAGGTGGGATCGTTGATCAGCAGCACCTGGGCCGTATGGGGGGAAGTCTGAGGGAAGACCTCACGGATCTTTCCGACGATTCCGTCAGGGGTCATCACTGCCTGATCCACCTTCAGTCCGTCGGCACTGCCTTTGTCGATATACAGCACCCGCGATTGATCGGTGCCGCTACCCCCAATGACCTGGGCTGCCACAGTCGAGGTCACATATTTGCGCTGAAAATTTAGGAGTGTCTGCAGACGGTGGCCCTGAAGAGCGTCTTCCGCTAGCTGTGCCTGCTCCAGCCGCAGGCGCGCCACCTCATCCTTCAGCTCATGGTTCTGTTGTCGCGTGTTACGCAGATCTATATAGTTCGACCACCCGAAGCGCAGGTTGTAGCCGATGCCATGAAAGAACTTCTCTACCGGAGCCATTGCCCCCACTGCCCAAGATCGGAGCAACGTCACCTTCTTGCCATCGGGCGCTCCCACCTCTGCCGGCCTGCGGACCTGGATCGCAAGACCGATGGTCTGGGCCAGAAGAACGACCACCAGAACCAGCACGTTTTTGAATCGAGAGAAGAAGGACTCCATGGGCTGTACTTAATTATCCCGCGAGTCGGGGTCCCGTGCAGGTTGGCGCTTATGGTGCTTTTGGGTCAAAATTACCCAAAACGGGCGTCAGAAGATCGTGGACGCGAATCGGACCAGCCCCTCGCGCCAGACGATGTAGCTATGCGTGCCTTCGGGGACGTCCAGGTCGACCTCCTGGCCCCGACCTCGCAGCCACGCCGCAAGGCGTTTGTTGCTGTCCAGCAGCTCATCGTTACGCCCGCAGACCATCTGAATCCTGTGAGAAATCCTGGTAAATGAAGGAATTTCTACGTCAAAATTGAGATTTATAAGAGCGGAGCTCTCGCCTCCTACCCATCCGAAGCGGTCTGGGTGCCGCAATCCGATGATCATGCTTTCGAGGCCCCCCATCGAGGCTCCGATGATGGCAGTCCCTTCTGGATCTTTGCGAACGTTGTACATGGAGGCTACGCGAGGCATCACCTCCGAAATAAGGGCTTTTTCGAATAATCGAAGGTTCCGATCCACGGCCTCCGGATGGCTCCAGAGATCATAGTCGTCCGCAAACTTCATCTCGCCATACCCAAGCGGCATAACAACTACCATCGAGCGGGCTTTGCCCTGCGCAATCAGGTTGTCGAGGATAAGGTTTGCCTGTCCGAAGCGGTTCCAGCTGTCCGCCCGATCGCCCCACACGTGGAGCAGATAGAGCACAGGATAGGGCTTACCCTTCGGATCGTATCTTGGCGGGGTATAAACCACGAAGTCGCTTCTGTTCTCGGGCAGTCCCTCCACGACCGCCGAGGTGTACTGATGACTGGAGACGTCTCCCCGCGGAGCCCCAGCATCTTCCCATGGTTCAGGTGGATGGCCCGCTACAAGGAGAAGGTCATTGCCATATCGTCGTGCCGTGCTCTGGGGATCGTGGACCGTCTTGGGGCTTCCATCGATGGAGAAGCGATAACCGTAGATCTCCGGCCTCAGCGGGTTCGTCGTAACCGTCCAGACGCCGCTCTGCGTCTTTTGCATGGCCAGCCGGTCAGGACGATTTTCGAGCACCAGATCGACCCGATTCGCCGCAGGGGCGAAGAAACGGAAGGTGACCGTGTGATCGGGATGAACTTCTGTAGAACGAAAGCTGGGTGTCTTTTGCGTCAGCGCTGGTTGAACGAGGAGGATCGACAGCACGATTGACACACACGCGCCTGCCAGCTTTGGGCGGATGACCATACGCGACAAGTGTAGCGGACGCGGATCACCAGACTGGACGGATGCAGCGCATAATAAGAGAGATGGCATTACGCTCTGGTTTCGTCTCTATCATCGGCCGCCCGAATGCGGGTAAGTCCACGCTGCTTAATGCGCTGCTGGGCCAAAAGCTCGCTATCGTGACTCACAAGCCACAGACGACCCGCACCAGGATCCAGGGCGTTCTTGAGGTTCCGTTGCGAAAGAAGACACGCGCAGATGCCGGACTGCCTGCCGCCCAGGTGGTGCTGGTCGATACCCCAGGTATCCACAAGCCAGCCACCCAACTGGATCGCCGGATGATGCAGGAGGTTCAGGATGCGCTGGAATCTCGCGATGTGGTTCTCTTCATCGTGGACGTAACCCATCGTCTGCCGCGCGAGCAGGATTCCGACAGTAAGTCTCCCACTGCCGTTCGACGAAAGCTTTCGGCAGCCGAGGATGAATTTGCCCTCTCCTTCATACGCAAGTTGACCTGCCCCGTCATCCTCGTTCTCAACAAAATTGATTCCGTCGCAAAAGCCGACCTTCTGCCATTGATCGCTCATTGGAGCGCACTGCATACCTTCCGCGCAGTCATTCCGATCTCCGCGCGAAAGAAGCAGGGTCTGGATCTCTTGCTGGATCAGGTTGTCGCGCAGCTTCCACAAGGACAGCGCTACTTCCCGAAGCATCAGTTGACCGACCAGCCCGAGCGCTTCCTTGTCGCCGAGATCATTCGTGAGAAGATTCTGTTGCTGACGGGCGAAGAGGTGCCTTACGCCACGGCCGTAATAATTGAGAAATTCGAAGAACCCGCTTCTACGAAGAAGACCAAGGATGGCAAGCTTCCGGTCACGAAGATCTCCGCTGCCATCTTCTGCGAACGAGCTGGACAGAAGGCAATCCTGATTGGTCGCGGCGGAGAGATGCTCAAGCGGATCGGCACCACCGCCCGCAAAGAGATCGAGTCCCTCCTGGGGACGCGCGTGTTTTTGGAGCTGTTCGTCAAGGTTCACGAAGACTGGCGCAGTTCGACGAGCTTTGTGGAAGATCTTGACTGGCGCCGTCAGTTGGAAGAGATCGCCACGCGCCAAGCCAAAGAGTAGTCACTGCACTCCTTGACTTGACGCTCCGCAGCTCGATCCATATTCTCCTCGCACCGAAAGAAGTCCTGGTTCACGTTACCGCTAGCGTTTTCCGTTTTATATGCTCTATAGCAAGGAAAGGGGGAGTCCTGTTGCACGATAGATCTCTCATCCAGCGTTCCGGGATAGACCGACGCATCTTCTTGAAGATCGCCAGTCACGCTGCAGCGGCTGCGGCGTTCGCTCCCGCCGCACTGGCTGCCGCACCCTCCGCGAAGAAGTACGAGCCGTTCGCGATGGGGCTGCTGATCAAGCCGTTCCCTGATCCTGAACCGAAGATTGCTCTCGTTCGCCAGCTTGGTATTCCGACGTGCTTTCTGTCACTCGACGATTACATCGGCAAGTTCACACCTGGACTGGTAACAAAAATGCGGGATGCTCTCGACAAGCATCAGATTGTCGCTACCACCGTAGAGGTCGTCCGCCCCGAACCGTTGAAGTGGAACTTCCTCGATGGGCCTTCGACGATTGGGATTGTTCCGCGGGCTTACCGCGCGGCGCGAATGGATGCACTCAAGCAAGTCTCTGATTTTGCAAAACAGTTAGGCGTCGATAAGGTTCAGACTCACTGCGGCTTTATGCCCGAGGATCCCAAAGATCCCCTCTATGCAGAGACGGTCCAGGCCATCCACGAACTCACGCTGTATTGTGCAGGCAACGGGCAGAGCTTCCTTATGGAGACAGGCCAGGAGACTCCAACCACCATGCTGCGCGTGATCAAGGACGTGAATCATCCTGCACTTGGAGTGGGCCTGGATACCGCAAACCTGATCCTGTACGGTAAGGCGAACCCCGTGGATGCGGTCAAAATCCTCGGCCCTTACATAAGGGCTATGCACGCCAAAGATGGCAAATGGCCTACTAACCCGATGGAACTCGGCCAAGAGGTCGTGATCGGCAAAGGTGAGGTGGATTTTGCCAAGGTTTTCACCGGTCTTCGCGCCGCAGGCTACAAAGGCGCGGTGAGCATAGAGCGGGAGACCTCCGGGCCGCAGCAGATAGAAGACGTACGGCAGGAGAAGGTCTACCTGGAGCACGTCCTCGCTCAGACCAGCAACGTATAAACCAGGAAGCGGAGAGAATTGCATGGATCGACGGCAGTTTGTACAGGGTGCAGCCACGGCATACGGACTCATGATTGTGAAACCCGAGACAGCGTTCGGCTATGCTGCCAACTCACGCGTACGCTACGGCCTGCTGGGCTGCGGCAGGCGCGGCACTGCTGTAGCAACCTCATTCGCCAAAAATGCCGGGGTTGAGATTGTTGCACTCGCCGACATATTTCCTGATCAACTCGCGACGGCAAAGACTCATTTCGATGCGGTCAACGCTTCGCTCCAACTCCCGCCCATCGATAGTCGCCGCACCTTCCGCGGTCATGATGCGTCCCAGGCGATCGCCGCTTGCAAGGATGTCGATGCGATACAGATCTCCACGCCGCCTTTCTTCCATGTGGAGCATCTCGAAACTGTCACTGCGGCCGGAAAACATGCCTATTGCGAGAAGCCCGTCGGAGTCGATATTCCCCAGACGAAGCATGCGCTTGAGATCGCTCGCCGCCACGATGGCAAGGTGAGTATGGCAGTCGGTTTTCAGATTCGCTCCGCACCACCTTTTGTCGAACTGGTTCACCGGATTCACTCAGGACAGATCGGAAAGATGGCGCAGATCGCGGCGTTCTATAACGCACCGCCTGCCGTCATGGTCGACAAGGGACAACCGTCCTCTGACGAATATCGCCTGCGTAACTGGTTGCTCTATCGCAACCTCTCCGGAGACATGCTCCTCGAGCAGAACATCCACGTCATAGATGTCTGCAATTGGGTCATGAACGCACATCCAGTCTCTGCATTTGCGAAGAGCAGCCGCAAAGTTGTTCAGAGTCCGGGCGATACTTCGGATAACTATGAGGTCATCTTCACCTATCCGGGGGGAGTAGAACTCAGCTTCTCTTCAACACAATTCAGTAAGAATAATTTCTTCGATGTGTCGGAGCGCTTCTTTGGCTCGGAAGGACTCGCGGAAGCTCCTTACAGCGGCCCTCTTCAGATCAGGGGAACCCAGCCGTGGAAGTGGAACGCACCGGTGAATGCAACAGCGGGACAGTTCGCTGCCAACGGTGCCTTTACCGACAACCTCGCCGAAGCCGATGCGATGAAAGATCGCGACTTCATTCAGAGCATCGTCTCTGGCAAGTTGCAGAACCAGATTGCCGCAGGTGTCGATACCGCCCGAAGCTGCATTATGGGTCGGAAAGCTGCAGAGACCGGCCGTATCGTCACATGGCAGGAGATCGAGGCGGATACTGAAGCCTACTCACTGGGGTTCAATCTTTCGCAGTTCACCTGATCGTTGCTGTACTAATCCTTTAGGTTCACGCCGAGTGCCTTCATCTTGCGATAAAGATGACTACGCTCAAGTCCAAGCCCCTCTGCTGCGCGGCTTACATTGCCGTGAACCTCATCCAGCTTTTTCAGGATGAACTCGCGCTCGTAAGCCTCGCGGGCCTCCACCAGGCTCGAGAACTCTTCTGTCTTCGTACTCACCCTGCCGGACTCCGTCAACTTGGGGCCGCGATATACAAGCATGGGCAGATGCTTCTTCTCAATCCGTTGCACCTTCGGATTCAGGATCAGGACTCGCTCCACCAGATTGCGGAGCTCACGCACATTCCCCGGCCAGTGATACTGCCGCAGAGCAGTCAAGGCATCCTCTGTCATCTCCATATGCGGCCTGCCGTAGCGCGGCCCAAACTCTTCGAGGAATTCCTTTACCAGTAGAGGGATATCTTCCTTCCGCTCTCGCAATGGCGGAACATAAAACGGGATGACGTTCAGCCGGTAGAACAGATCCTCGCGAAAGTTGCCGCGAGCGATCTCTTCCTCAACGTCCTTATTTGTAGCAGCGATTACCCGCACGTCCACGTGAACGGGATGCGAAGCGCCTACGGGAAGAAATCGTTGCTCATCGAGAGCGCGCAGCACCTTTGCCTGCGTCTTCAGGCTCATGTCCCCTACTTCATCGAGAAAGAGTGTTCCTCCATCTGCCCGCTCGAACGTCCCTCGTTTTTCGGGTGGCCCACCCTGCACTGCTCCATGCCGATAGCCAAAGAGCTCACTCTCGATGTAGTCCTCCGGAATAGCCGCACAGTTGAGCTCGATAAAGGGACGATCCTTCCGCAGACTTGCCGCATGCATTGCCCGTCCGATTAGCTCTTTTCCTGTGCCGCTTTCGCCAAAGATCAGAACTCGTCCATTTGTGGGAGCCATCAGTTGGATCTGCTGACGGAGCGCCTTCATAGCAACACTCTGGCCGGTCACGTTGCCTTTGCCTGCCAGTTGGCGCGCAAACTCTGCATTGTCGGCTCGCATCTGGCGAGCCCGCATCGCGTTGTTGACCACGATGAGAGTGCGTTCCAGAGAGAGCGGCTTCTCCAAAAAGTCGTAAGCTCCCAGTTTTGTCGCCCGGACGGCGGCCTCGATGGTCCCATGCCCGCTGATGATGACCACCTCAGGAAGGTTTGCGGTCTCCATTCTGCGCATCTCGCCCAGGGTCTCTAGACCATCGCGGTCCGGCAACCAGATATCAAGAAGCACAACGTCATAATCGGCATCGCGAACCAGATCCAGTGCCTCGCCCGCGGTCGCACAGGTCGTCACCAGGTACCCTTCTTCGCGCAGAATCCCCTCGAGCGATTCGCGAATCTCTCCCTCATCGTCGACGATTAATACATGATTCAAGCGATCACACCTCCTGTTCCATTCACCGCAGCGGTCGTCTCTGATTCTCCATCTCCGACCGTAGCGGGGCGTAGCTCGATAATAAATTTCGCGCCCTTGGGAACATTCTTTTCGGCGCGGATTGTTCCCTGATGTTCCTGAATAATCTTCGCCGCAATTGCCAGCCCTAACCCCGTCCCTCGCTGTTTCGTGGAGAAGTAAGGAAGGAACAGCCTTTCACGCATCTCATCGGTAAGGCCCGAACCGGTATCGGAGATGGTTAGTTCCACCATTCCATTCTCCAGCAGACCCGTTGTGATTCGCAGCTCCCTCAGAAGACTCGATTGCATGGCCTCGGCGGCGTTATCGATCAGGTTGCCCAAAGCCCGCTTGAGTGCCTCCGGATCAGCCAGCACAAGAGGAAGCCCCTTGCTCACACGATTGATCAGGGTGATGCTCTGCATGCGTCCCGCAAACATCGCCAGCGAATTTTCAACAATAGTATTCAGATCTGCCGGACGGGGCTGTGCCGTAGGAAACTCGGCCAGTGCAGCGAATTGATCGACGAGAGATCGCATGCTCTCGACAGAACCCGAGATCACCTCGCTGCATCGACGAATCACACCTGTGGAAGCGGATTCAATCTCGTTCGTTCGGAGCGTCTCTGCCAGTCGGTCGATGTGTCTCCGTATCTGCTCAGCAGATAGGCCGATTGGCGTCAATGGATTCTTAATCTCGTGCGCCACTCGCCGCGCGACCTCCTTCCACGCAGACTGCTTCTGCGCTCGCAACAACTCGGTCGCGTCCTCCAGAACGAGCACATAGCCGCGATGCTCCCGGCGCAGGCGATCATTTCCGACTGAGGTCTCAAGCAGCGCGACCGTCACCAGCAGATTGAGCGTTCCACCGAAACGCTCGGCTCCTGGTGCCGTTATCTCGATTTCGCTGGAGGCTGCCCCCATACGATGACTCCGACGAATCAGCCGATCGAGAAGCTCAACCACCTCGGAAGGAAATAGCTCTTCTATTGCCAGACCAAGAAAGGGCCGTTGACCGCCGGGGTCGATCATCTCGCTCAACGCGCGGTTCGTAAGGATGATCCTGCGATCTGCATCCAGCATGGCCACGCCATTCGGGATGGTCTCGAGCATGGTCTCCAACTCTCCGCGTCGGGCCTCAAGTGCTGCATTTGCAGCACTCAGTTGAATGGTCGACTCTTCCACCGCCCTGCGACTGCCTTCAAGATCTGCAGCCATATGATTGAAGCTTCGCACCAGCTCACCAAGCTCCTGCGTCGCGCTCTCCTTGACGCGGTGTCCGTAATCCCCCGCGGCAATGGCAGCCATGGCATCGGCGAGAGATTCGACCGGTTTGGTCACCTGCTTGGAGAGATGAAGGGCGAGCCAACTGGATGAGAACAGCGCAAGACTGGTCATCATCAACAGCAAAAGCATGTACAGATTTCTAAGCTGACGCCTGCTTCGGAAGAGCACCCAATAAGTGTCGGCGGCAGAGCGGAGGCTCGCCATCGTATCGGCAAGCCCGTGAGGCATAGGTAAACCAACAACGACCATTACTCCGTTCCTTGCCGTTGCGGTACCCAGAGCATAATCCGTGTCACCGACGCTAAAGACAGGAACATCGCTGCGCCGAGCTGTAACAAAGATGGCGTCGTTCTTCGAAAGGCTCTGATCGGCTTGAAGACTGTCGTTCTTTCGTCTGCCATCCGGGGACGTTGCCGACGTCTCTGGAATCCACGGCTTTACCCGGGCAGGCGCACCGTTGCCCTCGGGCACCTGGAACGATGTCACAAATCGCTGATCGCGATAGACAGCGACAAATCCGCTCTGCAGCGTAATCTCATGCTTGCGGAGGACGCCCTGAACTTGGCTGGCATAATGCTGGGCCGACGTTTCTTCTCCTATGTCCGGCAGCGTTGTTGCAACGGATTCCGCTTCAGCCCTCGCATTCGCAGTCGTGTATCGAGCCAGTTCGAACGCCATGCTGTTGCTGGCGTCCCGCATCTCCGTCACAGGTTGCGAAAACCAACGTTCGACAGCCCGGTTCAGAAGCAGGTAGCTGAACGCGAACATAAACGAGATGGGAAGCAGGCTTACCAGTACGGCTCCCCACAGCATCCGCGTGCGCAACCTTGTGCCCATCACGTTGCTGCGTTGGTCCGCGTAGAGTTTCAAGACATTGCGGACCAGCATCACCAGTACGGCGACAAAAAGCAAGAATGCAACGATGGAAAGACCCGTGTAGATAAAGATTTGGCCGGTGGTCTCCGGATCGAGAAACCGCTTGTTGAATGCATTGAGAGCAGCCAGCGCTGCAAGCAACACCAGCAGGCAGGTTCCCAGCGCGATGCTCAGTACCTTCCGCCTGTTGTCGTTCATCCAAACCTCCGCGCACCAGAGACTAGGCCAGTTCCGTTACGCTCTTCCAATCGCGCTGCTGCGCAGCGGCCACCGCTTCATAGGTAAGAACGCCATCGAAGGTATTTACACCTTCTGCAATACCCTTATCTTCGCGAATCGCCTCTTTGGCTCCCAGCCTTGCCAGCTTCATCACATACGGGAACGTTGCGTTGGTCAGGGCAAGAGTAGACGTGTTCGGAACAGCGGCCGGCATATTGGTTACGCAGTAATGGACCACTCCGTTGACCTCGTACGATGGATCGCTGTGCGTGGTCGGGTGAGCTGTCTCGATGCATCCGCCCTGATCGATAGCGACGTCCACGATGACTGCTCCCTTCTTCATCTTCTCAACCATTGCCTTCGTCACGATCTTGGGCGCAGCGGCACCCGGAATCAACACTCCGCCAATCAGCAGGTCGGCCTCGCTGGCTGCACGCGCGATGTTGTAGCTGTTGGAGGCCATCGTGAAGACGCGGCCATTGAATATGTCGTCGAGCTCCCGCAGTCGGTTGAGGTTCAGATCGATCAGTGTGACTTTCGCTCCCATGCCCAGCGCGATCTTCGCCGCATTGGTACCGACGATTCCGCCGCCGATAATGCAGACCGAAGCTGGAGGAACCCCGGGCACACCACCCAGAAGAAGACCCCGGCCCCCATGCTCCTTGGTCAGATATTCGGCACCGATCTGGACGCTCAATCGCCCGGCAACCTCGCTCATCGGTGTGAGGAGCGGAAGGGATCCCGCGCGATCCCGGACGGTTTCATATGCGATCCCGGTGACCTTTTTCTCAAGCAGAGCGTCTGTCAGTTCCTTCAGAGGCGCAAGGTGCAGATAGGTGAACAAGACCAGGCCCTCGCGGAAGTGCCGATATTCCTTCTCCACCGGCTCCTTGACTTTGACCACCATTTCGGCCAGACGCCAAACGTCATACGCAGAACCGACGATCTCCGCGCCAGCCTCCTGATACTCGTCGTCCGGCATCGCCGAGAGAACCCCGGCGTCATGCTCCACCAGAACTTTGTGACCAGCCTCGACAAGTGCCTTCACACCGGCAGGAGTAACACCCACTCGGCTCTCGTGGTCCTTCACTTCCTTAGGTACACCAATGATCATCTTTGTCTTTCGCTCCACAATTGATTGTATCGACGCTTTCACGAAGTGTTGCATTTGGGGTGTAGCTATCTCATATACTGACCCCAATGGCCTCCCCTACGCGTCAATTTGCGCCTATCGATTTCAAATCTCGCTTTCCGGCGCTTGATGGTATCCGGGCCCTGGCAATCCTGATGGTCTTCGCTCTGCACTATGGCGGCGGAACCCATGGGGGCGCGTTTCTTCAGCTCGTCAATCAGATTCGCCTCAGAGGTTGGATGGGCGTCGACCTGTTTTTTACCCTCTCGGGTTTTCTGATCACCGGCATTCTCTTTGACACGCGAGCGGATTCACACTACTTCAAGAGATTTTTCGCGCGGCGGAGCGTCCGCATCTTCCCTATCTTTTATCTGGTATTTACCGTTTTTCTTATCCTGACCCCGATCCTTCACTACCAGTGGAAGGGTGGGCACCTGCTGTTTCTGCTCTATTTCGGCAACCTGGCCATGGTCGCCAATCCGAGTCTTGAAAACATTAATTCAGCGACCCATCCCGCCTTTTCGGCTCATCTCTTTCACTTCTGGTCGCTATGCGTGGAGGAGCAGTTCTACCTTATCTGGCCGCTGGTCGTCTGGCTGGTGAAGGAACGAATAAACCTCATCCGGATCGCCACTCTTCTGTCAGTTATCGCCCTGGTTCTGCGGATCGGAATGGTTCAGGTCGTCCCCTCCACCCATCTCGAAAGCTGGATGGCGCATCAGCTGCCTTTTCGCATGGACTCGCTGCTCCTGGGTGCGATCCTGGCCCTTGTGCTTCGTGGAGCGAATGCAGATCAGTGGCAGAGAAGCTGCAAATGGTGCTTCCTTATCGCTGCAGCTGCTTTCACAGCGCTCTCCATTGCGATGCCATCCCTCAATGCACCCTGGCTGAACACGATCGGCTTCTCCCTGCTGGCCGTGGCGTCTGCCGGTCTGATCGGCGTAACTCTCCGTCGCGAATCTCAAGCTTTTCGCCTCTTCAATCTCAAGCCGCTGCGCATTCTTGGGAAGTACAGCTACGGGTTTTACGTTTACCACGTACTCTGGGCTAGCGCCTGGTGGGCATTAGAGGCTTCACTGATCACCCGCTTTCATTCCTCCATCCTGGCAAACGCCATCTGCGATGTACTTAGCTTCACGGTGTCATTCCTGGTCGCGAAGATAAGCTATGATCTCTTCGAGGTCCGGTTCCTCCGCTTCAAAAAGAACTTCGAATATGACTCCGAACTCCGCGAGCACCGAACCAACTTCGCGGAAGAGCTGAAAGTCTGACCGCTTCAAGTCGCCTAGCTGTAAATGCGCGGCTTCTCCCAGAATGGACTTGCACCATGCAAGGTACGCTCCAAACCTTGCGACTCACGCCGTACAATATCCATAACTATCGTCCCCAGAAAGCCCGCGCAGCCGAAAATGTCTTCGAACTCCTTCCAGACCCGCTACTCCCGCATCCACAACATGCGATCGCTTTTCAGCTTATTTTCGAGCGACTTAGCCATCGATCTCGGGACCGCCAACACCCTTGTCTTCGCCCATAACAAGGGCATCATCGTCAATGAGCCCTCCATTATCGCCGTCAACAAGGTGACCAATGAGGTCGAGGCTGTCGGCAAAGAAGCCAAAGAGATGCTCGGGAGGACGCCCGGCAACATCGTGGCGATCAAGCCCATGAAAGATGGCGTAATCGCCGACTTCCGGCATACCGAAAAGATGCTGAACTACTTCATCCAGAAGGCGCACAACCGCAAGATGATGGTTCATCCGCGGATTGTGATTGGTGTCCCCTCTGAGATCACCCAGGTGGAAAAACGCGCCGTTATGGACTCGGCATATCGTGCCAAAGCCTCCGAGGTTCATCTGGTGGAGCAGGCTATGGTGGCCGCCATCGGCGCGGGCCTACCGATTACCGAACCCGGCGGAAACATGGTCGTCGACATCGGCGGCGGAACCACAGATATCGCCGTTATCTCGCTGGCTGGAATCGTCTATTCACGATCTGTCCGCATGGCCGGAAATCAGATGGACGAGTCGGTCATTACTTACCTCAAGCGTAAGTACAACCTGCTGATCGGCGAGCGCACTGGGGAACAGATCAAGATGCAGCTCGGTTCGGCTTATCCGCTCGATAAGCCGCTCTCGATGGAGGTCAAGGGCCGCAACCTGATCGAAGGCGTGCCGAAGACCATTACCATCGATGACTCCGAGATCCGCGAGGCACTCTCGGAATGCATTTCGACCATCATCAACGCTATCCGGGTAGCCCTGGAGCGTACCCCGCCTGAGCTCTCCGCCGATATCTCTGACCGTGGCATCGTCCTGACCGGCGGCGGAGCGCTGATCAAGAATCTCGACAAGCGTATTCGCGAAGAGACCGGCCTTCCCGTCTCCATCGCCGACGATCCGCTGGCATCGGTCGTGCTCGGAACCGGGAAGATGCTCTCCGACTTCAATCTGCTGCGAAAGATCTCGATCGACTAATCCGCGCTTTTCTCACCAAAGAGGCCCGGCCTATGGCCGGGCCTCTTTGCGTCCGCGGAGACTTACAAGATCGCGGCGAAATCTCAAAAACTAAATGATTTCAGCAAGATACATGGGTAACAACTGCTGCAGTACGGCCAGAGAGCCTCAGCTTCACAGCGGTTGAAGCCTGCATTCAGATGCAGCCTAAATTTCGAGCCGCAGACCAGGAGCATCCCACATGCCAAACGCTGAGAGTCCATACCTGCCAACAAGGCTGCGATCGCTTTTCCCCCTCCCATGCTGTTTAGAACTAATGCGTCAGGCTGACCCGTACTCTTCCGATCTTGCGGTCGGTTGAAGAAAGCACCTCAACCCGCAATCCATCCTGCTCCACGACCTCTCCCGGCATCGGGATGTGGCCCGCCATCTCCGATACCAGGCCTCCTACTGTCGTGGATTCGTACTCGTCGAGCACGAGGGGGAGTTCTTTTTCTTCTTCCTGTTCCTTGAGATCCTCCGGAGTCTCTCCATCCTCTGCAGGGCGACTGGGTGTCTGCTCCATCTGTTCGGAGAAGAGCTCCTTCAACCGTGACAGCTCAAAGCTGCCCGGCACAATGAAGGAACCGTCGACTCCGCGCACGGGAGATTCGTCCGGTTCGGGTTCATCGTGTTCGTCCGCAATCTCCCCAACGATTGCTTCCAGCAGGTCTTCGATCGTTACCAGTCCGGCGACTCCCCCATACTCATCGATGACGATGCGCATATGCTGCTTTTCCCGCTGCATCTCGCGCAGCAGTTCAGCAACCATCTTCGTCTCGGGAACGAAAGCGGCGGGCCGCTGGATCTGCGCCACAGTGCGAGTTCCGGCCTCGATATCCAGCACCTTCAGCAGGTCATGAGCGAAGGCAATCCCGGTAACGTGGTCGAGAGAGTCTGAATAAACCGGAACTCTTGAGAAGGCGTGTTCGTTGATCTCCGCAGTAAACTCGCGCAGCGTAAGAGTGCCGGGAACGGCAAATATCTCCGGCCGAGGGGTCATCACCTCGCGCACGACCTTGTCGCCAAACTCGACGGCGGATCGGACAAGATCACGGTCCGACTCCTCGAGGATACCTTCTTCTTCGCCCGCCTCCAGCAGCGCTTCCATCGCCTCAGACGGATGCTCTTCCTCCGCCTCATCCTCCGGCTCGGCAAGCGCAGCGATCGACAGCAAAAGCTGCAGGACGATCGTGACCGGCAGAATCAGATAGAAAAATGCCTGTAAAACGAAGGTTATGCGCCGAATCCACAGCCCACGAGTTCTCGCAAATAACACCTGCGGGATCAGGCGGTCGCAAACCAAGATCAGGAGGATCAGTTCAGCGACTGCACGGGCCACGGCACCGCCGCTCGGCGTTTCAACCCGGGCGTTAGTGACCTGATAAAGATGAAGCCCCCAGAACAATGCCATTGCCGCCAGGGATAGCTGGCGAAGTACCGACGCAGAAAGCGCGATCGACTCCCGACCCAGACGAAGCCTTGGCTCAATGGTCTCTTCCCATGCGTCGATATTGTCCTGGTACTCTCGCGCCAGAAACTTCCCCATCTCCGAGTACACCCGGTCAACATAGGAAGCGAGGGCGAGAACAATGAGAAGAACGCCCAGGGTGACGCCATAGATCACATCGGTCCAGTTCATTACGAGCGTCTCCGCGGAGAAACAGCAGAACGCATCCGGGAAGGAGGCCGGGAGACCCGTTCGATGAGGCTCCCCGGCAGCTTCAGTTCCGTTCTCAGTTCCGCCTCGCGCTCTGCCATCTCACCGGCATCCACCTCATGGTCCATTCCAGATAGATGCAGCAGACCGTGCAGCAGCAGAATGCGGATCTCTTCTACAAGCGAATGGCCGAAGCTCTCTGCCTGCTGCGCCGCCGTATCCAGCGAGATCGCAAGATCTCCGGCGTGCTCACCTGCAAGCTCTTCCGGCGCGGGAAAACTTAGAACATCGGTCGCTTTATTTTTCTTACGGAATGTCCGGTTAAGCCGCTTGATCTCTTCGTCTGAGGTCAGAAGCACGTCCACTTCGCCTTCCAGACCCACCATCTTCTGCGCACGACGAAGGTATCGCGTGAGACCAGGCTTAGCGGGCGCGATCGAACTGGAACGTGTACTTGGAGGCTCGATGGTGATCATCGTTCGGTGATGGTCAGCGGGCACAGGGTGCAACGCCACCAGGGCAGAACGCCTTGTATTGCGCTCTCCCCTGATGACGATAGTATCTCATTGCATTACTGCGGCTTGCCCGTACGGGGCTTGTTCTTGTCTCCCGCCATCTGCGACTCCGGCAGGACCGATTCCCCGATCGAGAGCGGCAGCTCCTGTTGGGCGCGGCTGTAGCTGTCGTAAGCCCGGACAATTCTCTGCACCAGGTGATGACGGACGACGTCCGTATCCTCGAAGTGACAGAAGCGAATACCTTCCACCCCATCCAGCACGTGCAGCGCCTCAAGCAGACCGGAGCGCTTCGGATTCGGAAGGTCCGTCTGAGTCAGGTCGCCCGTGATGACTGCCTTTGAGTTATTCCCCAGACGCGTAACGAACATCTTCATCTGCTCGGTGGTCGTGTTCTGTGCCTCGTCCATGATGACGAAGGCATCGTTCAGAGTGCGTCCTCGCATAAAGGCCAGTGGCGCAATCTCAATGACGTTCGTCTCGAGCATCTTGTCCACCTTCACCGGATCAAGCAGATCGTAGAGGGCATCGTAGAGTGGACGCAGGTACGGATCGACCTTCTCTTGTAATGAGCCCGGCAGAAAACCCAAGCGCTCTCCGGCCTCAACCGCCGGACGGACCAGAACGATCCTGCTGACCTTCTTCGCCAGCAGTGCGGAGACCGCCATGGCCACTGCAAGATAGGTTTTGCCAGTTCCTGCAGGTCCCAGGCCGAAGACCATATCGTGCTGCTCGATGGATTCGACATAGCGACGCTGATTGATGGAACGGGGCTGCACCATCCGCTTAGCCCCGGCAGAACGCTGTTTTCCGGAGTCCATGAGAGATTTGAGCGTCGCTGCCGGGTCTGACACGATCATCTTGAGCATTCCCCGCAACTCGCCATTGTGCAGGTTCACTCCTGCCTTTCGAAGCGCTTCGAAGTCTCCAAAGACACGTTCCACCCGGGCGACACTATCTGCATTGCCCGTTACGTGAACCGCATCCGACTTGAGGTCGATCGTCACGTGCAGCCCGTCTTCCAGCAGGCGTAGGTTTTCGTCGTGAGTTCCGTAGAGTGTTTCGATACCTGGGGTGATCTCAATAGCTGTTTTAATCAAGAGTGGGGCTGACCTCCGTCAGTGACAACAGGGTTATCTTCTAGATTGGATACATTGCAGGTGGCTGAGGTTGCGGAACGGCCAAAACGCGCAGACTGGGATGTCCATTCAGGCGGTGCGACCGGGTTGGCGATAGTTGCCAATCGTATGCCGAAGATGGGCACAGACTAGCCCCGCATGCCCGCATCGTCAAGGAAGTTTTCGATAAAAATGAATCTAAAGGAGTAACCAATCGGCGGGCAGACCCGGATCCCTGCCCTGAACCGCGGGAGATTGCACCCTGTCGGGAAGTTCCGGCGGTTTTGGTTGACCCGGAGGCCGATTTTCTCTAGACTTAGAGTTTGCAGGGGATGGGTCGGGCTGTGTTTCTGGCCAGCCTGAGGCCTGCACCCCAAATTTTTCCCGACACGTTCAGGGCAAGAAGAGAGCTAAAGAATGGCAAATCATGTTTCCTCGCTGAAGCGCACCCGTCAGACAGAGACCAAGACCGCGATCAACCGCGCCAATAAGAGCAAGCTGCGCGGGAGCCTGCGCACTCTGCGTGAGGCCATCGCAAAGGGCGATGCTCAGACCCTCGCGGCAGCTTACAGCTCCACCGTCTCCGTTCTCGATAAGAGCGTTCAGAAGGGCATCCTCCACAAGAACACCGCCAGCCGCTACAAGTCCCGCCTCAACGCCCGTGTTAAGGCCGTGGTCGCTCCCAAGGCTGCCTAATCGCCCCTTTTCGAACTTTGTAGAAGATCAGAGAGGCCAGCTTTATGCTGGCCTTTTTCCTTTGTCATCGAGGGTCATCTCGGTGAGCAGGATCATTCCCGTGCTTTTCTCCCGGCGCATAAAGCGTGGGAGGACGTCGAGGCTGGTCCGGCGTAGCGTCACCCTGGATGTCACTCGGCTTCTGCTCCGCTGGAGCCTGCTGGGATGCGCTGGTTGACGATGTTTGCGCCTCCGCCTTCGGACCTGCATCGGCGACGGGAGCGGGTGGTGTCGGCGTCGAGCCAGCAACAGAGGCGCTCGAGGAGCTCGCGTCTGCTGCTGCCGGTGCTGGCTGTTCTCTGGTCCCGGCAGGCGGTGTCGATGGATCGGACCGCTCTGGAGATCCCGTAGAGTCGCCGTTGCCGGACGACAGCACCATGGAAGGATCGCCATCGATCTGTGGAGCGGAGGCCTCCGCCATTTGGACCGCCTTACGCTCCTCCTTGGTCAGCTCAGGCAGTCTGTAGACCTCCAGGGCATCACTCCGGACAACCGCCAGGCTTAGGCCATCCGGAGATAAAGAAAAGTTCTGGCCGGCACGGGCGATTGGCGCCGCATCCACGTGAAGCAGCTGCCGCCCGCTGTCTGTCTGATAGACCGTGATCTCCTGCCCACCGAACATATCCGGACTGAACGAATCTGAGTCAACGAGAGAAGAACGGGTCAGCACCCTGCTCATAGCAAAGCGACCACTGCCGGGAGCGTACGAGAAGGAGGGCGACACATAATTCTCTGTCATGGTCTGCTCCCACATCTCCTCGCCTCTCAGATTGAATGCGCCTAAAATCTGCGGAGTGTGGCTCAGATGACACCCAAACGCAATGAACTCGCTGCGACTGACCAGCATCGGTGAGGGGCGGCACGTCGAATCGAACGCGGCCAGCTCTTTAATCTTTCCTCCATAGCTTCGGAAATCGAAGCTCCAGTGCTGACGGCCGTCGTCAAGAATTGCGATATATCCCGCCGAATTTGCCGGGATCCGTCCCGTCACTCGCGATCGTAGAGCGCCTGAGGCATGAACATCGATGTCAGCCCCATTCAGGCTGATCAAACGGAAGAAATTGATCTGAACCGGCTTATCCTCCTCTCTCGGCTGATCTCCCAGCACTTGGTCGGAGGGCCGCGGATCCATCGTCTCGAGGATCATCAGATCGGCGTCCGGAGACAGCAACACCCCTCCGATACGTCGCTCCGTTCTGATGAACGGGCGCTGCGCGAAGGCATCTCCCTTCGCCAGGTTCACCATCGGCGCGAAGGTCGTCAGGGTATTACGGATTCGGAGCATGAAGCGGCCGCGTCCCAGGTTCCAGAGGTACTGACCGTGATCATGGGTCCGCCACGAGGTTCGCGCCAGAACCTTGCCCGACGGCAACTCCAGCAGGACGCCATCGACCACGCGATCCTGATCGGCCGGAGGACAGTCAGACAATCGCTTCAGCAATTTCTTGGTGCTATAGGTCAGCAGCAGGTGGTCAGAATCGACATAGTCGACGGTCAACATCGAGCTCCCCGCCAGCATGAACTGCGCCAGCGGCGGCTGGAAACCGAGCGGGTCAAGCGGAATACGAGTCGCCGGGGCAGGTCCCTTCGCCCACATACAATTCGTCACAAAAAACAGCGCTACGACGACCAGCCGAGGCCAGCGCGTCTTGCGCAATCGGGGACTCGCGAGGATGATGCAGGGAACCGGCATAACAGGCGGCGCGTATCCCGGGAAGGGATGATTGGCTACTACTGTTTCACAGACGAGTCCAACCCGCCAACGGAAGCAGCTCGACGCAGCATTCCAGGGTGATACAAAAGACAGAGGTTCAACCGGAAACACGAGGAAAAGCAATGAAGAAAGTACAAGCAGTTAAGCCCGGTCCCGGGCAAAGGCTGGTCTTTGCCATGGCGACGCTCTTGCTTGCAACTGCGGCTGGCGCCCAGACTCCCGCACCAAACGCTACCGACAACAAGTCAGCCAAGCCCGCCGAGATCTACAAACCGATTCCCGGATTCGATGCCTCTTCCCTCGATACCTCCGTCGACCCTTGCAACGACTTCTACAAGTTCGCCTGCGGAAAGTTTGCTGCCAACCATCCCATTCCGTCCGATCAGCCCGAAGTTGACCAGTTTTACGCTCTCTATAACGTCAATACCCAGTCGCTGAACGGCATTCTCACAAAAGCGTCAGCCGCTGGGTCGGGCCGTGCTCCCAATGAGCAGAAGATCGGGGATTACTACAAGAGCTGCATGGATGCGGATGTTATCGAGTCCAAAGGGCTGGCCCCGCTTCGGCCTCTACTCGAAAAGATCGACAGTCTGCAATCGGTCAGCGACATCGCTCCCCTGATCGGCGAGCTTCAGCGTAATGGCATCGACGTCTTCTTCGGCTATGGCGAGCAGCAGGATTTCAAAGACGCAAGCAAGCAGATCGCCTTCATCGATCAAGGCGGCCTCGGGCTGCCCGAGCGCGACTACTATTTCCGCACCGGAGCCAAGGACGAGACCGTCCGTAAACAGTACGTTGAGCATGTGGCGAAGATGCTGACGCTTGCAGGCACCCCGGCGGAAAAAGCAAGGAAAGATGCAGACGCCGTCATGGCCTTCGAGACCACGCTCGCCAAATCCTCGATGCCGATCACCGATCGCCGCGATCCGGAGAAGGTCTATCATCTGCAGACTCTCGCCACCTTCAACCAGACCGTCGATGCGGACTCCTTCGACGAATTTCGCAAGGCAATTCGCTCGCCTCAGATCAGCGAGATCAACAACGCAAATCCGGAGTTCATCACCACTCTGATGGCGACCCTCAGAAGCGCGGATCTGGACACCCTCAAGGCGTACATGCGCTATCACCTGCTAACCGGCGCTGCCAATCGTCTGCCGAAGCGTTTCGACGACGAGAACTTCGATTTCTACGGACGCATCCTGACCGGTCAACCCGAACAGAGTCCCCGCTGGAAGCGATGCTCAAATGCAGTTAATGGAGCGCTGGGCGAAGCTCTGGGGCAGGTCTACGTGGAGCAGTACTTCGCGGGAGACAGCAAGGCCAAGATGCTCGAGATGGTTCACGACATCGAAAGCGCCATGCAGCGCGATATCCAGCAGATCGACTGGATGTCCCCGGCCACGAAGGTCAAGGCAGAAGAGAAGCTGCATGGCATCGCCAACAAAATCGGCTATCCCGACAAATGGCGTGATTACACCACGCTCGCGATCAAGGGAGACGATGCTCTTGGAAACAAGTTCCGCGCGAATGCCTTTGAGAACGACCGGCAGCTTAACAAGATCGGAAAGCCTGTCGATCACAGCGAGTGGGGCATGACGCCTCCAACGGTGAACGCCTACTACGACCCCAGTATGAACGACATCAACTTCCCTGCCGGAATTCTGCAGCCCGCCTTCTACGACCAGAGGCAGGATGATTCCGTGAACTACGGTCACATCGGCGCAGTCATCGGCCACGAGCTGACCCACGGCTTCGATGATCAGGGCCGCAAGTTCGACGCCAAGGGGAACATGGAAGACTGGTGGACTCCCGAAGACGCAAAGAAGTTCGAGGCCCGGACAGATTGCCTTGTAAACGAGTACGGCTCCTTCACCGCAGTTGACGATGTAAAGGTCAACGGCAAATTGACTCTGGGCGAGAACACAGCCGATAACGGAGGCCTCTTACTGGCTTACCTGGCTTATCTCGAGCGGGCAAAGACCGACAAGATCGACCTCAACGCCAAGGTCAACGGATACACAGCTCCGCAGCGGTTCTATATCGCCTACGCGCAGAACTGGTGTGAGAACTCCCGGCCGGAGGTCATCCGCCAGCAGGTATTGACCGATCCACACTCGCCAGATCACTTCCGGGCCAACGGAGCGATCGTCAACCAGCCTGGCTTTGCAGGGGCCTTCGGATGCAAGAAGAGTTCCCCCATGGTTCCCGCAAATAGCTGTCGCGTCTGGTAGACGTCACTCATCACCGGGATCCGCTAACCGTCACGAATCGCTCGAAAAGAAAGCGCCGCATCTGCGGCGCTTCTTCCTTTGTGCGACAGTGAAGATATGCCCGTCCCAATAAAGCACCGCGCCTTTGGGTTCCTGTCGTGTGCGCTTGCGAGCTCCTTGTGGGGCTGCGGCTTCTTCTTCGGCAAAATCGCCATGGCGGAGATGTCCTTCGCTCACATGGTGTTCTACCGCTTCCTCTTCGCCATCCTGGTCCTGCTACCGCTGCTGGCCACCCACCGGCCGAGACTCAACCGCTCGGAGTGGGGCACCCTGGCTCTCGCTTCGTTTCTCGGGGTTCCGGTTCAGTTCCTCATTCAGTTCTACGGGCTTTCGTTGACGACCGTCTCGCACGCGGCCCTGATGGTCGGAACCATGCCCGTTATCCTCGCCGTCGGCGCCACGCTCTTCGCACATGAGCGGCTCGACGTGATTGGATGGATCGCTCTCGCCGGGTCAACTACGGGAGCTGCGCTCATTGCGCTGGGCCATCACAGCAAAGGTGCAGGTCAACCTTCGCTCGCAGGGGATCTTCTGGTTGTACTCTCGCTGGCGATCGCCCTGGGCTGGATTTTGCTCAACAAGCGTCTGATGGATCGCCACTCTCCTGTCGTCGTCACGGCCTATGGCATCCTGCTCGGAACGGTAATGCTCTCCATCTGGGTGCCGTTGCGCTATGGCCTCCCTCCTGTCTCGCATGTTTCGACCAAGGCATGGCTCGCGTTGGCAGCCAGCGGAGTTCTCTGTACCGCCACCACGACGCTGCTGTGGAACTGGGGAATGACTCAGGTTCCGGCATCGCAGGCCGGCGTGCTGCTCAACATGGAACCATTGATCGGAAGCCTGCTCGGGGTCTTCGTCCTGGGCGAACACCTCGGCCCCACAGCATGGACTGGAGGCTGCATGATCCTGGCAGCGGCCTTCACCTTGACGACACGTTCAAAGGCTCACGTGCTCGAACATCAGCCCGCAGCCTGACTACGAACGATCGAGGCTAAACTCTCTCCAGATGCACTGGTACCTTCGATGGTCTTCGGCGCTGCGGCGCCTGCACTGGGAGCGCGGTCTGCGCGCCGGAATCGCTGTTATGGCCGCGATGGTCGTCTGTCGCGCCCTGGGCAAGCCCATGGGATGGGCGGCGCTAGGCGGGTTCGAGGCCATTCTGGTGGACAACGGGGGCCCTTACCGCAGCCGCCTGACCACCATGCTGACCGTTCTGGTAGGGGGCGCCATCGCCTGCGTCGTCGCTACCCTGTCCAGTACACCGTTGTGGCTGGCGGTGCTGGTCACTGCGGCCTTCTGTTTCGTCGCGACATTTGGTCGCGTGCTCGCCAATCAGATCGCCTCCACCTCCGTGATCATTCTCGTGCTTTACTTCGCGGGCTATGGCGGAGAAGACCACTCCCTCTACGGTGCGCTGGGCAACGCGCTGCTGTACGTGCTGGGAGGCTTGTGGGCTGCCGGACTCAGCCTCGTGCTCTGGCCGCTCGATCCCTTCCGTCCTGCCAGGCTGGGTGTGTCCAGGTGCTACAACCTGCTGGCGGAGTTCACCTCGCAGGTCCGCGCAACCCCGCCCGCCAGCAGCGACCGGCAGGCGGAGAGAGATCGCATGCACGAGCTGCAGCGGCATATGCGGCTGAGCATCGAGTCAGCGCGAGCATCGATCGGATCAACCCGCGCCCGCATTACCGCGAGAACGCTGCGCGCCCGCTCGCTGGCCGTCCTTCTGGAGACTGCAGACCTGCTCTTCGCAGGAACGATTCGCTGGACGGAGCTGCTGGAGTCTAGCTCCGACGCCCGCGCCCAGGCAGCTATAGCCGAGGCCTTGATGTGGCTGGAGCAGGCCGAAGCGACCATCGCCACTGCTCTTACACAGCGACCGGCAGATGGTGCAGCGTCGTTCGCTCCTGAGGGATCGCACTCCACCCAGCATCTTCGTAAGCGCGAAGCAGCCATCCAGGCCCTCGAATCCTCCTCAACGCCCCTCGATCCGCTCATCCGGCACCTCGTCCAGGAGGAGCGTGACATGCTTCTCAACGTCGAGGTGGCGTTCGAAGCGATCCAGACACTATGGAGCGGCGCGGAAGCCCCGACGACTCTCGAAAGCTCAAGCCAGGAGATCAGGCGATCGCTGCTGGCAAGACAGGCGCAACCAGCGTCCGGCACCGGCTTGCAGTCGATGCTGGAGGCCGCGCGGGCAAACTGGACGACCCGCTCCATCATGATGCGGCACGCTCTGCGCATGCTCATCGTCGGTGCGGTAGATGTGCTGCTGATGAAGATGGTCCACGTCAGCCACGGCGGATGGCTGGCGATGACCTCGATCATCGTGCTGCAGCCGACAAACTCGGGAACGCTGCGCCGCGGCTTGCAACGCGTCGGAGGCACCATTGCCGGTGGAGTGCTTGCGGCGATTCTGGCCGCGGCGATTCACAGCCAGGAAGGCATCATTGCGGTCATTACGGTCACGAGCATTTTGACGCTCGCAACGTATGCGATCGACTACGGCTGGTATGCGTTCTTTCTGACGCCGACCTTCGTTCTGCTGAGTCTGCCGCATCTGCGAGACTGGCACTTCGCGGGGGTCCGCATCGGAAACACCGTTCTGGGCGCCGCGGTTGCGGTGCTGGCGATGCGGCTGCTCTGGCCGGAGCGCGAGCAGCTCGAGATCAACCGCCTGCTTGTACGTGGAGCGCACGCCGATGCCGAGTACGTTCGCGCGATGCTTGGCTTCTGGAGCACGGTCGGGAACGCGTCTGCCGAGACCGCTCGCATCGATGCTGACCGCACGCTGCTTGCACCGGCGCGTCGTGCATGCGGTCTTGCGATCAACGATGCGGAGGAGGCTCTTGATCGCATCATGCTCGAACCGCAGGTCCCGCTCTCGAAGGGTCGTGAGTGGGAGCCTACGCTAACCTTCGTCACCTATCTGCGCCGTATGACGCGGGCTGTCACGACGCTCGCTTCGCTCGGCTGCGATGATGACGATCTTCGTTCCCGCGCGGAGCGAGTTGCCCTTCGGATGGAGAGACTTGCCAGCAGCATGAATGCTGCTCTCGATCAAAAGGCCAGCTCCTTGCCTGCAGAGACAGAGCCGGCTGATTCACCGGTCGCTCCGCTGGGCGAGGACACTCCGGCCGAACATCAACTGCGGCGGCTGGAGCGGCAGGCCGGAGTGCTGGAACGGACAGCAAAGATCCTGATGGAGCAGAACCGGTAGCCTCAGGAGGCGAGGCTCTTGCGTGAGAGCGAGCGGGTGGTCCGGCTCCAGACGGTGGTGAGGGAGATCCCGGCGACGACCAGGCCGGCGCAGAGGCCGATCCAGAGTCCCAGAGCGCCATAGTGGAGGCGAAAGCCGAGCCAGCTGCCGATGGGCAGACCGATGATCCAGTAGCCGATAATTTGGACGATCAGACCTGCATGCGTGTTCCCTGCCCCGCGGAGGGCTCCGGTGGCGGTGATCTGGAGGCCGTCGAAGAACTGAAATGCGGCGGCGACGAACAGGAGAGGGACCGTCGCGGCGATGACGCCCTGATCGGGAGTGAAGGCTCGCGCGATGGGGCGAGCGAAGACACTGAGGATGATGGAGCACGTGGCCATGCAGGCGGCTCCCAGCAGGATGGCGGTCCATCCGGCGCCGGCGGCCTCGCGTGGAGCTTCGCGGCCGATGGCTTGTCCGACGCGGACGGCCGCGGCAGCCGAGATGGCGAAGGGCACCATGAAGGTGAAGCTGGCGCAGTTGAGCGCGATCTCGTGTCCGGCCAGCGGAAGCGGCCCCATCGTTCCGATGAGGAAGGTGACGGTGCCGAAGATGGCGATCTCGACGAAGATCTGGCCTCCGGCAGGAGCGCCAAGCAGGGTAAGGCGTTTGAGGCGGCCGGTCTCGATGTGCCGGAGCATGGAACGAAGGCCGTAGTTGTGTTTGTGCTCCACGTGCCAGATGGCGGCGATGAGGAAGAGCGCGAGGTAGGTTCGCGAGAGCGAGGTCGCGAGGCCCGAGCCGACGATGCCGAGGGCAGGAATCCGGATCGGCCCCCAGTGGTGGCCGTAGATCAGGACCCAGTTGCCGAGGACGTTGCACAGGTTGGCCGTGACCAGGGCGAAGGCGATGGGGCGGACATGGTTGAAGGCCTGCAGGTAGCGGCGCAGGGTGAAGTAGAGAAAGAGGGTCGGCGTTCCCCAATTGAGGGCGTGGAGGAAGCGGACGGCTCCGTCCATGACCTGCGGGTTGATGGGCATGCGGCGCATAGCCAGCGGGGCCAGTTCCACGAGTGCGAAGAGCGAGGCGGCGAGGACGGCGGCGAGGATGAGGCCGTGGTAGAGCCAGCGGTTGGCCTCATCATAGCGGCCGGCGCCGTGCGATTGCGAGAGGAAGGTGTCGAGCGAGAGCAGGACTCCGGCGATCCCGAAGGCGAGGGTGTTGTAGAGCACCTGGCCGAGGGCGGCGGAGGCGATGTTGACTGCCGCCCTGTCCATGTGGCCGACCATCATCGTGTCGACGATTCCCATCGACATCCAGCCGAGCTCGGCGGCGATGAGAGGGAGGGCGAGGACCAGCATGTGGCGGATCTGCTGGCGAACTGTCATACTCCCCTCCCCCCACTTTTTGCACAAAGTATTCCAATGATTAGACTTAGGTCCGGACCTTTTGATTGGAGGCTCGTCGATTGGCCCGAGGATTGCGCCTTGGACGGTCTGGTGCTTTCGATGCCCGGAGACAGAAAAGCCCCGGAAGGCCGGGGCTTCGCGCTGCTTTCATTATATCCCTCGCGGGGAAGGCGTTCGGCGAAAGCAAGCTATTGTTTATCAGCGAGATAAGTGATGAAGGGGCTTGACAGGAATTCACAAGTTGCGAGGCTCAGCCGTGTCGGCGCCCGCCGAGACGGTCAATACGGACAGATCGTGACGGCTCAGACGCGATACAAGGATTCTTTACTTCTCTCAAAATCCCGTTTGCGGGTTTGTGCGCGAGCTTCGGTGCCGTGGGGGAACGGGCGATCACCAGGCGGTCGGGGGCAAGATATCTCATTCGTGCAGCACATTCATAGAGACTTAACATTTGGTGATGCCCGGCTCCCTAGACTTTCAGATATGCACAATGAACCTTTGAAGTACAGCTTTACCCCTGGTCAGCAGGATGGAACGACTATCTTGAAGCTCGACGGACCATTGACGCTGTCGAGTATGTTTGCTCTACAAGACGAGCTGCGAACGATGAAGCCGCAATTTCTGATCGTCGACCTGAGCGATTCTCCTTACATGGACTCAGCCGGGCTGGGACTGGTCATGAACACCTATGTATCGGCAGAGCACAACGGGAGAAAGCTGGTACTTGCAGGGACGAGCGCGCGGATTCGCGCCTTACTGGAGATGACAAAGGTCGACGGTGTGCTGAAGAACTACAACACGGTGGAAGAGGCAGAGGCAAGCCTGTAACGTTCTTCCAGCCGAACGGAAGGCCAGAAGAGCGGCTTCCCATTCCGCTGAAGATTCGGAAAGGCGCAGATCAATTCCCACAAGCCGACTTATGAGGACTAAGCTTCTAAGTACGAGCAGATGCGGACCCCGACCATCTACGAAGATGCAATCAGCCGCCCGGACCTATTCCGGTGGTTCGGGATCGATCTGACCCTATTCGAGGGTTGGTTGGCAAAGCTTCCGTTTCGTGCTCATCCCGGTTTGGTTGACTTCTGGCGCAGGACGGGAGGGGGCGACATCTTCGAATCAGAAACGTTGCTAGGGCCTCTCGTAGTTGATGAAACCGACAGTGTTCTCAAGATGAACGAATACCACTGGAGCAAAGGCTTGCCGCATAGGCTTCTCATCTTCCATGTCGGTGGGTACGTGTCTGCTTCATCGATGGACCGAGATCTGTTGGTTACGTTAGACCCTGATTCGTACCGAGTGACTGGGAGCTTCGACAGCTTCACCGGTTGGTATCAGAACGCCTTGCGATCAGAGTATGCAGCACGGTACGGTGTATAAGAAGCACCAACCGCCACCTATCGACCTAAGGCCTGATGGCTGAGCGGATCGCTCCTGATAAATGCCGTTTCCGGAAGCAGTATATCGCTGACGAGAAGCCGACTTCCCGTTACTAATCCGTTCCTGCTTGATCGAGGCAGGGCCGTTCGATACAGCACGAAGGACGACGGGCGAACCGACCACTTAGAAACATCTAGTTAGGGTTTAGCTGGTGGCGCTACATGGACAACGGTTCCGTGTTGCGTCTTGCAGTCCGTCAGTGTGTAGTTCAACCTCATCTTGTTTTGTTCTGAGGCCACCTCCACGTGCTGTGGAAGCTGAAATCCGTCGACGACCTGGTATGTGTAGGTGAAGCGGGCAACTCCTGCGTGGTCCGTATTCGTGGAGGACGCGGCCAGAACCAGACCGTTTGGCGCATCCGCAAAGTTGGTCGTGATTTCTATGTGCTGCGACGTATCGATAGTGCCGCTCAAAAGGTGCAGATCGTGGTCAAGAATGAGTTTGCCCGTTATGCCCCTACCATCCATCGAGAGGTTGTAGCCAGTTGCCGTCTTTTCAAATTGATAGTTGGTTGGTGCAATAGGAAGCACCTCTCCATAGGCGTATGGCACCCAGTTGCTAAGACCCGTTTGCATGAGAGAGCGGTTCGACTCTTCAAGCTGCGCAGCGACGGGTAATTGGCTGAAGTCTGGAAGCTTGGGCTGAACTGAGAGGGTCGCACCCGAATGATCAACAAACACTCGATATCTAATCGGCTCTAGAAGTTGTGCGATCGGACTGTCGGTTCGAGCCGCGTCACCAAAGTTGCTCTTGAGATGTTCAGCAAAGTCGAAGTCAATCGCACAAGAGAAGCTAATGAGACCCATCTGGAAAGGTGTGTCATAGAGCGCCTTAGTTTTTGCGAGCAGGGCCTCGGCATCACTAGGCGATTTTGCAGTCTTTGGAGTTACCTTCACAGATTGACTGTACGAGGAGACGCACGAAATCCCGAGAATAGCGATCATGACAGAACGGCGCATGACATATGCTACCGCGCGACGCCTAGTTCGGCATCCGGGCTGATGACGAGATTTGCGAGTCAGGGATCAGTCCTCATAAACGCGTTTTCCGGAAGCAGGATATTGCTGACGAGAAGCCAACTTACCGTTGCCAATCAAGGTGTGAGCATCACCCCGTAAGCCGCTGGTGCACTCACAGGATTGGCAAAACGTGTGGTTTAGGCGATGAGCGGCAATCATGAGTCCACTTCCGCAGAAGGTGATCGCGACCTCCACCGCGTGGGAAGGAAGCTTGTCTCCGAACCAGGCTGCTCCGGCAATGCAACTGAGACCGGTAAGCATGAGGAAGAGCACGGTGGTGCGACGGTGTTTGCGGAATCCGAGGAGCAACGCAACTGTGCCAAAGAGCGCAACCAGCAAAGCCAGTGTGCGGTGGACACGTTCTTCCGCAGACAGGAAGTGCGCCAGGACTGCGGAGAACGAAAGCAGCAAGGGCGTGAGCAGGCAGTGAACGACGCAAAGCGCCGATGTCCAAACACCCATCCTGTCGGCCCACTGACGCGAGCCGGTCGTAGCATCTGTGATAGCAGGAGTCATCCTGATCAGACTATTGCGAACTGGTCCGCATTTGCAATCAGCAACAACCGCAGGCGTGCCCGTGTCTGGCTCTCTTCGCCTCCATAATCAGGATCGGCACAGCAGCGAGGGCCGCGACTGAATCAACCCAATGCAGGCTGAAGATCGACCGTAAAAGCAGACCACCGAGAGTAAGCGCAGCGAGGTAAGCGCAGGTTGCCGATTGCACCGCATCGGCACGCAATGCGCTGTTCCCGATACGCTCCGCTTCTTGACGTTTCATGCGTGCGAGGATGGGCATGAGCAGCAGTGCTCCTGTTGTGATGGCTATGCCGAGGCGACTTGTATCCGCCTCGGCATGCCTAAACAGCCCAAGGAATGCTATCAACGTCACGATTACTGCAAGACCGTAGAGCAAGAGCCCGCAAAGCTTGGCCGCTCGCACCTGCGAGATACGCCACTGAGGCGCAAACTGCAGGAGCACCACCGAGGCAGAGATGAATTCGATAAGGCTGTCAGAGCCGAAGGCCAGAAGCGACACACTTCTCGCCTTCCATGCGGCGGTTAACGCAACGGAACACTCCACAGTCATCCAGCTTAGAGTCGCCCATTGGAGAAACAGGACGCGCCTGTCAGCACCACCTGGGATCGAGATCGTTTCCATTACTGATGCCTCCGTGCCAAGCCGATCAGCAGGCCAGCGGTTAAGGCAATCGATTTCTGATGACCCGCCGCGAAGCTGTACTCGTACGCCGGTTCCAGAAACCAGCCGAAGCGATGTCTGCCAGTCGGCCAGAACATAAAGTCTACCGCGACCTCCCCCGAGAACGAATCCCTCGTTTTTCCATTCTGTGTGAGACGAGCCCATCCCGGTCCGACGCCGATCATGAACTCGGCTTTGTTCGTGAGGGTCCAGGGTTTCTTGAAGAGAAAGTCGGCATCCCATTCCGTCGAGTTTCGAGTGTAGAAAGGGGTGATTCCGGCTTCCAGTTCAAGCCAGTTCTCGATGGGGGTGGTTTCGGCAGCTAAGCTGGGCGCGAACGTCGCAGCACCTCCTGAAGTGGTCCAGTTCGAAGCCGCGCCGAGCTCGAGTATCACTTTCGGATCATCGTCGATCCGGGAAGCGTGGAAAGAGATGTCTTTGGGAGAGGTCTGCCCGCGAAGAGGCAAGGACAGACACAGGCATAAGCACGCTGCTAGGCGCGTGAAGGTAGACAGTCGCATAAGGGATCTCCAGGGTGGGTTGTACTTGTCCGCGCAGGTCAGCACGGAGCCCGACAAACTACGAGAGGAGAGCGATGCGAGGTGGTCGAAAAACAAAGGAGCGCTGCCCCACAGGGGGGACTAACGCCTGTGGAGGCTCTTCCGCGGGAACGGCCTCTACACATCTAAGAGCGGAACCCGTGGTCAACAGTGCATGGAGCCCACAGCAGCCGCAGAGGCCATTGCAACTGTCCGGCGTTACAGGGACGTGATGGTGAACGAGGGCCTGGGAGGACGAGCGAACGAGAGAGATACGGTCACATGCCTCGCAATACGGCGGATCCACAGTGAGACATGCCAGAATCGCGCACAGCAGCCACACCAGGAAAAGGGTTCGTGATGTGTGATGCGTGGACACCTTCGGAGAATATACGACGTTGAGTGAGATGGGAATTCCGCCGTCCAGTCGGACTGGCGGGACCATTTTCGGTACCGAGAAACGCCGTTATCGCCACTGGTGGTTGCTACCTGCCATTACAAACTCACTTTTGTGAGACGCGCTCGCTGACATTGGTCGCTGTACTTCATCGGTTTCGTATTGCGCTCAGCTGAGTTCTTGCGCGAGTCCGATGAGAAGCTCTTCAGGCCCGCGGATGTAGCAGAGCCGATAGGAGTCCTGATACTGGATTACCTCGCCTACGAGCTGCGCGCCGCGCTTGCGAAGTCTTTCAAGCGTGTCGTCGATATCGTCCACGGCGAACATGACGCGGAGGTAGCCCAGGGCGTTCACCGGGGCGTTGCGGTGATCCGCGACGACAGGTGGCGTGAGGAAGCGGGAGAGCTCGAGACGGCTGTGGCCGTCCGGCGTGCGCATCATGGCGATCTCGACGCGCTGATCGCCCAGTCCGGTGACCCGTCCTGCCCATTCTCCTTCGATCGTGGCCCGCCCTTCGAGCTCGAGGCCGAGTTCTCGAAAGAAATCAATTGTTCCTTCGAGGTTATCGACGACGATTCCTATGTTGTCCATCCGTTTGATGGCCATGTGTCGAGTCTAAAAGGTGTCGTCTCGTTCTAACAATGAGCCCTCCCACAACGCCAAAGCACGAGCGGCGCGGAGCCTGCCAGATCGCTCCCGAATCGCTCTCTTGGAGCGGATCACGAGCAATTCGGAAGCCTTGGGTGCAAGCAGCGGCTCCGAAACGCAGTCAATGACCATATCGGACTGGAACCGGGTCTTCACTGACTGGCGTTCCACCCTGACTTGTCAGGGCTGACTCGCAGAGCAATCCGGCAACTTACCGACTCGAGCTATTCGCTCAGCTTTTCCCAAAATCTCAAGGGCCTTACAAAAATTGTGAGTATTCCTGGTTCAGGCTTCGCTACTGCTTTGCCGCAGGTATTTGCGGTCACAATGCCGGTGCGGACCCAATCTTCGGTCGAGTATGGCGTGATATGCAGCCACGAGTACTTCTGTTGCTTAACTTGGCAGAGGACGAAACCTGCCTGAACCTTGATCTCCGGAGCGAAAGGAAAGGTTGGCGAGTGAGCCGACTCCGCCTGTAAACCTTCATCTGCCGCACCACCTGTCAACCTTAGGACACCATTCCCACTGCTGTCGATAGGAATGGAAAGGGCTTCTTTTCGTTGATTGCCAACCCAGACATTGACATATGTATTCGAAATAGGCTTCCCACTACTTCCGTTCAACAATCTGACATGTAAGGTTTGGGCATCACCTATTGCTCCTGCAGTGGCGACTAAGGCCAAGATCACAAAACGGAACTTTTTCACAGAGGTCTCCTTCCCGCATCGGATTGCAATGCTGTGAGTAACGATAAACGCCGTTGTGAGAAGAGAGACGTGTCTATAGCCGTTTCCGCAGAACCCAAGTCGTCATGCAGCGGTAGTCCTGCACGATGGTGGTCTTCAAAGGATCCACAAGTATGCTATTCATCTTCTCGGTGTACTCCATGAGCATCTCTTCATCTACCAGGAACCACACCGAACCATCGCCAATCACAAACCGGCCGCCCGGTACTCGCTCGAACTCCATGCCGATCCTCGAGCCCAGGCGACAGAACAGCATTCCTCCGGGTCTTAGAACTCTCCATAACTCTGTCAGCATCGAGCTGAAGTGCTCCTCATCTCGAGCGAAGTGAAGTACCGAATTACAAATCACAACATCGGCAAAGGCGTCCGGGAAGGGCATCCGTTCAATGCGCCCAACCTGAAAGTTGTCTGACGGGAGTCCGGTTCCGAGCGAAGCGGAAAGCTGTCGTACATGCTCAACGCCATTGCTGTCGAGATCGAGTGCAAAGACCTCGCAACGTTCGCGCAGCAGGTGTACCAGATTTCTCCCATACCCACATCCGGCATCAAGAACACGCATCCCAGGCGTAATGTTCCCTCGCAGGATCTGATCGAAAACATAGATGTCAATCTGTCCAAATTGCTCTTGAATGGTTAAGGCCATGCTTCATCATCTCAGCTTGCGAATTGTTTGCCTTGGCGGGTGGCATCGATCGCTTCCCATAAGGCGACTTATCAGGATCGTTCGTTCGTCAATAAGCACATAGGCGATGATGTGCTCATTGAGGTAGTCTGCCGCGGAAGTCGGAGAATCGCTGAAGCCCGGGCCGGAACTGGGCGGCCAAAGCCCATGTCCCGGCGCTTCGGTCAGGCTGCGGCCCGATCTTGTAGCGTACGGCGGCGCAAGCTCGCCTGAGTCACCGCCGGCGGTGCATAGAGTGCGCCCATCGGTCCGGCGTCGGTTCCGGGCGCAACAACCTCGTCGATCCGGTCCAGGATTTCGTCGTCGAGGACGACTTCTGCGCCGGCGAGCAGATCGTCCAGTTGCTGCATCGTGCGGGGGCCGAGGATCGCTGAGGTCACGCCGGGGTGGGCCATCACAAAGGCCATCGCCATGTGCGTCAGCGACAGCCCCGCCTGCTCCGCGATGGGGATGAGCCGCTCGACCGCGTCCAGATTGCGTTCATCGGACATTTGTTTGGGAAACACCTTGACGCGCAGGCTTTCCGGCAGCGCCTGGCCCTTGCGGTAGCGGCCGGTGAGCATGCCCTTTGCCAACGGGCTCCAGACCAGCGCGCCCATCCCATACTTCTGGCAGACGGGCAGAACCTCCTGCTCGATGCTGCGATTGAGGATCGAATAGGGTGGCTGCTCAGTGCGGAAACGGGCCAGGCCCCGGCGCTCCGCCACCCCTTGCGCCTCCACGATCTCGGAAGCGGGAAAAGTCGATGACCCGATGGCGCGCACCTTGCCCGCACGCATAAGGTCCGTAAGCACCGACAGCGTCTCCTCGATGTCCGTGTCGGGCGAAGGCCTGTGGATCTGGTAAAGGTCGATATGGTCGGTCTGAAGACGGCGCAGCGACGCCTCCACCGCTTGGGTGATCCAGCGGCGCGAATTGCCCTGCTGGTTCGGATCCTCGCCCATTGCGCCGTTCACCTTCGTGGCGAGCACAATATTTTGGCGACGGCCCTTCAGCGCCTTTCCGACGATCTCCTCCGACTCGCCGTTGCTATACCTATCGGCGGTGTCGACGAAGTTGATGCCGAAGTCCAAGGCCCTGTGGATGATGCGAATGCAGTCGTCGTGATCGGCGTTGGCAATGCCGCCGAACATCATCGCGCCCAAGCAATAATGGCTGACCTTGATGCCGGTCCGGCCCAGCGTGCGGTATTTCATGGCTGTGTCCCTTCGTCTGTCGGTGTGTGGCCAAAGCGGCAGTTAACGATTCGATGGTTGGGATTTCTTGTCACCACGGGATCGTTTCGCCTTCCCAGCGGGTGAACGTACCCGTTGGACTATCCGGGCCGAGCAGCGCAACGCGCACTGCCTCTGCGGCGCCCTGCTCGACGGTCTCCGTGCCCGCATATCCGTTGAGGTTCGTTTTGGTGAAACCCGGTGAGACGGCGTTAACCTTGATTCCTTCCGGCTCCAGCTCGAGCGCCATGGCAACCGTCAAAGCGTTGAGCGCAGTCTTGGACGCCGGGTAGACAGGACCGAAGATCGAACGCCATGGAAAGGCTGGATCCGAATTCGTCGTGAGCGAACCAACACCGCTCGATACATTGACGATGCGGGCGCCCGGGGTCTGGCGCAGGAGCGGCAACATCGCCTGGTAGACGGCGAGGACGCCGAACACGTTGGTGTCCCACACCGCGCGCATCTCATCAAGGGACACGTTGCTCGGGCGAGTGGTGGCTGCATACTCCGCGACGGTCTGGCCGGGCAGTTTGTTCGTATTCGAGATCGCAGCATTCTGTATGAGCACATCGAGGCGACTGAATTCACTCTGGACGCGCTTCGCCGCGGCGGTGATCGACGCCTGATCCGTCACGTCGAGTTGGAGGGCGTGGGCGTCCTGCCCAACCTCCCTGGCTGCGGCCTCACCGCGCTCGAAATCGCGCGACCCAACCAGCACCGTGAAGCCATGCGCCACGAGATCCTTTGCGATTTGAAGGCCGATTCCTTGATTGGCTCCAGTAACCAGAGCTACGGGTTTGTCTTGCATGGACATTTCTCCTTTTCCCATTGGAGTATTCTGGGGATGTAGTCGCACCATGCATTGTTGGAATGGAAGGTATGCGCCTCAAGCATGAGCGAAGTACAATTCCGAAACATCGATCTGAACCTTTTGATCCCTCTCAAAGCCCTTTTGCATGAGCGCAATGTGACGCGCGCTGCGAAGCGCATCCATCTGAGTCAATCCGCCATGAGCCGCGCGCTGGATCGCCTCCGTTCGGAGCTAGGGGACGAACTGCTCGTGCGAGTCGGACGCAACTACGAGTTAACTCCGCGGGGAACCGCCCTCATGAGTGAATTGGGGCAGATTATGCCCCGGTTGGCACGTCTGTGGGAGGGAGAACCTTTTTCGCCCGCACAGAGCGAGGCGAAGATTCGTCTGGCCATGACCGACGATGCCAGTAGTGTCGTTCTGCCGCAACTTGCCGAGATTCTCGGACGGCTCGCGCCGGGCATTACTCTTGAGGTCGTTCCCTGGCACGAGCGAACTCATGAAGACAGTCTGGCGACGCAACTCATCCTAAGTCCGCTTGCAGCGCCCGCAACGTTCCGGTTTGAGCCTTTATTCGAAGATAGTTTCGTTTGTGTGGCTGGCCGGAAGCTCAAGCGCGGCAAAGGCGCGATCGCTATGAAGGAGTACCTCAGCTTCCGTCATGTCGCGATAGAGACACAACCGAATCACCAGAATCTGATTGATCGCTCACTTGCTGAAACTGGATTGCGACGACTCGTAGCTGTTCATCTTCCCTATTTCCAGGCCGCAATCAGAGTGCTTGAGGCAACGGATCTGGTACTGACGATGCCTGCACGAATTGCAGAACCGACATTGACGGCAATCGATTTCCCACTGCTGAAAGCGCCGAAAGAGCTTCCTCGCATCCGGTATTCCATGGTGTGGCACCCGCGCTTCGATAGCGATCTGTTGCACACCTGGATTCGAGAGACAGTGCGCCAGATCTTCCAAGTTCCCGTTCGGTAGCAACTTAGAAACCCCAGATTGCTCTAGAATGATCGCCGGCCGTTTACGAAGAAGCGCGTCTTCCGCCCGAGAGTTTGCCAAGGTGGTCCAGTCGATTGAAGTGATCGGTATTTGAGAAGTCGGCCAGTGATCAGCTTTCGTGTCAACTGGCAACTTCAGGCCAAGTCACTCATTGAGCAGGAGTCGCCTCTCTATCAGGCTCAGTTCGTCAGCTATGCGTGATTTAGGTCGCTTCGCTGTGGCAGTGCAGAGCGTTGGAAACGACGAGGAGTGAAAAGCGCATGGAAAGCCGCTTCCTCGATGACTTTTCTGTTCTATTGTTCTGCAAAATTTCGTTTTTTCATGAATCCAAGGCAAATCGTCTTCATCCATTCTATAGTACCGTACGGTACTATTTGCACCATAAGATAGGCTCGGTCTTTGATCTCACGGCTCCTACCCCGATCCATTTTGGACTGCAAACATAAGAGAGGTCTTTTATGAAATATCAGTTGACGAAGGCCGATGTGGCGGACGTGCCGGCCTCCTATGCAAGCGAGCCCCGGTATCTTGGATATCGGGAAGAGGACTATAAGAAGCCCTACGCACACTACTTCTCCGAGCGGGCATTGCCCGTCCAGGAGCATTTCAAGGATGCGCTGGTGGCAGGTCCAGCCGCCGGAGCATATGGTGTGCGATTGTCGACGTTGGCCGATGAGCTCTCACGGCCCGGGTACCTGCCGATGGAAACCGGCTACACCTTGAACGATGATGGGCACGTAGTCATCGCCGTGCTGACTGACATGCCCGGCGTGACCGGTGAAATGTGGGACTGGTGGATGTGGTGGCATGCCGTAGAGCCCGCCCGCTACAAACTGTGGCATCCGGAAGCACATCTGTATGCCGCCTACACCGAGGACCGAAGCCAGATCAGCGGTTTGAGCGATCGCCAACGCGGCAGGGGCAATTGCTGCATCATCGACGAATACATTGGCGCCGAAAAAAGTCAGCTGCGGGCAAGCTTTTTCGACCCGGAAAAGCTTGGGTTCGCGCCCAGCAAGCCGGGGAGCACCATCATTGCAGCTCGTGGAGGCGCTTCCACCATGCCCCTTGCCGCTGCCTGGATAGTTCACCAGGTGCGAGAAACCCGGGCCGGTTGCGAAATGCGCAGCCGCTTCGTTGCAAACGATGTGCGCGTGCTCCCACTGCCCTCTGGCTCTGTTACCAGCACGGCTGGCAAATTCATGACGCTGTCTGGCATCAACAGTCTGGCGGGTCTGGTAATGAACCGCAGCAAGCCGTCGAAACTTTACGAAGCAGGCCCCGCCATGCTGTACCACTGCGCGCAGGAAATGAACCATTTGGCATCGTTTCTGCCGCGGCTCTACGAGGAGTTCGCCCCGGACAGCAGGATGTAGCGTTCACCGGATTCACCGCTGATCGGTAATGGGAAGCCGGCTAGTGTTTAGGAATGTTCCACGGTTGCCCGGAATGGCGACAACAGGGCTTAGCACTCATTGTCGGTACACTCACGCCCCTTCTCTCTTTTGTGGAGTTTGTCTCGTTCCGGAGGCTATGCCGGGCAGTCCGTACTCCGAACCTGCCGATTCCAGGGAAGAGATTCAGGAGGGAAGAGCCTGGAAGGGCAGGAAGAGCGTGAAGGTAGTGCCGGATCTTGATTCCCTCTGACTGCTTCGAACGAGGAGGCGGCCTTGGTGGCGGTCGACGATCTCGCTGCTGATCCAAAGGCCCAGACCCGTCCCACGCAGACCTTTGGTTGTGTAAAAGGCTTTGTAGATGCTTTGAATCTCGCTGGGATCTATCCCGCTTCCTGTGTCGGAGACGGAGATGGCGATTCCTTTGACGTTGCTTCTCCACTCGGTGGCTTCGCGAGTGCGAATGAGCAACCTGCCGTGATGTCCCCTGAGGGCATCCATGGCGTTGCTGACCAGGTTGTTGAGAACCTGCCGGATCTCGCTTTCCATGCAGACGATAGATTGGGTGGTCCGCTCACGCCGCTCGATTGTGACGCCACGGGCGCTGAGACGCGCGCTGTAGACGTCAAGCACGGAGTCGATGAGATCGGAGAGATTGATAGCCTGAGGCTTGGTGGACTGCTTATAAAAGCGAAGCGACTGTGAGGTGATGAGCTTGACGCGTTGCAGTTCGCGGTCCGCGGTCTGAAGGTAGTTCCTGGCCTCGAGCAGGTTATCCGAACGTTGCGCGAGATAGACGAGGTTAACGATGGACTCGAGGGGATTGTTGATTTCGTGAGCGATGGAGGAGGCGAGACGTCCTACGGCTGCGAGTTTCTCGCTCTCACGAAGAGCAGCTTCGAACTCCACGCGGGCGGTGACGTCGGTCTGGATGCCAACGAAGTGAGTCAGTTCGCCGTCGCGATTCCGGATGGGGGAGAGCGAGAGCTCGTTCCAGAAGAACGTGCCATCCTTGCGGAAGTTTTTGAGAATGACGACAACTTCGCGTTCGGCGAGGATGGCCTCTCGAAGCACCGTGAGGGCGGGCTGATCGCGTTCTTCGCCCTGCAGGAATCTGCAGTTTAGTCCGGCGATCTCTTCAAGGCGGTATCCGGTCATGACCTCAAAGGCCGGATTGACGTATATGAGAGGCAGATCCGGCCTGGTGGCGCTGGCAACGGAGATCCCGCTGGTAACAGAACGGAAGATGCGGCGATTGAGGTGAAGCTCCTCGAGGGCGGAGTGGTACCGGCGCGCGAAGGCGCGGTGGGCGAGGAGGATGACACTGAGCTGCGCGGAGATCTGCGCGGGAGTCATAGGAAAGGCCAGGACGGCGTCGAAGGAGTCGGTACCCTGAGCCGAGGGGTCGTCCGGCAGAGTGGCAAGGATCACGGCGGGAAGAACGCCATCGCTGAGATCCTCGCCTCGCGAAGAGATCAGTGAACGAATCTCTTCCAAGCGATCGACGTCGATGACGATCATCTCGAGATCGGCGAGCGCACTGGGTTCTAGACGCTGGCCGGTGAGCATCACTGGCACCAGATCAAGATGGACAGAGGCACTCTCGACGAGGCGTCTGTTCATAGCGTCATCTATGAGAATGCCGATCCGCCCGATCGGTGAGGCGCTGATCTCTTGATACCCTGCATCCGTCTGGGCAATGACTTCAGACAAATTGGACTGTTCCATCTCCTACTGACACAAACTCCTTATTTAGACCGGCTGCAGTCTAAGATGCGCGTCGCGGGTGATGGTTTGTTTCCGTCAGGCTCTCGCCAAGTGGGGATGTCGACGTCTGAATGTGCGAGGATCGGATGTTCTTCCCGTCTTACTGGGGATTTGTGGACTTCTCGGCTTGCCGGTTCGCCTTGTCCTGAGCTTTGTCAGCCTTCTTCTGTTCGTCAGTATCGAGGGCTTTACGCTTGGCCTTGTCGGCCTTGGCCTGTGCCTTATTGGCCTTCTCCTGCTGTTTAAGCTCCTTTTTCTGCTGCTTGGTCATCTCCTGGTTGGTATTTTGCGATTCGTTCTGGGAGTAGGCCGGCAGCACAGGGGCGGCGAGGGCCAAGGTTAGAGCCATGATGGGCAGAAGATTGTGACGCATGGTTTTAAACCTCCGATAGTGTGGGATGCCGGAGCAGGGTTGCGGGTTAGCGCGTATGGCGGTCTGGACGGGACGATATGGAACCGCAGATCCTTCGACTGCGCTGCGCTTCGCTCAGGAGGACACCTTCAGAGTGTGGGGATCCGGGGAATGCTGGTTCGCTCAGGATGACAACGTTATTTTTCTGTGGCGTCATCGTAAGACTCTCATTCTGCGCAAGCACGGCAGGAGAGTCTTTGGGCCGCGCTTTTTAGAGCGGGTGCGTCGTTAAGCGGTTGTCGATCGTATCTTCGTAACAGATCCCTGATTTTTCTATAGCCTGCGGTCAGTTTTGTTAGAGACTGGACCATACCCATCGTTTCTATCTCTGGAATTTTGTAAGGAGAACTATCGTTGCGACAGATTGCCGCCCTTTCTCTTTTGTTTACTCTTCTTCTTTCGCAGGGCTTCGCCCAACAGCCTGCAAGCAAAACCCTGCCGGGTTATACAGCTGCCGATTCGTCGAAGGAGCTGGATCTGGAGAAGCGCTTCAGGGCGATCCCGGAGGCGGCGCGAGCGCACGAGAACATGAAGGTTCTGGCGGCGCATCCGCATAACGTGGGCTCGGAGGCGCAGCGGAAGAACGCCGAGTGGCTGGTGGCGAACTACAAGGAGTGGGGATGGGACGCGAAGATTGAGCAGTTCGACGTGCTGTATCCCACGCCGAAGTCGCAGATGGTGGAGATGATCGCGCCGACGAAGTACAGGCTGAAACTGGAAGAGACTCCACTGGCCGAGGACCCTTACACGCATGAGACCAAGACGCAGCTGCTGGGATACAACATCTACTCCGCCGATGGAGATGTGACCGGGCCGCTGATCTATGTGAACTACGGGATGCGGGACGACTACGAAGAGCTGGAGCGGCAGGGCATCTCCGTAAAAGGCGCGATTGTGATTACGCGCTACGGTGGCGGATGGCGTGGGCTGAAGCCGAAGCTGGCGTACGAGCATGGAGCGATTGGCTGCATCATCTACAGCGATCCGGCGGACGACGGATATGGCCAGGACGATGTTCTGCCGAAGGGACCGATGCGTCCACCGCAGGGTGTGCAGAGGGGCAGCGTTTCGGACACGCCGGTTTACTCGGGCGACCCGCTGACGCCGGGGGAGGGTTCGGTGCCGGGGACGAAGCGCCTAAAGATCGAAGAGGCGCAGACGATCATGAAGATCCCGGTGCTGCCGATCGGCTATGGGGATGCGGAGCCGCTCCTGAAGTCGCTGGACGGGCAGGTGGTTCCGGCGTCGTGGCGTGGCGGGCTGCCGTTTGCGTATCACTTTGGGTCGGGCAAGACGCAGGTCCACATGGACCTGAAGTTCAACTGGGACACGAAGCCGGTGCTCGATGTAATCGCGACGATGAAGGGATCGACTGCGCCGGAACAGTGGATTATTCGCGGGAATCACTATGACGGCTGGGTGAACGGTGCGGACGATCCTATCTCGGGCCAGTCGGGACTTCTGGAAGAGGCGCGGGCGCTGGGCGAGTTGCACAAGCAGGGATGGAGCCCGAAGCGCACGCTGATCTATGCGGCGTGGGACGGCGAGGAGCCGGGCCTGCTGGGTTCGACCGAGTGGGCCGAGACGCACCAGAAGGAGCTTACCGAGCACGCGGTGCTGTATGTGAACAGCGATGAGAGCAACCGGGGATTTCTGAATGCGAGTGGAAGCTACCAGGTGGAGCGCGTCATCAATGATGTGGCGCGCGATGTGACCGACCCGGAGACGAAGGCGAGCGTATGGGAGCGGCAGAGGGCGGCGCGGGCAGTGCGTCCGAGGCGCGCTGGAGCGAAGGCAGAGGGCGGCGATGCTGACATCATTCCTATCGGCGCACTGGGATCGGGGTCGGACTTTCAGGCTTTTGTGGATCACCTGGGAGTGACGAGCATTAGCCTGGGGTTCGGCGGCGAAGACCGCAGCGGGACGTATCACTCGGCATACGACACGCCGTGGTTTATTGAGCACTTCGGCGATAAGGACTCGCTTTACGGCAAGGCGATGGCCGATACGGCGGGCACGCTGGTGATGCGAGTGGCGGATGCCGACCTGCTGCCGTACGACTTCCGAGATCTGGCAACGACAGTTCAGGGATACTCGCGGGAGGTAAAAGGGCTGGTGAAGCAGATGCAGCAGGCTGCGGAGACTCGGCAGAAGGATATTGACGCGGGGTATTACAAGCTGGCTGCCGATCCGACGAAGACGGTGAAGCTGCCGGAGGCTCTGCCAAATCCACCGAACTTCGACTTTTCGGGGCTGGATGCGGCGATTGCGAAGCTGACAAAGGCGGCGGATGAGCTGAAGGCGGCAGAGGATTCCGCCGGGCCGCTCGACGCGAAGAAGGCTGAGACGATCAACCTGCAGCTGGCGATGGCGGAGCACAAGTTCCTGAACCCGGCTGGGCTGCCGCGGCGTCCATGGGTAGAGCATGTGCTGTATGCCCCCGGCTGGTACACGGGCTATGGGGCGAAGACGATGCCGGGTGTAACGGAGGCGATTGAGGACGGACGGTTCGATGAGGCGAAGCAGCAGATGGTAATTGTGACCAATGCGGTGGAGGCAGAGGCGGAGCATCTGGAAGGGATCGCGAAGGAGCTTGCGACAAAGTAGGGGTGTGGTGCCCCACATCTCAGAAGCGAGATGTGGGGCACCTGCATTCGGCGTGCAGACCGCAGATCCTTCGACTGCGCATCCTGCGGTGAAGCTGCAGGATGCTCCGCTCAGGATGACACCTCCGGCGGATGGGATAGGTCGGGAAATGGGAGGTTTTTACGAAAACCAATCCACTAAGATCAGAATGACGAGCCTGCAGCCGACATGCGGCCCGCAGTGATTTTCGCTGAAGCAGAGTGGCCGCCCTGGATGGGGCGGCCACTCTGTTTCAGCAGGATTATTGTTTTCTGCCTTCGTGCTGCACGCCGCCCTGATTGAGGACCAGGCGATTGATGGCGTGGGTCGCGGATCCCGGAAAACTCGACCTGGGCGTCGACCACTTTGAGGAAGAATTTCGTCTCCGATTCGGCGAAAAGATCGACGGTGGGCTGGTTGGCGAGTTTGGAAGTGAGGTGGCCGTCCTTGATGGCGATGATGTTGTCGATGGGGGCGTCGGTCATCCGGTAGGTGCCTGCGTACTCGGCGAGGAGGGCGGGTGAGACGTCGATGGTTTTGCGCTCGGAGGGCAGGATGACCTGCTGGCCGAGAGCGACCTTGCCGAGGCTGGAGGCAATCATATCGGGTGCTCCACCAGCGAGGTTACCGAGCACGATAACGGTGAGCTTGTCGTCGGGGTAGAAGTTGAGCGAGGTGTTGAAGCCTTCGATACCGCCGCCGTGGGTGATGAGCTTGTGGCCGTCGATGGTGCGGATGAAGAGACCACAGCCATAAGCGCCTTTGAAGGGCGTGGTCATCTTTGCGAGCGATTCGGGCTTGAGGACCTTGCCACCGAAGAGCCCCTGCTCCCACTTGAGGAGATCGCCGGTGGTGGAGTAGAGCGCGCCCGCGGAGAACGGGATGGTCATGCTGATGTAGCCGTCGTGCTCGATGCCGCGAGGTGTGCGGTGATAGCCCTGGGCGCGCTGCGGGAGGATGGCGACGTTGGAGTCGATGCCGGTGGAGGTCATGCCGAGGGGCGTGAAGATGTTCTGCTGGAGGAAGTCGGCGTAGGTCTGACCGGAGATCTTTTCGATGAGATAGCCGAGGAGGACGTAGCCGGAGTTGGAGTAGTTGAACTTTGTGCCGGGCTCAAACTCGAGCGGCTTGTTGCGGAAGCGGGCGACGAGCTCGGTCGGGTTTGTGTCCTTCCACTCGGTCGAGCGGTAGTCAGGGAAGCCGGTGAAGTTAGGGATCCCGGAGGTGTGGGTGAGGACGTTGTAGATGGTGATCTTTGACCAGGCGGCGGGAGCGTCGGGCATGTACTTGCTGACGGGATCGTCGATGGAGAGCTTGCCGCGGTCCTGGAGGAGCAGGATGCTGGCGGCGGTGAACTGCTTGGTGATGGAGCCGAGGCGGAACTTGGTGGTGGGTGAGTTGGAGATGTTCCATTCGAGATCGGCGGAGCCGTAGCCCTGATCGATGAGGGTGTTGCCGTCCTTGATGACGAAGACGGTGCCCATGAAGGATTTGTCATCGGTGTAGCTGGTGATGATCTGCCGCATGCGTGCTGTGGGTTCGCTGGCGGGTTTTTGAGTCTGGGCGAGTGAGCAGGCGGAGACGAGGCAGAGGAGTGCGGCGAGGGAGCGCATAGAGATCTCCTACGGAGCGGATGGGGGAAACGTTCCGACTGAATTGAGAAAACAGGCAGACCTATTTCGATCGCAGGACTGCCTGTAAGACAACAGCCTCGTTGTGGGCTTCATCTTTCGCGCCGTAGAGCAGCGTGACAGGTCCTTCATGGGTCTTTTTTTTCAGAGTCTCAAGCTCGCTACTCTTCGATTTCAGTTCCTGCCTGTATCGCTTTTGAAAGTCCGTCCATTTTGCCGGGTCGTGATGAAACCACTTGCGAAGTTCTGTGCTGGGGGCAATGTCCTTGAGCCAGAGATCCACTTTTGCTCGTTCTTTACTGAGACCGCGCGGCCAGAGTCTATCGACAAGAATGCGGAACCCGTCCGTAGAATCGGGTTCCTGATAGACGCGCTTGATCGCGATTCGCATAGACGACAATATCTTACTGCGGGGTAGTCGACTCAATCACCGACAAAACGTAAGTACAGGTGAACGCTTTTTTTGCATTTGAGTGCGAGGCATTCGATACGATCCAAATGCAAAGTTTGTGCAGAATTCATTTGTTTCATTTTGAGCTTGCTCCATTCGCTTAGGAAATCGTCCATCTGAATGCGATTGAAGATTGTGTCCCCATAGGGATCAATTCCAGATAAAAGTGAATGATCGCCTCCCGGAAGAAGATCATGCAGAAGACGCTTCTCATCAGAAACGTGTTCGAGGATCTTCCCATCCTCATCTTGTAACTGGATATCAATTCCCATGCTTCTTCTCCTATTGCGGGGTGATGATGCCTCCTACCGGCAGGCTGGTCGGGAGAGTGCCGGGACGGCGGAGGTGCATGGCATCGGCGGTCATATCGGTGTACTTGAGGCCGGCGCCGGTGTTGAAGAGGACGACCTTGTCGGTGGGCTTGAGATCGCCGGATGCGAGGAGCTGGTCGTAGGCAGCGGTCGCGGCCGCGCCTTCGGGGGAGAGGAAGATACCCTCGTTGCGTCCGTAGTCGAGGATGCTCTCGAGGATGGTGGCGTCGTCGGAGGCGATGGCCTTGCCGCCGGATTGCTGAAGAATGTCGAGGATGATGTAGTCGCCGTAGGGCTTGGGGACGCGGAGGCCGGCGGCGAAGGTGTCGGCGTTCTGGAAGAACTCGCTGGCGGGTTTGTGCTCCTCAAAGGCCTTTACGATGGGCTCGCAGCCTGCGGCCTGGAGGGCGTACATCTTCGGGCGTTTGCCGGTGACCCAGCCTAGCTGCTCCATCTCCTCGAAGGCCTTCCACATGCCGATGAGGCCGACGCTCCGCCGGTGGGGTAGAAGACGGCGTCGGGGTAGGTCCAGCCGAGCTGCTCGACGAGCTCGTAGCCCATCGTCTTTTTGCCTTCGACGCGGTAGGGCTCCTTGAGAGTGGAGATGTCGAACCAGGTTTCGGCGGCGGGGGTGTTGGCTTCGCGCTGGGCCTTGATCTTTTCGCCGACGATGCGGGCGCAGTCGGAGATGAGGCCGTCGATCAGGTTGACGTCGGCTCCGTAGACGATGCCTTCGACGTAGTTGGCGAAGGGGACGTCCTGGGGCATGAAGATGTGGGCCTTGATCTGGGCGGCGGCGGCGTAGGCGGCGAGGGCTCCGGCGGCGTTACCGGCGGAGGGTACGGCGAGGTGCTGGAGGCCATAGTGCCTGGCCATGGTGACGGCCATACCGAGGCCGCGGGCCTTGAAGGTTCCGGTGGGGTTGGCGCCTTCTTCCTTGAGGTAGAGGCCGGGATAGCGGCGGGAGTGGATCATGGGGGTCCAGCCTTCACCTAGGGTGACAGGGGAGACGTCGGGAAGGACGTCGGAGTAGCGCCACATACCGAGGCTCGCGGGGGATGCCGCTGCTCTGGCCGCGATGTCGTCTCGGCGGGCAGTGCGCCTGAGTGCGTCCATGTCGTAGCGAACGTAGAGGGAGCCGGCACAGGCGGGGCAGACGGTCTGCGGGGTGTCGGCGGAGACGTGGTTGTGGCAGCGGGAGCACTCGAGGAAGGCGATGCGGGGCATAACTCGATGCTACTAGAGGAGGTGGCGGGGAGGAGATCCAGCAAGCCCACCTTAGCGACGAAAGGGCCGTCGCGAAGATGGGGCACCCGATACCCTATCTGACGCTGAAAGCAGCGAATGCAGGGTACCCGGACAGTAAGACACGCGAGGCACTTGAGGAGAGGGCAGCAGGGCGAACCCTGCGAATCGGCTTGGGTCTGCACGGCTAAGATCGGCCTCGGCCTGGGTCTCTCCCTTTAAGGGCTTGTCCGGGCCGATGAGAGAATGGTGGGTATGGGCAAAGGCCAACGGATGCGCATGGTTGCTGTCGATATGGATGGGACGCTGCTGGGCGCGGACGGGCAGGTGAGCGCGCGAAACCTCGCGGCGCTGAAGGCTGCGGAGCAGGCCGGCGTAGAGGTGGTGGTTGCGACCGGGCGGCGACACAGCTACGCGATGCGGGTGCTGCGAGGGCTTGGGCTGCGGGAAGAAAACGGTCTGATCAGCTCGAACGGCGCGGTGGTCCGGACTATCGGAGCGCGCCTGCTGGAGCGAAGCCTCCTGCAGGAGAAGACGGCCAAGTGGCTGGTCGGGCATATGGGTGAGTTTCGGAGCTCGCTGCTGATTACCTTTGATCGGGTTCGACTGGATGGTGAAGACACGCGTGGAGCTCTGGTGGTGGAAGAGATGGAGGAGCTGAACGGAAGCATCGGCAGGTGGATGGCGGCCAATGAACCCTACATCGAGCGCGTGGTTCCGATGGAGGATGCCCTGGGACGGGAGGGGCTGATCCAGATGATGCTGTGCGGCACGATCGAACGGATGCGCGAGGCTGAGGCGAAGCTGTTGCTCGACCCGAAGGTGCTGGGCGTAGGTCTGGAACCACTGGGAAGGCACGAGGTGCGGCGCGGAGAACACGAGGTGAGCCCGGGGGCGGAGGCAGCCCTGCACCGCACGGAGTATCCGGAGCGTGACCTGAGTATTGTGGACATTCTGCCGGGTGGATGCAGCAAGGGACGGGCGCTGCTGGATCTGGCGGCGGAGCGCGGGATTGGGAGCGACGAGATCCTGGCGATCGGGGACAACTGGAATGATGTGTCCATGTTGGAAGCAGCGGGTTCAGCGGTGCTGATGGCAAATGCTCCTGAGAGCCTGAAGGTGGCGGGAGCTGGACGGGGCTGGCTGGTAGGCGGGCATCACGCCGAAGATGGGGTCGCGATAGCGGTTGAAGCGGCACTGGCCGGTGACTTGTATCCCACGATAGTGAGTGCGCTTTAGGCTGGCACGCGGTGATAGGCTTTTGGGAGTGAGAAAACAGCTGAGTTCGTGCGGATGGGCAGAGGCGTTATTTGCGCTCGCGGTCGCGGTGTGTCCCATCGCGCGCGCCGCCGAACACGTCACCCTGAAGAACGGTTTTGAACTGGATTGCGCGCGGAGAGAGATGCATGGCGACCACGTGCGGCTGTTTCTTCTGCCTGCACAGAGCTCCGGCAATGCGGGGATGAATTACCTGGATGTTGCCGCCGGTGCGGTGGCTCGGGTTGAGATGATTCCGGATGCGCAACTCCGCTCCGAGAATGGTGACGAGCACCCCGCGATCACCTCTCCGAGCCGGGTGGATGCGAAACCGGTGGCCCTGACTGGCGAGGAGATGCAGACGATGCTCACCCATGCCGGAGGAGCCCACAATATCGACGCGGATCTGCTGGCGAGCCTGGTCAAGGCCGAGAGCGGTGGCCGCGTCCGAGCCGTATCGCGAGTGGGAGCTCAGGGACTGATGCAGCTGATGCCCACGACGGCGGGGGAGCTGGGTGTAGAGAATGCGTTTGAGCCGGAGGAGAATATCGCCGGTGGAACAACGTACCTCGACGGGTTGTTGACGCGTTACCACGACAATGTTGCGCTGGCGCTGGCGGCATACAACGCCGGACCGGCGGCAGTGGATCGATATCACGGTGTGCCGCCGTATCCTGAGACGCGGGCCTATGTGGCAAGGGTCATTCGCGAGTTCAACCGGCGCAAGCGAATGTCTGGCGTAGCCGAACAGATAGCACGAACGAGATAAGGCAACGAATCCCAGAAGCGAGGCGCTAGTCATTCCATGAAGAAACGCAGCGGAGCCCTGTGGGCGGTCCTGATTGTCGTGCTTGCGGTAATCGTCTTCGTTTACCGCGACCGGATCCATTTTGACTGGGCCAACTTCTGGGAGCAGCTGCGGTACATCTCCGCCGGACACGCGATTGCGGGGATCGCCCTGATCTACGCGACCTATTGGCTGCGGGCGTTTCGATGGAGCGTGCTGGTACAACCCACCAAAGAGGTGAAAGCAACCGCCCTAATTGGCCCGCAGTTTATTGGATTCACGGCGGTGGCACTGTTTGGTCGACTGGCGACCTTACGCGGCCGTACCTAGTGGCTCGAAAGATTGAGCTTCCTCTGAGCTCGCAGATTGCGGTGTACACACTGGAGCGCATGTTCGACCTGGGGGCAGCGGCGCTGATCTTTTCGACTGCCCTGGCGTTTATGCCAAAGAACATGCCGCATCAACATGTCTTTATGCGAGCCGGAATCGGCAGCCTTGCCGTGACGCTGGCGATTGCGATCTTCGCGGTGGTTGTTCGGGTGGCGGGGGGAGCCGTAGCAGGCTTTGCGCGAACGGTGCTGAGCCCGGTGTCGAAGCCTGCCGCCGAGAGCATCGCGGAGAAGATCGCCGGGTTTCGCGAGGGCCTGAATGCGCTGAGAAGTATGCGCGAGTTCGCGGTGGTCGCCGGGATCTCCCTGCTGATGTGGATCATGATTGCGTCGGCTTACGTGCAGACGGCTCACGCCTTCATCCAGACGCCGGAGCTGGCGACCCTGTCGTTTTCACGAGCGATGCTGCTGATGGCGGCAAGTATCGGCGGCAGCCTGCTGCAGCTTCCAATTGTGGGATGGTTTACGCAGATTGCGGTGACGGCGACGGCGATGCATACCTTCTACGGCGCACCGATCGAGGCGGCCACAGCATGCGGCGCGTTGCTGCTGGTGGTGACGTTCCTCTGCATTATTCCGGCTGGGTTGATATTCGCCCAGATGGAGCAGGTGAGCCTGAGCAGCATTGCGACGGAGAGTGAACAGGCAGGTAAAGAGGCCGGAGTGGTGCAGGAGTAGCTTTGGCACGCATCGTTCCCACCTAGCGACGATAAAGCTATTGCGAAGATGGGGCACCCGGTGGTGGGTCAGCAGTGGGGCTCGCTCCGGTACTGCGACGATCCGGGCGGGTGGCTGAAGCGGTGCATCCAAGGCCCCGCGCGTATCACTGCTAGAATCAAGGTATTCCGATGAAGTGTCCTTACTGCGGTTTTAGCCAGGATCGAGTGGTCGATTCACGAGAGAGCAAGGAGGCGGACTCAATCCGTCGGCGGCGCGAGTGCGAGGGCTGCAACAAGCGGTTCACCACCTACGAGCGCATTGACGAGATTCCCTACATGGTCGTGAAGAAGGACGGGCGAAGAGAGAAGTTCGATCGCCAAAAGGTTCTGAGCGGACTATTGCACGCCTGCGAGAAGCGGCCGGTTTCGGCTCTCAAGCTGGAGCAGATTGTGGATGAGACTGAGGCGTTCGTCGTGGATTCGCCGGAGCGGGAGCGGTCGACTTCGGAGGTGGGCGAGCTGATCATGTCGCGTCTTAAGGAGATCGATACCGTTGCTTACATACGGTTCGCCAGCGTGTACCGAGATTTCAAAGATGTCAGTGAGTTCAAGCAGGAGCTGGAACAGCTGTTGAGCGGCAACGGCAAGGACCAGAAGAAGAAACGATGATGCGGATTGGAACGGGCGAGGGTGGTAGAGAAGCAGATTCCTCGACTTCGTTGCGCTGCGCTCGGAATGACAGTTGACTGAAGGTAGATTCGAAGAGCAACAACACGGGAAGAGAGCTGGGGAGAGAGATGGCAGTGGAAAGAACGCACAAGATTACGTTGATTCCGGGCGATGGGATCGGGCCGGAGGTCACTGCAGCGGTCGTGAAGATTGTCGAGATCGCGGGAGCGGCAACCGGAGTCGGTTTCGAGTGGCACCGGTTTGCTGCAGGCGCAGAGGCATTCGAGCAGACGCGCGAGTATATTCCACAGGCGCTGTATGACTCCATCGAGCAGAACAGGGTGGCGCTGAAGGGGCCGGTGACGACGCCTGTGGGCGGAGGATTTGCGTCTATCAATGTGACCCTGCGTAAGAAGTTCGACCTGTATGCGAACTTTCGCCCGGTGAAGAATCTTCCCGGGCTGGCGACGAAGTATCCAGACATCGATCTGGTGATCGTTCGCGAGAACACGGAGGATCTGTACGCCGGGCTGGAGCACGAGATTGTACCCGGCGTGGTGCAGTCGCTGAAGATCATCACGGACAAAGGTTCGACACGGATTGCGCAGTTCGCCTTCGACTATGCGCGCAAGCATGGAAGGAAGAAGATTCATGCGATCCATAAGGCGAACATCATGAAGTTGTCCGATGGACTGTTTCTGCGCTGCTGCCGCAGGGTTGGCGAAGGGTTCCCGGAGGTTGAGTACAAGGAACATATCGTCGATAACACCTGCATGCAGCTGGTGCTGAATCCCTACCAGTACGACATTCTGCTGACGGAGAATCTCTACGGCGATATCCTGAGCGACCTGTGCAGTGCGTTCATTGGCGGATTGGGGCTGGTTCCCGGAGCGAACCTCGGCCGCGAATGCGCGATCTTCGAGGCCGTGCATGGATCCGCGCCTGATATTGCGGGCAAGGATATGGCGAATCCGACGGCGCTGTTGCAGTCGGCTGTGCTGATGCTGCACCACATTGATGAACGTGCCGCGGCAGAGATGGTGCAGAACGCCATCGAGCAGGTGTATCGCGAGGGCAAGACACTGACTCGCGACGTCGGAGGCCAGAGCGGAACGAGAGCTTTTGCAGACGCGGTGCTCGAGGCGATGGCTTCTTCGACAGCTGCGAAGTAGCACGGGGCTCAAGGGAGTAACTGCTTACAGTATTTCGAGGGAATGGGCGAGCAGACGATCAGGGCGAAGATTGCATCGAAGGAGAGGGCAAAGGCTGAGTTTACTTACTGAATGAAAGAGGAGAAGAACGGATGGGAATGGCGGCGGCACTGTGGCAAGAGGTGGTGGGACACGGTTTCAGTCTGGCGCTGATCTCGCATCGGCTCCCTTTCTGGTTTCTGGTCTTTGCGCTGTTTCTTCCTCGCGTTTCCCTGGTAGTGGCCTGGTTTCAGGGGGTGCTGATCCCCTTCCATCTGGTGGGATGGATTCCGCTTGTCTTCGCGGTTCTGCTGCCGCGCGCGCTGGTTCTGTACCTGATCTACCTGGATCAGGGGCTAAGCCTGTGGTTTGTGATTCACCTGGTGGTGGCGATCCTGGTCTGGATGGGCGGAGGGCATACGTACCGAAGCCGGCGGGCGGACCTCTAAAGCCTGATCCGACCCGACGCTGGTCAGCCATGATTTCTTACCAGATCGGTGCTTTTATGAACGGATCGTGACGCAAGCGAACCTGCCGCGTTATTCTTAAAAGACTATGGAACGGCGACGGGTTGGCATTCTTGGCGCGACCGGCATGGTCGGTCAGCGATTCATTCAGCTTCTGCATAATCATCCCTGGTTTGAGATTACCTGGCTTGCGGCGAGCGATCGCAGCGCGGGCAAGACGTACGGAGAGGCGTGTAAGTGGAAGCTGGACACCCAGCTCCCGGCAAAGATCGCGGCGATGAAGGTGCAGCCGAATGTGCCGGAGCTGTGCGAGGGCGAGCTTCCGAAGATTATCTTTGCCGCTTTGGACGCGGACATCGCGCGCGAACTGGAGCCGAAGTTTGCGGCAGCCGGGTGCGCTGTGATCTCGAACTCGAGTGCATTCCGCATGGTCGCGGATGTTCCCCTCGTGATTCCTGAGGTGAATGCGAGTCACCTGCCACTGATTGAGGCACAGTCGTGGAGACGCGAGAGCGGCGGATTTATCGTGACGAATCCGAACTGCTCGGCGATTGGACTGGTGCTGGCGCTGAAACCTCTGGAGGAGCGGTTCGGGATTGAGAGCCTGTTCGTCTCGACGATGCAGGCGGTCAGTGGCGCGGGATACCCCGGTGTGCCTTCGCTGGACATCCTGGGCAATGTCGTTCCGTTTATCAAGAACGAAGAAGAGAAGATGCAGGAAGAGGTCGGCAAGCTGCTGGGCCACCTGAACGGCGAAAGCGTTACCATGCTGGATGCCAAGGTGAGCGCGCACTGCAACCGCGTGGCGGTGGAAGACGGCCACACGGAGTGCGTAAGCGTCAAGTTCCGCAAGAAGGCGACGCGGGAGGAGATTCTTGCGGCGTGGAGCGAGTTCGCACCGCTGCGCGGGGAAGGCCTGCCAACAGCGCCAGAGGTTCCGGTGGAGTTCGATGCGGCGGTAGATCGTCCGCAGCCCCGTCTGGACCGGATGCGCGGCAACGGCATGGCAGCGACGGTGGGACGGCTGCGTGAGTGCTCGCTGCTGGACTGGAAGTTCGTGGTGCTTTCGCACAATACGATTCGCGGCGCCGCGGGAGCAGCGCTGCTGAATGCCGAGGTACTGGCGCGGATGGGCAAGCTGGATAAGCTGGGGATTCCCACCGGCGCCGCAGAGGGTCAGGCGGTGCTGGCTTGAGTGAGGCACGGGAACAGCTTGTCGTGATGAAGTTTGGCGGAACCTCCGTCGAAGACGCGAAGGCGATGCTGCGAACCGCAGCTATCGTTGCGGGGCGCAGGAACAAGGGTCTCGAGGCGATCGTCGTCGTATCGGCCATGGCCAAGGTAACGGATCAGCTGCTAGCGGCGGCGGCCGCGGCGGGACGCGGGGATAAGGCCGGGGCGATGGCCATCAGCGCCCGATTGCGCCATCGGCATATCGATACGGGGACGGAGCTTCTAGACGAGCAGAGGTTTGCGGCTTTGCAGGCATCTGTCCATCAGGAGTTCGACGCGCTCGATGACCTGTTGCGCGGCATTGCAGCCGTGGGAGAGCTTACGGCGAGAACAAGCGATCTGGTGGTGAGCTTCGGCGAACGACTTTCGAGCCGCATGGTTGCCGCTGCGTTCGATCAACAGGGCCTGAACGGAACGCACGTCGATGCGCGAAGCTGCATCATCACGGATGCGAACTACGGCAAAGCTGCTCCGCAGGAGCCGGCGATCGAGGCAAAGCTGACGGAGCTGGTGCTTCCTCTGGTTGAGGCGGGTAAGACCCCTGTTATGGGCGGCTTCATCGGATCGACGGTTGAGGGAATCACGACGACGCTGGGGCGTGGCGGAAGCGATTATACGGCAGCTCTGGTTGGTGGCGGACTGCACGCGGGTGCGATTGAGATCTGGACTGATGTGAACGGCATTATGACGACCGATCCTCGCATAGTCCCTGACGCACTGCGAGTGAAGACGATCAGCTTTGAAGAGGCTGCGGAGCTTGCCTACTTCGGCGCGAAGGTGCTGCACCCGGCGACGATACTTCCGGCAGTGCAGAAGAGCATTCCGGTCTGGGTTCTGAATTCGCGTAATGCGGAGAATGAAGGCACGAAGATTACGGCGGTAGCTCCGCGATGCAAGAGCCCGTTCAAGTGCATTGCGGCGAAGAAGAAGCTGACGATCATCGACATCGTGGCGAGCCGGATGCTGATGTCGCACGGGTACCTGAAGTCGGTCTTCGATGTACTGGATAAGTACAAGTGCGTCGTCGACATGGTTTCGACCAGTGAGGTCAGCATCTCCCTGACGGTGGATTCGAACGAGCGGCTGCCGGAGATTGCCGAGGAGCTGTCGAAGATTGCAGATGTAAAGATGGAAGGCAACAAGGCCCTGATCTGCATGGTGGGCGAGGATATCCGCGGTCACAATGGGATTGCCGGACAGGTCTTCACTGCAGTAAGCCACGTGAACGTCAGGATGATCTCGCAGGGAGCCAGCGAGATCAACATGAGTTTCATGATTGACGAGGAAGACGTGGAAGAGGCGGTGCGGAGTCTGCACAAGAACTTCTTCGCCAGCCCCGACGAGAACATCTTTGATGTGACGGCTCGCGTCCCTGCGGAGAGCAGGGCTTAGGAAGGAATCTCTGAAGATGCGTGTACTGGTGCTGGGCCACGGAAAGACGGGCAAGCTGGTAGCTGAGGTAGCGGCTGAGCGGGGTCACAGCGTCCATGTGCTCGATGCGAAGGAGAATGCAAACGCGTCTGCGTTGACGCCTCCCTTTGTTGCAGGCTTCGACGTCGTGATCGACTTTACGACTCCGGAGGCGGCGGTCCAGAACATGCGGGCGGTGCTTGCGACCGGGGCCAAGATGGTTGTCGGAACGACGGGCTGGTACGACAAGCTTCCTGATATGCGCGGGCTTGCCGAGCGCAGACAGGCCGGGCTGCTGTACGGGACCAATTTTTCCGTCGGCGTGCAGGCCATGCTGCAGATGGCGAAAAAGATGGGCGAGCTGCTGAAGGGTGCGGGCTACGAGTTCTCTATCGAGGAGACGCATCACGAGACCAAGCTGGACTCGCCTTCCGGTACGGCGATTACGCTGGCCAAAACGGTTCAGGCTGTAACAGGGCTGGCAGAGATTCCGATCCAGGCACATCGGGTTGGCGATGCGGCAGGACTGCATGTGCTGGAGGCGAAGAGCAGTGCAGACAGGCTGGTCCTGATCCACGAAGCGCATTCGCGGCGGGGATTCGCCGAAGGTGCCGTGCGGGCAGCCGAGTGGATTTCGACTCACAGCGGCTGCTACGACTTCCAGGACGTCTGCACGAAGGTCTAGGTGAATCGCTTCCTCGAGCTTCGCGTCAAACCTAATTGAGGACATGATGACTATGAGCGTTGCTGAAGCGGTAAAGGCCAATCCATTTAGCGAATTGACCTTGGATGAAAAGCTGGATCGACTGGCGGAAGTTGCAGTTAAAGTCGGACTGGGCCTGAAGGAAGGTCAGGAGCTGATCATGACGGCCCCGATGGAGACGCTTCCATTGGCCCGCAAGATTGTCGAGCAGGCGTATAAAGCCGGCGCCAAGCTGGTTACAACCTTCTACAGCGACGATCCGAGCGTGCTCGCGCGGTACCAGTACGCGCCGGACGCAAGCTTCGACTATGCTCCAACATGGCTGCAGGATGCCATCGCGAATGGGTTTCGCAGCGGAGCAGCGCGGCTTGCCATTGCGGGCGCGAATCCAGCCCTACTGGCCAAGCAGGACCCGGCCAAGGTGGCACGAACGAACGTAGCAGCTTCCAAGGCTGGCAAGCCTGCAATGGAGCTGATTACGCGCCACGAGATCAACTGGACGATCGTCGCCGCAGCGACTCCGGAATGGGCGAAGCTGGTGTTTCCGGGCGAGACCGAGGAAGCAGCCGTTGCCAAGCTTTGGGAGGCGATCTTCGCCGCCTCACGCGTGGATGCGGACGATCCTGTCGCAGAGTGGCGGCAGCATGGAGAGCGGCTGAAGAAGCGCGTAGACATGCTGAATGCGAAGCGCTTCTCTGCCCTGCACTTCAAGTCCGCCGACGGTTCGACGGATCTGAAGGTGGGCCTGGCGGATGAGCATCTTTGGGCTGGAGGCGGAACGACCGCAGGAAACGGGATTTACTGCCAGCCGAATATTCCCACGGAGGAGTGCTTCACGACTCCGCATAAGGACCGGGTGGATGGACGGGTACGGGCATCCAAGCCTCTTTCGCACCAGGGAACACTGATCGAGAATATCGCCGTACGTTTTGAGGGTGGCAAGATCGTCGAGGCCACGGCAACGGCAGGTGAGGATGTTCTGAACCGGCTGATCTCCACGGACGAGGGTGCACGGCGGCTGGGAGAGGTTGCGCTGGTGCCGCACAACTCGCCCATTGCGCAGAGCGGAATCCTGTTCTGGAATACGCTGTTCGACGAGAATGCGGCGAGTCATATCGCGCTGGGACAGGCGTACTCCACCTGCCTCATCGGCGGAGAGAAGATGGACTCCGCTCAACTGGCCTCATTGGGCGCGAACGAGAGCCTGATCCATGTCGACTGGATGATCGGGTCGGCAGAGATGGACGTTGATGGGATCTCCGCAGATGGAACAGCGGAACCGCTGATGCGCAAAGGCGCGTGGGTTTAGGACCGAAATCGAGGAGATGAGGAATGAAAGAGCCCGGCAGAGCGCCGGGCTCTTTTGCATTATTTTGCAAGGAATCCGCAAAAGGATCGACGATTCGCCTGAGGTTTGCAGTTTTTTTCGCGGCACGAGAAGTTTTTCGTGCGCGGGGTTCTTTTTCGCTGTAAATTGAAACACAACGTAGGTCTGATACGTCAGTATCCCTGAATCCCACCACATCGTAGTTGCTGCGTGAGCCGTGACGCTCCGCAGGACAAGTTCGAATTTCCGATCTTGGCCTTTCGCACGACCGCAGGTCGTCGCGTCCTTGCATCCCGTGTATCCCAAATAGCTTGCTCGCGTAAATCGCGTTCGGAGGAAGTCCCTATGAGTTCCAGCGTCAATACAAGTGTTTCCAGAAGGTCCTTTATGCGAATTCTCGGGGCAGCCTCAGCTGCGGCTACCTCGTTTCCGGCTTTAGCTGCTGTCCAGCAGCCTGCGGCAGCTCCAGCACAGGGCCCCGGCGCGGCCCGTGGTTTTGGCAGCATGGGAATGGCGCGCCACATCTCTGCGGATACGGTGATCATCAGCTCGAACGAGAATCCCCTCGGACCGGCACAGTCTGCGCTTTCGGCGATTACTGAGACGGCGCCGCTGGGCGGCCGCTATCACCAGGAAGAGACGATGAAGACGGTTGCGGTCTTCAACGACCTGTTCGGCCTGAAGCCCGGATATGTCGCTCTGACGCCTGGATCGGGCGGACCTCTGGATCTGGCACTGATGTCGAACATAGGTCCCGACAAGCCGCTGGTTTATGGCGATCCGAGCTACGAGCAAGGCTTCCGGGCTGCCGAGACGATGAAGGCACCGAAGGTTCCGGTGCCGCTGAATGCCGCATTTGCGCATGACGTAAAAGCAATGGTGAAGGCGCATCCCTCGCCCGGCGCGTACTACATCGTGAATCCCAATAACCCGACCGGTACAATCACGCCGCGGGAAGACATCCTTTGGCTGCTTGCGAACAAGCCTGCTGGATCTGTAGTCATCGTCGATGAGGCGTACCACCACTTCTCCGACCAGGACAGTGTCATCGATCAGGTTGCTGCGGATAAGGACATCATCGTTCTGCGGACGTTCTCGAAGATCTACGGAATGGCTGGCCTCCGCGCAGGTGTTGCGATTGCACGGCCCGAACTGCTGGCCAAGTTCTCGACTGTAGCTCCGGCGGCCCGCAGCCTTGCGAGCATCTCGATCACCAGCTCCGCCGCAGCCAGGGCAAGCCTGCAGGATAAGGATCTGGTGCCGTTGCGCCGCAAGATCAATGCTGATATCCGGGCTGAGACGCTCGAGTTCCTTCACAAGCACAACTACAAGGTCGTTCCCGGATCGCAGGCGAACTTCTTCATGGTCGATGTGAAGAGGCCAGGTCGCGAATTCCAGGCGGCGATGATCAAGGAGAACATTGCCATTGGCCGTTCATGGCCCGCGATGCCGAACTATGTTCGCGTCACCGTCGGCACCAAGCCGGAGATGGCGAAGTTCCAGACGGCGTTTGTGAAGTGCATGGACACTGCTCCGGGAACCGCGAATGGTGCATCTCTCTACATGCCGGAATATCACGTGCCTTCGGAGCTGTATCGCGGCTAAACACCCGGAGGTACAGAGACGTAAGCCCCGGCCATGTGCCGGGGCTTTTTCTGTTGCGAAAGATTTGGCTGGGATGGGCCTGCTGCCTGATCCCAGTCAAGCCGGTACGCGGTAAACTTGCATCATTATGGAATTGATGGGTTGCGGAACAGCGCTGGTGACCCCCTTCCGCGGGGATACGAGCGTGGACGAGGCGGCGTTACGCGCTCTGGTCGATTGGCAGATTGAGAGCGGCATCGGTTTTCTGGTTCCCTGCGGCACGACGGGCGAGGCAGCCACACTGAGCGAGCAGGAGTGGCTGCGGGTAGTGGCGATTGTCGCAGAGACGGCGGCAGGACGGGTGCCGGTGTTTGGCGGATGCACGAACAACTCCACGCAGGAGGCGGTCGCCAAGGTGAGGAAGCTGGCGACGGTCTCCGGCCTGACGGGGGTCCTGACGGCGAACCCTTACTACAACAAGCCGGGGCAAGAGGGGCAGTACCAGCACTTTCGCGCCATCGCAGAGGCAGTTGATCTTCCGGTGCTGCTCTACAACATTCCAGGACGAACAGGCGTGAATCTGGAGCCGGCGACGGTCCTGCGATTGGCAGAGCTCGAGAATGTTGTTGGGATCAAGGAGTCGAGCGGGAACATCACACAGATCACCGAGCTTCTGACGACCGCACCAACGGGATTCAAGGTCTTCGCAGGCGACGACTCGGTTGCGCTTCCTGTACTCGCTCTTGGTGGCGCAGGGCTGGTGTCAGTAGCGTCGAATGTGATTCCTGGTGAGATGTCGACGATGGTCCGGTCGGCACTCGCGGCCGATTGGGAGAAGGCACGGAGTCTGAACAGGCGTTATTTCCGGCTGATGGTCGCGCACTTCTGGGAGGCGAGTCCGGGGCCGGTGAAGAGTGTCCTGAACATGATCGGGCATGGCGAGGATGTGCTGCGTTTACCGATGACGCCGGTGACCGATGCGACGAGGAAGCGGCTGGAAGTGCTGGTCGGGGAGTTGGGGCTGCTGAAGACGGTGGCCGCGAAACGCGCTTCGTAGCTTCAAAGATGTTTTCCATAGGAAAGGTGACAGGTGAGTCTGAACGGTTCTTTGCAAGAGCAGATTGAGCACTGGTTTGGCCAGGGCTCCGAGGCGGTTGGAAACAAGGACGCGGAGACTGCGTTTCTGGAGTTACGTGAGGCGCTCGAGGCCGGAGCTCTGCGTTCGGCAGAGCCCGATGCTTCGCTTCCATTGGGGTGGAGCGTCAATGCTTGGGTGAAGCGGGGTATCCTGCTGGGTTTCCGGCTGGGCCAGATGATAGAGATGGGCTGCCCGGATGGCTTTCGCTTTGTGGACAAGGCGACATATCCGGCGCGCCGATTCGAGGTGAGCGATGGCGTACGCGTGGTTCCTGGAGGTTCCAGTGTGCGAAGCGGAGCCTACTTGTCCAAGGGCGTTGTCGTGATGCCTCCGGCGTATGTGAATGTTGGCGCGTATGTCGATGAGGGCACGATGGTGGACTCCCATGCGCTGGTAGGAAGCTGTGCGCAGATTGGTAAGCGGGTACACCTGAGCGCCGCAGCGCAGATTGGCGGAGTTCTGGAGCCGGTAAATGCAAGTCCCGTGATCATCGAAGATGACGCTTTGGTCGGCGGAAATACCGGGGTGTACGAAGGAACGATCGTTCGGAAGCGTGCGGTGATTGCGGCGGGAACCGTGCTGACCCGTGGAACGCCGGTTTATGACCTTGTGAAGGGCGAGATCTACAAAGCGACAGCTGAGACTCCGCTCATCATCCCTGAGGGTGCGGTGGTGGTTCCGGGTTCCCGCGCCGTTACGAAAGGAAAGGGAGCGGAGTGGGGCCTCAGCGTCGCCGCGCCGGTGATTGTGAAGTACAGGGACGAGAAGACGGAGCTTTCGCTGGTTCTGGAAGACGTTCTGCGCTGATCGATCCGAATTGAGAGTAGCCGGAAGGCTTCACAGCTTCTTCGCCGGGACAGCGGAGAAGAGGCTGATGAAGCCTTCGCCCATTGTGGGGTGAGCGACGACGATATCGCGCAGCGCTGTATAGGGAAGATTGGCAGACATCACGACCTGAACAGGGACAAGGAGATCGGAGACGCCGGGACCGAAGGCGGTAAAGCCGAGGATGCGATCGTCGTCCGAGATCAGGGCTTTGAGGAAGCCACGTGTCTCGGAGAGGGTTCGAGAGCGAAGGATGGCGGCCATCGGGATGCGCGCGAGACGGTAGGGTATCCCCTGCTTCGCGGCCTCCGTCTCGGAGAGACCGATCTGCGCCAGCTCTGGATCGATAAAGGTACAGGAAGGAATCTGGCGGCCGGTGGTGGTGCGATTGGCTCCAGCCAGATTGGAGCGAACAATCCGGAAGTCATCGAAGGAGATATGGGTAAAGTAGGGTGAGCCTGCACAGTCGCCCATCGCCCAGACTCCGGGAGCGGTGGTTTCGAGACGCTTGTTAACCTTGATGTGACCCGCTGGTGTGAGCTCGATTCCGACGAGTTCGAGGCCGATGTTTTGCGTGTTGGGCGTGCGCCCGGTGGCAACCAGAAGATGTGAGCCTTTGAGTTCGGACGGAGCGCCATCTGAGGTAATGTGCAGGGTCACCCCGGCTCCGGAGGTGCCTTCGACGCGATCGACGTTGGCGTCGGTGACGATCTGAATGTCTTCATCGAGGAAGAGCTCTGTAATGGCAGCGGAGATGTCGGGGTCCTGCTGATGGGCGAGGTGCGAATTTCGTTCGATGATGGTGACCCTGGATCCGAAGCGGCGCACCGCCTGCGCAAACTCGAGGCCGACAAAGCCGCCGCCGAGGATGATGAGGTGCTCGGGGACGATGTCTAGCTCCAGAGCCTCGACGTGGGTAAGAGGATTCGCCTCGGTGAGTCCGGGGACGGTGCTGATGGTCGCGCGTGAGCCTGTGTCAATGAAGATCTTGTCGGCGCGGAGGGTGCGGGTTCCTCCAGCGAGCAGATCCACCTGAATCGTCTTTTCGGCGATGAAGTGGCCGAAGCCCATGACGATTTCAGCCCCGCTTTTACGAAAGTTGTTAAGATGAAGCTCCTCTAGGCCGTCGACCATCTTCCGTTTGCGACTGCGAACAGCGGCCATATCGACGTGCCATTCTCCGGATACTATGCCGAACTCCGGTCCCCGTTGAAAATACGAGGCGACCTTCGCACTATGGACGACATTTTTACTCGGGAGGCATGCGAAGTTTGGGCAGGCGCCGCCGACTTTTTTCTTCTCGATTGCGGCTACACGCAGCCCCTGTGAGCCGAGATGCCAGGCCATGAATTTGCCGGCTTCGCCGGTACCGAGGACGAGGGCGTCATAGATCTCAGGAGCAGTCATAGAGTCTCCTATTGGCCTGAATTGGCAGGTGCTTGCGATGCGTATCCAAACAGTTTCGCATGCCAATTTGAATACACCGAAAATTGAGGCGGGCAGGTTAACTGAGAGAACGGGTGGGCATTAACTTGAGAGAACAGGCGGGCACCTTACATCAGCAGTGCTAAGATTTAAGGTTCATGGCACAAGATAAATTGAAGCTGATTTCGCTGGGCGGCCTCGGTGAGTTCGGAATGAACTGCATGGCCCTCCGCTGGCAGGATGACATTATCGTCATCGATGCTGGACTGATGTTCCCCGAAGACGAGCTGTTGGGGGTAGACATCGTTGTCCCGGACATCAGCTATCTGACGGAAAACCGCGACAAGGTGCGGGGTATCGTTCTGACCCATGGCCACGAGGACCATATCGGCGGCCTTCCCTGGATTCTTTCGGAGCTGAATGTTCCGGTTTACGGGACCGAGTTCACGCTGGCCTTTGTCGAGGGCAAGCTCGAAGAGCACGAACTGCTGGACGATGCCGAGCTCAATGAGATCATTCCCGGACATCGGGTGACTCTGGGACCGTTCTCGATCCTGCCGATCCGGGTTACGCACTCGCTGGTGGACTGCGTCGCGCTTGCGATCTACACCCCGGTCGGAGTGGTACTGCATACGGGCGATTTCAAGGTTGACCTCTCGCCTACCGACGGCCAGCCATTTGACCTGCAGGCGTTCGCAGAGCTCGGTAAACAGGGAGTACTGGCGCTGCTGCAGGACTCCACCAATGTGGACCGCAGAGGCTATACGCCGAGCGAGAAAGCCGTACGACCTCGGCTGGACGAGATCTTCGGACAGACGAAGAAAAAGCTCTTCTTCAGCTGCTTCTCTTCTTCGATCCATCGGATCCGGCTGGCGATGGAGCTGGCGGAAAAGCACGGTAGGAAGATCGCCATTATCGGACGGTCGCTGGATAACTCGACGGAGATTGCGCAGGATCTCGGCTATCTGGAACCTGCACCCGGCCTGCTGATTCATCCCGGTCAGATCAAGGACTTTCCTGCGGAAAAGCTATGCATCATGATCAGCGGAACGCAGGGCGAGCCGATGAGCGCGTTGAGCAGAGCTGCGGTCAACAATCACAAATTCGCTCGTATCGATGCGGACGATACGGTGCTGATGAGCTCGCGAGTGATTCCCGGTAACGAGAAGTCGATCTATCGGGTGATCGATCATCTGGAACGGCGCGACGCAAAGGTGATCTATGACGACGGCACGGCGGGTCTAATTCATGTAAGCGGTCATGGAAGCCAGGAAGAGCTGCGGTTGATGATCAATCTGGTCAGGCCGAAGTTCTTTGTGCCGATCCACGGCGACTACCGGCATCTGAAGCGCCATACGGAGCTGGCCTCGTCGATGGGCCTGATTGAACGCGCGATCCTGATGGAGGATGGCGAGGTTCTGGAGATGGATCGGAACTCGGCCGTCAAGACCGGTAAGGTGACCGTGGGCCGTGTGTGTATCGACTCCGGGGGTGCGGCTTCTGATGTGGTCGAAGATCTGGTAATCCGCGATCGTCGCCACCTGAGCGAAGATGGCATCGTCCTTCCGATCATTGCGATCAACAAAGGTACGGGTAAGCTCGAGAATCTGCCAGAGATCGTGATGCGGGGAATGGCGGTTCCTGAAGAAGGCCTTATCGCCGAGGCGCGCCAGGTGGTTCAGCGTACGCTCGATGGATCTTCGAATGAAGAGAAGGCCGACTACGGCGTCGTCAAGGAAAAGATCCGCACAGACCTCAAGCGATTTATCCAGAAGAGCATGAGCCGACGTCCACTGATTATGCCTGTCATTCTGGAGATCTGAGATTTCCATGAAGCTATGCGAGCCGGGCGTCCTTCGGGGCGCCCGATTCTGTTTCTCTTGAAGAGTGCCGCGAAGTATACATCAGGGAGAAAACCGCAATTCCGGGCGGTAAGATAGGTGCGAGCGGCTAATTCCCGACAATCCAGGAGAACAAGCCGGTTCCGCGGATTAGAAGATGGACGAAGCTGAAAGAGATGGTGAAGGTATGTTGAGCTTGGCATCTTCCCGCGGTTTGATCCTGACGCTAGTGGGTGCGCTGTTTGTGCCGGGCACGGCTGCCTATGCGGGTCAACAGCATGAGACTGCAGCCGGTCAGCAAACCAGAAAAGTCGCCTCATCCTCTCAGCCAAAGGGCCGCCCCAGGATTGGGTTGGTGCTTGAGGGAGGCGGAGCTCTCGGCTTTGCCCACATCGGTGTCATTGAATGGATGGAACAACATCACATTCCCGTCGATTACGTGGCGGGGACGAGTATGGGAGGTCTGGTTGGCGGCCTGTATGCATCCGGGATGTCGCCTGACGAGATCAAACAGTTTGTACAGGGGATCGACTGGCCCACAGTGCTTAGCGGGCAGGTTCCTTTTAGTGCTCTTGGGTACAGACGTAAAGAGGACAAACTGGCCTATCCCAATCGTCTGGAGTTTGGTCTGATTCATGGCATTACGTTGCCGACGGCGCTAAATTCCGGAGCCGCCGTAGGCCTGCTTTTCGACCGCGTAGTTTTGCCCTATTGGGATCTAAAGACCTTCGATGACCTTCCAATTCCCTTCCGGTGTGTCGCGACAGAACTGAATACAGGCCAGCCGCATGTCTTCGAGGATGGATCGCTCTCACAGGCGCTTCGAGCGACCATGTCGATTCCCGGGCTGTTCTCTCCAGTGCACCACGGCAATGACGTTTACTCGGACGGGGGCGCTGTCGACAATCTGCCCGTGGATGTAGCACGGGAGATGGGTGCACAGGTGGTGATCTCGTCTTATCTGAATGCGGGTCCAGTCCACAAAGACGTGCTCACTTCCCTGACCGGAGTGGTGGGACGGAATGTGTCCATCATGGTGGCGAGCAATGAGATCGAGAGTCTGAAGAACTCAGATGTCGTTGTATCGTCCGACGTCAGTAAAGTCGGCACGCTCGATTTTGAGAAGAACGAGGAGATCATTCCCCTCGGTTACAAAGCCGCAGGGCTGGAGTCGCAGGATCTGGAGAAGTACGCGCTAAACGATGCCGACTGGGCTGCTTATATGGCGGAGCGGGAGGCGCGCAGAAAGACCCAGGTTCCGGCCCCGCAGTTTGTCGAGGTTTATGGGGTCGGAGGCACGCAACAGACCGATATCCATGCTCATTTTCAGGAGTACATCGGTAAGCCAATCGACATTCCGAGTCTCCAGAAGAGCATCGCAGACCTCCAGGGAACCGGACTTTACTCCACGATCAACTACAACCTGACGGAGAAGGACGGCAAAGTCGGCCTGTTGATCCGACCGCGAAACAAGACATGGGGCCCTCCGTTCATGAATCTCGGAGTGCCGATTCTAGCCAACGATGCGAATAATGTGGCGCTGGGCATCGGGGTGCGCGCGACCTTCTTCAATGCGGTCGGTCCGGGATCTGAGATTCGACTGAATGGGCAGCTGGGACAACCGGCAGGTCTAAATGCCGAGTTGTTCAAGCCACTGAAGGCCGGTTCCCGTGCCTTCGTTGCGCCCCATGCCTACCTCTTGCGACAGACGAATCCATATTATGTGGGCAACCAGCAGCTCGAGCAGTATCGGGAGAATCGGAACGGACTGGGCGTCGATCTGGGTTATATCTTCAATGCGCGGACGGAGTTACGGGTGGGCGAAGATGTTCAGTGGTACAACGAACACCGGACCATCGGCACCGATGAGCAGCGGGAGTTCAGCCTTGTACCGCTTGTTAGCAGGGTGAGCTTTCAATACTTGGGCCAGAACGATTACATGGTTCCCACCGCTGGAAGTATGGCATCCGTGACGTACCACTACTCCACAAAGCGACCGAATGATGCGGGCGGCCTGTCACAGATGTCGGGCCGTCTCGAGAAGTTCATTCCGATCAAAAGTCGAGGCGTGCTGTTTGGCACGGCCGAGGGAGGAACCAGCTTCGGGGCCGATAATCTCGGTCTTGCTGGTCTGACCCTGGGGGGACCACTGCGCCTGAGTGCGTATGCAAGAAATGAGCTGCTTGGAACGGACTATTTCCTGGGCCAAGTGGGTTATCTCCACCTTCTGGCAAGGCTGAATCCGCTCTTTGCAGATGCCATCTACGCTGGCGGCCTGTACGAGATTGGCAAGATGTATGGCGGAAACCCGCAGACACCCGAAACCCCTAACGACGTGGCGGGCACGGTTGTCATCAAGACGCTGATCGGCCCTGTAGCCGGCGGTCTGAGCATAGGAGACAGCGGTCATCGGCGCTGGTTCTTAGGAGTGGGACGCGTCTTCTAACTCCGGAGAATCGCCCTGCGTGGGCGGTGCATTCGTGGAGGGTCCATTTATGATGGCCTTCTATGAGCGAGTTTGTGACGCTGAGCGAGATACGGGAAGCCAAAGACAGGATTGGCGGGGTTGCAGTTCGGACACCGCTGTACCGCGTTGAGAGAGCGCGACTGAAGATGCTCGAATTGCCCGAGCCGGAGTTCGACCTCTATATCAAGGCAGAAAACGAGCAGCCGATCGGCAGCTTCAAACTGCGCGGCGCCTACAACATGGTTTCGCAGCTTTCGCCTGAGGCAAGATCGCGAGGCGTGATTACCTACTCGAGCGGAAACCACGCGCAGGGAGTGGCCTATGCTGCGCGTGAGGTGGGCAGCAAGGCAGTCATCGTTATGCCATCCAATGCACCTGAGGTGAAGAAGGTTGCTACAAAGGCGCTTGGCGCGGAGATTGTCGAGGTTGGCCCCGCGTCGTCCGAGCGCCGCCTGAAGGCGGAAGAGCTTGTCGCCGAGTACGGGTACAACATGATTCCTCCTTACGATGCGCTGCAGATTATCGCGGGACAGGCGACATGTGGGCTCGAGATTGTGGAACAGCTGCCGGATGTCGACCTGGTGCTATCGCCAGTCAGCGGTGGAGGCCTGCTGAGCGGAGTCGCGAGTGCGGTGAAGCTGGCAGCCGAGGCAGGTCTGGCTTCGCCGAATGTGAAGGTGTGGGGCGTCGAGCCGGAGCTGGCCGCGGATGCCAGAGAGAGTTTCTATTCGAAGAAGCTGGTTGAGTGGCCGGCAGAGAAGACGGTGCGCACCATTGGCGATGGTCTTCGGACCCAGAGCATGGGCGTGCTGAACTTCGAACATGTGCTGCGGTACGTCGATGGAATCGTTACCGTAAGCGAGGAGGAGATCTTTGCAGCGATGCGCGCGATCCTGATGGCGACGAAGCTGGTGGCGGAGCCCAGCGGAGCCGTTACTCTCGCGGCGGCGCTGTTCCACGCGAGAGAGCTTCCGCCCGCGCGCAAGGTTGTCGTCATCCTGAGCGGAGGAAACCTGGAACCTGCTCTGCGAGAACGGCTGGAGGCCGAGATGACACCTTCGCATGACGCTTGAAGCGAACGAAATGCTTCCAGCACGGCGAGGGTGCCGTCTAATCTGATATGTCGAATATGCGAATCAACTGGTTGCGTTGGCTAAGTGCGGGTGCGGCAGTGGTGTTGCTGTCATCAGGTGCGTTGGCGCAGAAGCCGAAGAACGGTGCCGGATACGATCTTGCAGCTCGGGCGACAGTCCTGCACGAGGCTAGCGTCTATGTGGCGGCGGATGCGAACTCGCAGCGACTCTCCATGGTCGAGCCAGGACACGAGGTTGTGATTGTGGAGCGCAGTACTCCTTGGGTTAAGGTCTTTGCGAATACGGATGTCCAGGAAGATCCGGAGGACAAACCCGAGTTCGGAGATGAGTCCGCTCCTACGCCTGCATCAGGATGGATCCGCGACAAGGGCGTCGTGGGACCGACGACGCCAAGCGGCGACACGATTCTTTATGGAGCTGCCGCCGATCTCGAAGATGCTGCCAGCCGGCCGAATGCGCCGAAGAACGCAGCAATGGAGGCGCATCTGCTCTATCGCCGCGTCTCCGATTACTTTCCTCAATCGAGTCTCGCGCCAGAGGCCGCATGGCGCTCGGCCGATATCCGCTGGCAGCTGGAGAAGCGCGATATCAGCTCCCTTCCCTCGGCCAAGGAGCAGGACGCTTCTCTCCGTCCCACCATCTTCGAGGGTGAGATGAAGAAGATTCTGAAGAACTACCCCGGGTCGAAGTATGCCGCGATGGCTGCCTATGAGATGTTGGACAACAAGATCTGTGGCGACTGGCAGGGTCTGCCGAAATGTCCTGAAAAGGAAGCTGAGCTCTATGAGAAGTATGCGCGCCAGTTTCCCGATGGTCCCCGAACCGCCCAGGCTCTTTATAACGCCATCTATCGTGAAGCTACGGTTGTGACCATGTATACGGTCCAGGACGAGAAGAAGAAGGCCGACTCGGCTGCTTCAAAGACACAGGAGCTGGCGACGGAGATGAAGGCCAAGTTCCCGCAAACGGACTTTACGGCTCGCGCAATCAGCATCGCCTACAAAGTCAATCAAGGGATTCCCCTCTATGGCAATGATCGCGATTGATGGGCAGGAGATCGTCACACGTCCAATTGCGATGGAAGACGCCGAGGCAGTTGCGGCGCTAAGCGGCCAGCTCGGATACGAGGTTTCAGCCGAGACGATGAGAGAGCGGATAGCTCGTCTGCTTCCGCTTCCGGCGAACCACCTGGCTCTGGTCGCCACGGTGCAGGACAGGGTAGTCGGCTGGATCGAAGCTGAGGAGGTCAAGCACCTGCAATCGGAACCTCATGCCCTGATTACGGGATTGGTGGTAAAGGACGACGTTCGCTCGCTTGGCATAGGCAAGAGGCTGTGCGGTGAGGTTGAGCAATGGAGCCAGGAGAGAGGCATCTCCGTGGTCCGGGTGACCTCCCGGATGACTCGCGAGGGGGCGCACCGTTTCTATCTGCGGGAGGGTTTCGTCCAGACGAAGACCTCTGCCGTGTTTGAAAAGATACTCCTGAACGAGACGGAGTAAAGGTCTTAACAGAATCCTAAGTTTGAACATGTAGCATGAGACCATGCCGATTTTGAAGGTTATTGTGCTCGCCATTGTGCAGGGACTCGCCGAGCTTCTGCCGGTCTCGAGCTCTGCTCACGTCGTGGTAGCGGAGAAGCTGATGGGCCTGGATCCATCCTCTCCCCAGATGACTATGCTGCTGGTGATGCTGCACACAGGCACGATGTTTGCCGTGATCGCCTACTTTTGGAAGCAGTGGAAGCGGACATATTTTTCAAGCGGCGATGCCTTCAAACGCTTCCTGATTCGCATTGTCTGGGCGACTCTTCTTACAGGAATTATTGGCGTGATCGTAAAGACCGCGATCGAGAAGACGATGTTCCACGGAGCTCCCAAGGCGGAGATTGAAGAGCTGTTCGGAAGGCTGGATCTGATTGCGCCTGCGCTTCTCGCTGCGGGAGTGCTGATAATCATCGCCGGGCTTCGGGAACGTAAGGGACCACCACCTCAGCAGGTGTACGGCAACAGCGTGACGATGGGACAGGCGGGGTGGATGGGAGCAGTTCAGGGCCTGTGCCTTCCCTTCCGTGGATTCTCAAGGTCAGGAGCGACGATCTCCACAGGGATGCTTGCTGACGCCAGCAAGGACCGTGCGGAGCGATTCAGCTTCGCGCTTGCTGTCGTGTTGACTCCGCCAGTGGTGCTACGTGAGGCGATGCGCCTCCTGAAGGCTTCGCATGAGGCGGCGGCGACAGGAGCGGCTATCGACCTGCAATCCAGTGTGGCAACGAGCCTGATCGGCATGGTGCTCGCATTCTTCGCGGGACTGGTGGCTCTCAGATGGTTGAGCGCCTGGCTGGAAGAAGGACGCTGGTATCTGTTCGGTATCTATTGCCTGCTGGCATCCGCTGTAGTGTTTTACCTCCACCACCTTGGCTATTAAAGGTTGAAGGGCGAGTTTCGAACTCGCCCTTCAACACCATCTCTGATCGCATCGAAGTCTTAGTTTTGCTGATTCCGATGGCTCTTTACGTAATCGTGTGCCGTTAAGATGTGGGCCTGCTGTTCTGCCAGAGTCTGGCGTACTGGTAGGGGTAGATCCTGTTTGAGAACGTCGGCATAGGCTTCTTTGGCAGCGTCCTCCCCGTCTTCGGCGGCGGCCAGCAGGCTGTGATCTCCACCGCCCAGCTTTGCCTTCAGGTCGCTCCATACACGATGAAGCGTGCCGGCAGTCGTGCCCGACTCTTTGATGTCGTGAAAACCGTTTTGATGAAGGACCTCTTCGAGGTCTCCACGGAAGCGCGCCCGCTTCAGCGACTCAGCGAGGAAATAGCGCTTGAGGGTCTCGTCTTTGAGGTGATCTCCGATATCGGCGAAGCCTTTTTGGCCGTCGATAAGAATGTTAATGACAGACATCAGAGCAAGATGCAGTTCGTTCCGCTTGCCGGCGTCCGTGGGCATGCAAACCTCTTTCTTTGGATTAGGGTTCCAGTGGAGCAGGGTCCGCCGGCTGTCAGCGATTCTCCTTCGCCGGCGGCAAGCAGGAGAAATCGCGAAAACCCCACTCCCCTGCTCACTGGATAACTAAGGGCCGCCGGAGATATCCCGGCGGTATGTTGAACAGATAGATGCAGGTTTGTGGCCCCGGTTTGCATCCGGATACCTCGAGTCAGTTTTTCGTTTTGGTGCGCGTCGCGGTCGACCGTGTCTGGGATAATCGAAGTTGCTCTGGTGATTCAAGCCTCGGTAGCCAACAGCTACGACCGGCCGGCACGGAGGCTCGGCCGCCGGCGTGAGAGAGGCTGTGCAACTCCCCATGAAGACGCTTAGACTTGTTTCGACCCCGACCCGTAATCGCCGTCTGAATGAAGTCATTGGACTTACGGTCCTGGTGGCTGCGAGTCTGCTCTGTCTTGCCCTCGTAAGCTATACACCGACAGATCGCTCCTTCAATACAGTTGGTAGCTATATAACGGGAAGACCCGCTCATAACTGGACAGGAATTGCGGGCGCCTATGTCTCAGACGCGATGCTGCAGGCGATCGGCGTAGCCGCTTTTCTTCTGCCACTCGTGCTTGCTCGTCTTGGAATCTGCTGGATGATGTCCAGACCAGCCGGATCTCCAGTCGCCAAAGCTGTCGGTCTGGCTATGTGGGTGGTCTTTGGGCCAGCGGCGATTGCGCTGCTGCCGGGCCATCTGCTCTGGCGGGGGACGCTCCCGATTGAAGGCACCAGCGGACGCCTTCTGGCGGACATGCTCGTGGCCTATCTCAACCTGCCTGGGGCTTCGATTGTCCTCGCGCTTATGGTCGCTCTTTCGCTTTATCTCGCGACTACTTTTACCTTCAACACGGCCCGGGAATGGACCACGATGCGCTTCGGCTTCGCACAGCGGATGTGGGACCGCTGGGTGCGTTGGCGTGAGAGCCGCCAGGGCGAGGATCTGCCTGCGGAGCAGTACGGCAGCAAGCGGGAACGCGCAGAGCTTCGTGCGAGGCGAGAGCGTGAGCTGGCAGAACGGAAGGCTCATGAGGCTGAAGCACGCAAGAGCGCGTCGAGCTCGACTTTGCTTGGAGGCCTCTTCGGATGGCTGAGCCGAAGAAAGAGAACGGCTGTTGTGGCCGAGCCGGAAGAACCCCTGGCAACTGCGGAATCTTCCGTGTGGGGCGCTATGCCGCGAACCATGGTCGATGCGCCCCCGGTGACGGCAATCAGCACAGCAACAGCAGCGGCGGCACCCTATACCGAAGAGCTTGCCAAAGCTGCGACCGCGCTTCGAGCGATCGACGATGTCTCCAATTTTGACTACGAGAGGGTGAAGCCGGAGCCCCCGGCGCACGCCGATCCAGCGCCGGTGAGGAAGCGGATCGAAGAAGTTCCAGCGGCAGCACCGGCTTCGCATACACCCTCCGAGAGCGGAATCTCATTCGGCAAGCGGGCCGATGCCGATATCAAGGCGGTCGCCATTACGCCGAAGAGTGTACGCGGCTATAAACTTCCACCTTCTTCCCTGCTACACCGCAGTGAGGAACAGTCGACCATTCGAGAGGACGCTCTGCGTGAAGAAGCTCGCGTGCTGGTCGAGAAGTGTGCCGAGTTCGACGTCGATGGACAGGTGACCCACATCAACCCAGGACCCGTCGTGACCACGTTCGAGTTCAAGCCGGATGCCGGGGTCAAGTACTCGCGCGTGACGGGTCTGGCTGATGACCTCTGCCTAGCGATGGCCGCCGAGAGCATTCTGATCGAGCGGATGGCCGGGAAATCGACCGTCGGAATCCAGGTGCCGAACTCCACACGCGAGACGATCTGGCTGCGCGATGTGGTGGAGTGTGAGAGCTTCGCGCAGTCGAAGTCAAAACTTCCGATTGCCCTGGGCAAGGACATCAATGGGCGCATCGTGACGGGCGACCTAGCCGCAATGCCACACGTTCTGATCGCGGGTTCGACCGGCTCCGGTAAGTCGGTTGCGATCAATGCCATGATTATGAGCGTCCTGTTCAAATCGACTCCTGAACAGGTTCGCATGATCCTTGTGGATCCGAAGCGGGTAGAGCTGGGGATGTACGAAGGCATCCCGCATCTCTTTACACCTATCATCACTGAAGCCAAGCTCGCGGCCAATGCATTGCGCAACGCAGTTCGCGAGATGGAACGCCGCCTGAAGCTGCTGGCTGCGAATCACGTTCGCAACATCGACCAGTTCAACAAACTCTTCGAGAGTGGCAGCGGACATCTGTTCGAGGATGTAAACCAGGAGCCACTGCCCTACATCATGATCATCATTGATGAGCTGGCCGACCTGATGATGCTGGATCGAGCCAACGTGGAAGAGGCCATTACGCGACTCGCCCAGATGGCGCGCGCGGTTGGCATTCACCTGGTTCTGGCGACGCAGCGGCCATCGGTCGACGTGATCACGGGCCTTATCAAGGCCAACGTTCCGACACGTATGAGCTTCCGTCTGGCAACCAAGGTAGACTCCCGCACGATCATCGACTCCAATGGCGCTGAGAGTCTACTGGGGCGGGGCGACATGTTGTATCTACCTCCCGGAACCAGCCGGGTCCAGCGAGTCCATGCCCCCTTCGTAACGGAAAAGGAGATTTCAGCCGTCACCGATTTCTGGAAGGCTCAGGGCGAGGCGGAATACGTGGAGGGCTTCCTTGAGGGTCCGAAGGACGAGGCTGGCCGGGATCTCGATGGAAGCTCGGATGGAGAGGCAGACGATCCCATGTACGATGATGCAGTTCGTCTCGTCTTTGAGTTCGGGAAGGCCTCGACATCGCTTCTCCAGCGGAGGCTGCGGATTGGCTACGGCCGTGCCGCTCACCTGATCGATATGATGTACAACGACGGTCTGGTAGGCCCGGCGGATGGTTCCAAGCCACGAGAGCTGCTGAAGTCCGCGAACTGGCTGAAGGAAGCTGACGCTGCGATGCGGTAGAGCTACACCTCAACGCGGGAGATGCCTGGACGAGCGGATCGCAACGACTGCAAGGATGCAAACGACGGCCAGAAACGCTACCCATACCAGCTCCGGATGTCGTTCCGTAAGAGATCGCGTATCGGGGCGATGCGTGTAGGCCGGATTCCTTTGCTCAGGACCTACGCGGGCGGGCGCGCTCTGGTTTGTGAACTGGATCGTGCGAGCAAAATCGTACTCGGGCGCGGCAAGGGTTGAGTCTCCGTAGAAGAGTGTCAGGGAATCCATCGAGGTGGCGTTGAAGCAGAGCCTTCGCTGGCGCATCTGCAGCTCTACCGCAACGATGGGCAGCGGCTGGTCGTCCCCATTGTTGACGGTCACCTCTACCTCGGCCGAGCTCTGCAGATTAGATCCGAGCGTGGCCGGTACGCTGAGCTGCTGCTGATTGATCTCCGTTCCAGCCTGCGTCAGGCGCACCCGGAATATATTTCCGGAGAGTACCTCTCCCGCCGAAGCCGGCATGCCGGAGGCGTGATCGCTGATGACCACGTTACGACTGAAGTTATCTCTATACCCCGAGCTCAGAACGAAGTAGACCCGTTCGATTGGGACATGTTTCGGAAGTGCGAAACGGGCAACCGTTTGACGTCCACGCTGGCTGACGGAGCGCGTTTCCACAGCAGGCACAAAGACGGTCTGAGCCTCGCGGCTGGGCGGAACAGATGCTCCTCGCACTATGCGAGGTGAGAGTTGAAGACGGCGCACTCCAGGAGCAGGTGAGATTCTGAGTTCTACATGCAGATAGGGGAAGGTGGACTCCTGCAAGGGCAACGTGGTGCTGCGGGAGAGATGCTGAGAGGTGAGATCGAAGAGAGTAAATTCGCCGAGCCAGGTTCCGGAGATCTTACCGGGCTGATCAACTCCTGTCACCGTTGCCACTGCCACATAGTCGGTGGCAGCGAGATCCAGCACGACCGCAGTATAAGGACGGCGAGGCATAACAAGGTCGAAGCTGACCAGGTGTTCCCTGATTCCAAGATTCAAGACACGTGCCGGTTCGGCATCGGGCTGAACAGGCTCGCTGAGCGTGATGGCGTAAGGAACCTCTCGCGGGGCTGCCGTCTGCGCGAACAATCTGAGGTCTCGGAGTGATCCCGCCGCATGCGCGAAGGTCGCGGCGTCCAGTACCGCACAGTTTTGCCCCACTGCCGTTGGCACAATTGCGCGCTGATACAGAAAATACTGCCGCTGCGCCGTGACGGTCGTTGCTGGATTCGCACCAGCCTGCCAGAACAGCAGAAGGAGGAGAGAGATCAGTTTCACCGGCTGTTTCCTATGTCTTCCGATCCTCGTTGTGGATTCTGTTCCTTCAAGGCGAGCCAGTCTTTCTGATACGCGAAACTTACCGTCATCAGAAGGACACCCAGACCCAAGAAGCTGACAACGCGGTATCCCTGGCTCAGGTTACGCATGTCGTAGAGAAAGGTTTTGCCGATGCTAAACACCAGAAGGATCAAAGCCTGCCAGCGAATGAAGGAGCTACGCTTCCAGAAGCCTGCCGCAAGAAGAACCGCTCCGTATGCCATTAAGAATGCAGAGACGGCGAGTGCCCGCTGAAGCTCCGAGTCGAGATTTGCCAGCGTCGCTGGCCAGAGAGATCTGATCTCGCGAACGCCTGTCAGAATCGCAACCAGGTTAGCTGGTATTACCGAGCCTCCGGAAAGCTGCAGCCAAACCAAGCTCGCCCGATCTGTCAAAGCGACGCGCAAACAAATCCAGGCCATCCCCGAAAGAGTTGCCAGACCCAGCAGAGCCATCGCGAAGTCAGTGTTCCAAAACGGGGTACTACTTCGTGCGCTCATGGTTGACGCAATCTCGCGCAGGCTGATGAGGACAGCGAGCGCATCGAGCGCAAGTGCGGCTGCCAGCGCAAATCGTGCCCAAACATCCTGACCGGGATTGGTCTGTTTCGCCCGCCATGCGAGCCAAAAGGCTAGCGAGAAGGCTACAGCGGCGCTGATTGCAGTAGCGAGGTTGCGGTTAAACAGTGTTGCCCTAGTCCCAGTGTCATACCAGAATGGCAGTGCGAAGACACTGGAGAGCCCCAGGACCAACGAACCCGCCGCAAGCCAGAGCAGGACCTTGCCGGATTCAGAGGACGACAGCGCCGCTTCGACGGAGGTGTCACGCGAAAGGGAGATGCGAACCGCGACCCAGAGGAGGGCTACTCCTTCCATCAGCCAGCCGACCGTTATCCAATGGCCACTCGCCTTAAGCGGTATGGCGATGGTGAGGAAGACGACCGCAAGCGAGAGGTGAATCGCAGCAGGGGTGGCAGATTGTGGAAGCCGGGCGATTAATAGATAGATCGCGGCGAAGATGAGCATAAGCCACGGCAGGAACCAATGACGACCCGAGTCCTGCATCACGGAGTACATCGCGAGGGAGCCGAATGCTGCATCCCCAAGAGGAAGGATGACGGAACGAAAGGAACGTGCGAAACGCCCGGGCAGATATTGAGAGGCAGCCTCGTTGCCACGGGTCTCAAGTGGGACGGTTGCAAACAGCAAGAAGAATAGCCCCACGAACACTGATGTGATCGAGAAGGCCGACTCCTCATAGAAGCTGGCATACCAGAAGATGAAATACAGGACGGTTGCCGGGAATGCGCCTGCAAGCAGTCGGTACCACGGCTTTATTCGCGCCAGCGCGACCGTCGCTGCATCGATGGCCAGGAGATAGGTGAAGAGAAAGACTTCATGGTTGCCGCCACTTGAAAGCAGCAACGGCGTTGCCAGACCACCAGCCAGGGCGTAAGCAGCAAGAAGCTCAGCATCCTGTGCCCAAGCCATATAGGCATTCCAGGCAGTAACGAGAATCATCCCTCCCAACGCAGCCGAGGGCGGTAACAGATGGTAAAGCTGTTGCGCCGCCCACAAGGTCAGATAAAGCACACCCGAGCCAATCGCCTTCAGCGAAAAGGAGAAGACAGGGAATCCCCTGCGCCGGAAATGTTCTGACCAGAGCACGACCCCGGCTCCTGCGATGAGCCCGATCAGAACCCGGCCAATCGGACCGATCCACTGGTTATCAATCGCCAGCTTCAGAAACCAAGTGACACCGATCATCAATGCGATGATGCCGATGCGATTGAAGACCTGCGCTCCCAACCTATTTTCCAGTGACAGCGACGGGGCAGCTATCTCCTCTGTGACTGGTTGAGTCTCCACCAGCGGAGGTTCGAGCCGTGGAGGAGGCGCCGGACGTTCAGGGCGGGTCTTGGGTTCGCGAATCGCGCCTGTTGACCGCATATCGGCCAGCTCTCGCTCCAGCGCTTCAACACGAGCGGTAAGCAGCCGCAACTCTGATGCGACGGAACTCTCGTCCTTACTACTCTCATTCGGCTGCCCGAGGTGCTCCAAGCCCATGGCAACTACTCTACTGCGTGCGCCGGTCGAGTGGCATGGAAAACTCGCAGTTGATAATCTTCACGCATGGCAGAGCAACCTTCCCGTCGAATTCTCATCGTCGATGACGAGGCGATGATCCGCGAACTGCTGGAACTTCTGCTGGCACGAAGCGGCTATATCACTGATCAGGCGGAGTCCCCCGAGGACGCGCTGAAACTCCTCGAACAGACGAGCGAGCCGCCAACTTCCATGCTCATTGATATACAGATGCCTGGGATCTCCGGAGGCGCCCTTGCGAACCGGATTCGTTCCGTATGCGGCAGCAACATGCGGCTGATTGCCATGAGCGCCAGCGAGCCCGAGGAGACCCAGCTGAAGCAATTCGATGCCTTCCTCAGAAAACCGTTCAACGAAGACGAGCTCAACAAGGTCCTCAAGGGCGACAGAGTTGTTGTTTCGGAGCCGGCGCTCAAGCCACACACTACCCCAGTTCTGAATCCAACGATTTATCAGAAATTAGCTGGATCCATGAGCCGAGAGAATCTCGATCAGCTGTACCAACTCTGCCTAAGCGACTGCCGACGGCGGATGGATCTCCTTCATCAGGCATTCAAGAGGAGTGACGAGGTGGAATACAGAAGCCAGGGGCATGCAATTCGGGGTAGCTGCGGGATGGTTGGAGCGGCAGAGATGGAGTCGCTCGCATGGTCTATCGAGAAGGAAGGTTTCGCAGCTGATTCCATGGATACACTCAAAGATTTGATGTCCGCCTGCCAACGCCTTGAAGGTATATTGGGCGAACGCAGAGTTTCCATCAACGATGACGACTATATAAGAGGGGGCGAGGAGAAGACGGTATGAAGGAGTCCGAAAAGACGCTTGTTGAGAGATCAAACGGAAATTCGCGGATTCGAGTCGTCATTGCGGACGATCACCCGGTCGTTCGGTTTGGAGTCCGCAACATGGTTGAGCACGATTCAGCGTTCGAGATTGTCGGCGAGGCGGAAGACGGAGATGTGGCCATCACCGAGACGCTGGAACTCGAGCCGGACATCCTGCTTCTGGATCTGCTGATGCCACGGCTTCCAGGCCTGGAGGCGATGCGCGCCATCATGGACCGCTCGCCGCGAGTGAAGATCATCCTCTTGACCAGCACCATCTCAACGCAGCAGATTATCGAGGCCCTGCAGATTGGCGCGCGCGGAATTATCCTCAAGGACTCTGTAGCCGGAGACCTCACAAAGGCGATGCGAGCCGTCCAGTCAGGTGACTACTGGATTGGCGGAGAGCGAGTGATGAACCTGGTCGCGGCTCTCAATGACCTGGTCAAGAGAGCGGCTGCCGCCCCTGAGAAGAAGACCTACGGTCTGACTCCTCGCGAGCTTAATGTCGTCACCTGCATTGTGGAAGGCTGCAGCAACAAAGACGTCGCCAAGCAGTTCTCTATCAGCGAGGAGACCGTGAAGCGCCATCTTTCGAACATCTTCGACAAAACCGGCGTGTCAACGCGCCTGGAGCTGGCATTGTTCGCCATCGCACATAAACTCGTCAGCCTGGATGCCTAGCTCGAACGCGTCGATCTACTTCAGTAAGATAAGTACATGAGCGAGCAACCTGTCCCTACTGAAACGATCGTCGATCTGGCGGTCATTGGCGCTGGCCCGACCGGTATGGCTTGTGCTATCGAAGCCCAGCGAGCAGGATTCAGTGCGATTCTGATCGATAAAGGCTGTCTGTGCAATTCGCTCTTCCACTATCCGTCCAACATGACATTCTTTACCACTCCGGAGTTGCTGGAGATCGGAGACATCCCCTTCCCCAGCCCCAACCAGAAGCCTAACCGGGACGAGGCGCTGGAGTATTACCGCAAGGTTGCGGAGCACTATCAGCTCGACATCCGCGCCTACCAGACTGTAAAGCAAGTCACCGGGAGCGACGGGAACTTCACGGTTCACACACTGGACCGCTTTGACCGTCCGCTGGCGCATAGGGCACGCAAGCTGGTCATCGCAACCGGCTACTATGATCTGCCGAACTATCTGAATGTTCCCGGCGAAGAGCTGAACAAGGTCTCCCACTACTACCATGATCCTCATCCCTACTTCGACATGGATGTCCTCGTCATCGGAGGCAAAAACTCAGCTGCGATTGCGGCGCTCGATCTGTGGCGACATGGAGCGAAGGTCACTCTGGTTCATCGCGGGGCAGAGATGCATCGCCATGTGAAGTACTGGATCCTTCCGGACATCAACAATCGGATCAAAAATGGTGAGATTACGGCCTATCTCTCCAGCGCAGTCGCTCGTATCAATGAAGACACGGTGACCTTGGCAACCCCTGAAGGGGAGCGTACGCTGCCAAATCAGTTTGTATTTGCGCTTACCGGCTACCAGCCCGACTTCAGCTTTCTCGAGGGTCTTGGCGTTCGGCTGGATGAGAAGAACGATCGCTGCCCCGCATGCGATCCACAGACTCTGGAGAGCAATGTGCCCGGGATCTATCTCGCCGGTGTAGTCATCGCCGGCGAGCGTACGAACGAGATCTTCATCGAGAATGGCCGTTTCCATGGCAAGCAGATCGCAAACGATCTCGTGTCCAGGAATGTCTCGGCTGTGGCGTTCGATTAGCGGTAGGCCTGCTGGAACGCTACCCAATTACTCTGCGCAGGAATCCACGAATCCCAAGCCAGGTCAGCAGCAGCAGGAAGAACACCAGCATGCCGAGAATCAGGAATGGATTCATGTGCGGCAGCGTCGGTGTAAGCGCAGAACGCAGGCCTTCGCTCATATAGACGATCGGGTTCACCAGCACACCAATCTGCAGCCAGCGGATCTGGCCCAGCGCAGTCCAGGGATAGTAGACACAGCCCAGGAAGGTGATCGGCATAACGACGACGCCGAAGATGAGGCCAATCTGTTTAGGTTCGACGGTCGTCCCGATCGTCAGACCGAGTGCGCCGGAGGTGACGGAGGCCAGAATCAGAATCACGATCAGATAAGGCCAGTTGTTGACGTGTGCTACCACCGGCGTCGAAGGGATGTAGTATGCCAGCGGGAACACGACGATGGCAGCAATGATGCTTTGCATCGCGGAGAACAGAATCTTCTCGATCGCCACAGCCGGGACAGGCAGCGGGCACATCACGCGATCATCGATCTCTCGGGTAATTCCAAACTCCTGTGCCAGCGGAAGCGCCACCGCCGCGATGCCACTGAACATAATGGCGACGGCCATCAGCCCTGGCAACAGGATCGTGCTGAAATTATTACCCATCGCCGCAGCGGTGGGGTTCATCGAAGCGCCTCCGCTCATATGCGGCATGATGAAGGTGAAGACGAAGAGGAAGAGCATCGGGTTCATGCAGACGCGAATCACAAACGGAAAGATCTCCCGTCGCAGAACGTGCAGGTCGCGCAGAAACAGTCCAAGGAAGGCGCGCAGATACTGCATCTTTACAGACCCGCCCGCAGTGACGGGAGAGGGCGCTTCAGTTTCGATGGTAGCCAGCTGGGTCATAGGGAGATCTCAGATTACTCGCGAAGCTCTCGTCCGGTTAGACGGATAAAGACCGTCTCCAGACTAGGCTCTGTGATGGTAAGGTCGCGGAGACCATAGGGGTTCGCAGCATGAACGACCTCCGACAGCAGCCCTTCGGTCCCTTCGGCGAAGATACGCAATCCCTTCTGTGTAGTCTCTACACTGGCAATGCCGGGCTGCCGCTCAAGCTTTTGAAGAAGTTCGGGAGCGTTCTGCAGGCTGCGGAGATCCAGTTCATAGATCCGTTGCGCACCGACAGAGTTTTTCAGGGCTGACGGCGTATCTTCCACCAGAATCTTGCCATGATCGATGATGGCAACGCGATCACAAAGCTCATCCGCCTCTTCCATATAGTGGGTCGTCAGCACCACCGTAATCCCCTCTTCCCGCAGGTTCTTCACCGCCTCCCACATCGCAATCCGGCTCTGCGGGTCGAGTCCGGCGCTCGGTTCGTCGAGAAAGAGCACCTTTGGATGATGTGCAATCGCCCGGGCGATCTGCACACGCTGCGCGAGGCCGCCGGAGAGTTGCGAAGGATAGGCCTGGGCGCGCTCGGTCAGGTGAAACTGCTCCAGAAGTCTTTCCGTACGCTTATGAGCGTCGAGGCGGGAGAATCCGAAGTAGAGGCAGTGGAAGTGGATGTTCTCGTAGATGGTGCAAGCACGGTCGAGAGTGTTGTATTGGGGAACAACTCCGATGCATCGTCTTGCCTGCGACGGCGACTTCACAACGTCGATACCTGCAATCCGAACGGTTCCGGCCGTCGGGAGTGCGCGAGTGGTGCAGATACTGATGGTCGTGGTCTTGCCCGCGCCATTGGGGCCCAGAAATCCATAGAGCGCCCCTTCGCGTACGGAAAGGTCGATTCCATCGACAGCCACAACCCGCTGCTTGCTGTCGTAGACCTTTCTTAGACCTTCTATTTCAACAATCAAGGCATCCTCCGCCGTAAGCACCTGTCGCGCTAGTTGAAGTGTAGGCCCTCTCTTGACGTGTTGGAGTGAGGCCCAGCCGATTCCCAGATGCCTGCCTCAAGCCGCGACGACACCAGATTGTACTCGGAAAGGCAAAGGGCTCTTTGTCACCCTTTCCAGAGATGCCCGGTCGTGCTTGGATGTTGCAAAACCAGCGGGAACTTTACCGATCGGCGTAGAATATACCAATGTCGCGTGGATGGGAGAGTAAATCCGTGGAAGAACAGCAGGCAGAAGCCGCCGCTCCAAAGCCGGAAGCCCGGGACAACAGTGCAGAGATTGCCGAGCGCAAGCGCCGCGTACAAGCGCTCGAAATGCAGCGCGAACGCATTCTCTCCGAGCGCACGTCGAGTCCACATCGTCGCTCTGCCCTGACCTATGCTTTGGCGGATATTGAGGAGAAGCTCGCCGAGCTCGGCTGGACTGTGCATATGTAACCTGCACCAGCCCTGCCGACTCGCCGGTAAAGCCCGCCGCTTCTCGCGCGCGATCAGCCGTGGCGATGAAATACCACTGAGTTTGCCTGGTCGATCGTAGTCATCACGACCGTGTGGATATTTACATGTGGCGGGCGCGATGCCGCCCACACGATTGCATCCGCAACATCTTCCGGCTTGAGCGGTGTAATGTTCTGGTAGACCTTCGCTGCTCTCTCTTTGTCCCCTCGAAAACGAATCTCGCTGAATTCGGTCTCAACCATGCCTGGATCGATAGAAGTCACTCTGACGGCTGTTCCCATTAGATCAATCTTCAATCCTTCACTGATGGCTTTTTCCGCCGCCTTGGTCGCGCAGTACACCGCACCGTTGGCGTATGTCATATAGCCAGCAGTCGACCCCATGTTCACAACGTGACCGCTCCCGCGCTCAACCATGCCAGGGACGATCGCACGAGTGACATAGAGAAGACCCTTCACATTTGTATCGATCATCTCTTCCCAGTTTTGCGGATCGTCCTCGTAGACCTTCATCAGGCCGCGGCTGAGGCCGGCGTTGTTCACCAGCACATCGATCGCCCTCCACTCCTCAGGCAAGGCCTTCAGCGTCTGCTCCACCGCACTCCGCTGGCTGACGTCCAGGCTGAAGGTATGAACTCCGGCCGCACCGGCTTCCGTCAACTCCGTTTCAAGGTCTTTCAGCCGATCTTCACGACGAGCACAGACCGCGACCCGTGCTCCCTCTCGTGCGAACGCAATCGCCGTCGCGCGCCCAATGCCGGAGCTCGCCCCAGTCACCAATACCGTTTTTCCACTTAGATATCCCATATCTATCCTTTATAAACAAAAGGCCGGGGAGTGGATAAGCTCCCCGGCATTGTTCGAGCGTTAGCCTGAAGTTAGGGCTGCGGTGGATTCGAGACTCCTCGGGAACCCGGAGCCGGTTCTGGAGCGGGAGCAGGAGCAGGAGTCGTATCTGCATCCGGTCCCTGTTGCTGCACGCCGATAGCCTCTCCCGAGACCACCAACTGCACGCGCCGGTTCAGCGCACGGCCTTTTGCCGTATTGTTGTCGGCTACGGGCTTGGCCATCCCATAGCCCGTAGCAACAATGTTGTTTGCCGATACACCCTGCGTCACAAGGAAGTCCCTTACGGCGCCAGCACGATTCTCCGAGAGCTTCTGGTTGAACTCCGGGCTGCCGGTGCTATCCGTATAGCCCTCAACCTGGAGCTTGAGACCGGGATACGCCTGAAGGATTCCCGCAACCTTTGCCAGGCTTATCTGCGTAGCGGGTTTCAGAGTGTATTTGCCCGTATCGAACAGAACATCCGACATGTTTACGATCAGGCCGCGAGCTGTCTCGCTGGTTGCCAGGACGCTATTGAGCTGGGCCAGCAGACGCTCTCGGGCCTCCTTGGCGGTGTCGGCGTTCTTCTGCGCCATATTGGCCTGGGCCTGAGCCTGCGCCGCCTGCGCTTGAGCCTGGGCTGCAGCGGCCTCGGCGCGGGCACGCTCTGCATCGGCCTGAGCCTGGGCTGCTCGTGCTCTCTCTGCATCCAGCGCCGACTGTTGTGCCTGCAGTTGCGCCTGCTGCTGCGCCATCTCTGCGTTGTGCTGCCGTTCCGCCGCCTGCCGACGAAGCGTTACCAGCCGCGCATCTTCAGCCCGCTGGACCGCCTGCCGAGCATAAGTAATGCCCATCTTTGTGTCGCGCTTTTTGCCCGAGAGGATGTCGGTGGCATTTTTCAGATCCAGCATGGCTTCGCCGTAAATATCCTTCGCGTATTTATCGGCGCCTGCCTGCTGCGCGATTCGCAGCGCATTGTTCGCCTCATACAACTCCAGAGGCATGTGCTCGTCCCGTGTGATCGGATCGATCACCGAGTTGGCGCCGCCCGTCTCCGCGTAGGTTCCTCGCGGCAGCAGCATGTAATGTGCGTTAACCTTCTCGAGCACGCCGTTTGTCTTGTCCTGGATGATCTGATTTTCCAGCACCACAAGATCACTGGGTTGCGTGACCGAAAAGTAAGGCTCGGCTGTAACCACCAGACCAAAAGATTGCAGTGCCGTCGTCACCGTAATGTTGTTTTTCGTCCCAGCGGGCAGAATCTCGCCAAGATTATTAGGACGTCCATCCGGCGTGATCGCCCACAACACGTAGGTAAGGTATTCGCGGCCGAAGCCATTGGCCGGAGTCAGACCTTCGAACCGGGCGTCGATCGTGATGCCCCCACGTTCGCTTGTAACTTTGGCTTCCCCCTTGGCCATAGGGAGCAAGGGCGTTCCCTTGAAAGCGATTCTGGTCGACCCGCTGCGATGCAGGTAGTTCACCGCATCCAGATCGCGTTGCACGACTTTGACCCGATAGAGATAAACGCCTTCCGACGATTTCGTAATCTTGTTGTCATCCGGAGGAGCCTGCTGCGCCATAGGATTGGGCTCCTGGGCGCGTAACTGAACTCCACGAACCTCTATGAAACCAATAGCAGCAAATATGAGAGCAGCAACCAGGGCCGCTCCAGACTTCGTCTTCGACATTTACGTTCTCCTTCGATCAAAGGCAGTCTACAAAGCGAACGTCTCCATATCTTCTTTCGGAGCGGCGCCTGCTGGTCTTTCCTTTTATGTTGCGATGCCCGACCGGAGAAAAAAGTAGTCTGCTGAACGCTTTGCCGGTTGCCACGAGGCTGTCTGCAAAAACAAGAAGGAGCGAATCTCACACCTCGCAGGATGAGATTCGCTCCTTTTTGCCGGCTGTACTAAGCCGAGTGCTGATGGCCGTTTGGGCGGTGAACAAAGTGGTAAGGGGGCCAGGGACCAGAGAGCTGCATCTGGCATTCCTTCATCTGCTGCATAGCCGAAGTGTACTTGTTCTGATAACGCTCGATCGTCTTGTTGTCGATCAGGTGGGCGATATCCAGAAGCATCTTGCCGGATTCCATCCGTTTGCACGTAATCTCTTCGGCGAGCGGGAGGAACATGCGATGCATCTGTACGGAAAGAGCGCGCGCCTTGGACTGACGCTCTCTCTGCCGGCTGGCGCTCTCGCGAAGACTGGTCAGGTATTGCTGGCCCACAGTCATATCGCGCAGAGTGTTTCCCGGACATGTGTCATCAACCAGAACCTTCAGGTGCATCTCCGCCTTACCCCGTAGCCGTTCTACATTGGCCAGGAAGTGGCGTTGATTGGAACGGACGGAGCGCCGCAGAGCATCGTCATCCTCAAACGTGGTTCCGAAGCGAAAAGGTAGGACCGTGGAATGCTTAAAGCAGTCAGCGATCACGCGTGCGTGGTCTTTTTGGGATTGCTGATCAATCCGGGCGCTATCTTCAGCATTATGCTCCGAAACGATCACTGCAAGATCACTGGCTGGAAAGAGAAACGTCTGATTTCCAAACAGACCCGTAACTCCGGCCAGCGGCATCGGACGACGATGCCTACAAAGCTCCGGAAAGGCCTGTCTTTCTGCAATGCAATAGGCGTACCATGCCATCGTTTTTTACCTTCCCATGACGCACGCAGGGCTTGAACCACCCCTGCAGGCAGTTGGTTATGTAATTCATACTGAAACGAAAGGTTTCGACAAGCTGTTCATTTACGACGCTTTCGCCTCCTGCACTTTGCGCGATAAGCGCACTGTACCGAAGCCGAAACGGATAGTAAGCCGATGGAACAACGGTTGGCAAGCGTTTTTACCTGAAAAAATGCACCGAAAGCCGAGCACATGCATCTTTGGCAACCTGCAAGCGTCTCGTTCCGTTCACTTTTCAACAATAAAGAGGGCTGAGCCGTCCATCGAACGGCTTCCTGGCTGGCAACTTCTATTTACCGTCCGATCCTTCGCCCTGGAACAACCTGTGAGCCGTAAGATGCTTCCAATCCAAACAGTTACCCCATTCAACCCGACAATGGTCCCCCTAACTCTATTGCAACCAAAGTAGGAAGAATGAAGCTATCCCTAAATCTCGAGCTCGTCCTTCGCCGTCTGCGCCCGTTGCGCCCGTTCCTGGCGATCAGCCTGTTGGCAGCCCTCCCCCCTGTCGCCGTTCACGCGCAGGACAAACCAGCAACGCCAGCCCCGGACGTCATCATCTTCAAGAACGGCGACCAACTCAGCGGCAAGCTGGAACGTGGTGTGGGAGACAGTGTTGTCTTCAAAAGCGATGTGGCGGGCGAAGTCACCGTATCGATGGATAAGGTGAAAGAGCTCAGATCCAGCAGCAACTTTGTCATTCTGCGCAAAGACGAGAAGATCACCCACGCTCCGAAGCAGGCTACGAATATCACGATCGAGAACGGCGAGGTCAAACAGACCACCCCCACCGGAGCCCCTGAGACCGTAGCCGGAAAAGATGTGGGCTACATCGTCGACGGGGAGACCTATAACCAAGAGCTGAACGGTCATCCGGGTTTCTTCAGCGGATGGGATGGCTCCGTGACCGGCGGCGCTACGGTCCTGCAGTCAAGTTCCTATGGACAGACTTACACCGCCGCCGTCTCCTTGATACGTGCCATACCCTCTGTCGCTTATCTTCCGCCCAGAACCCGCACCACATTCAACCTGCTTGAGACCTATGGGAAGTTGACGCAACCGGTCATTCCGAATCCGACAAACCTGCCGGCATCGGAGGCGAAAACCAGCATCTTCCATACGGATTTCGAGCACGATAAGTACATCACGCCGCGTTTCTACATGCTGGGCAACCTGTCCTACGATCATAACTTCTCACAAGGCCTGAACTTCCAGCAGATCTACGGTGTTGGTGCCGGTTACACCGTCTTCCAGACCGCGGTCCATCAGCTGGACCTGAAGGCCGATATCCACTACGAGCAGCAGAAATTCATTCAGCCCATCCAGCCTGCTCCTCCTGCGGTGCAGTTTCCGCTCACCCCCGACCAGAACCTGATCGGTTCAACCTTCGGCGAAGCCTACCGGCGCGCGCTTCCCGGTAAGATTCAGTTGACCCACAGCGGCACCTACATTCAATCCTGGAATAACACGAATGCATGGTCCGCGATCGGTTCTCTCGGCCTGGCTCTTCCGGTCTACCATCGGTTCAGCCTCAGCGTGAATCTGCTCGATAACTACCTGAACAATCCGGCACTTGGATACAACAAGAACAGCCTGCAGTTCGTCACGGGAGTTACTTACAACTTCCACTAAACGACCGGATAGCAAAGAATGGGCGGTCTGGATCAGATTTCCGGACCGCCTTTTCTTTGGGATCTTCTGATTCTGGAGTCAAATACCAGGACCGAACGACCTTACTTCCCTCTCAGGATGTGCTCTACCGGGTCAGGCATATCTTTATCGGCATTCTTCAGAAGAAGGCTGACCTGCCACATCTCGGTATCGGAAAGGACATGCTTGAAAGCCGGCATTCCGGTAAGCCGTATTCCATTGGACACTCGCCAGTACGTCTCTCCCGGGTCGTCATCGCTTACACCGACCACCCCTTTGCTGCCATGCTTCTTCCAGAGTTGCGGAGCTGAAGGATACATGTATCTTGCATAGGGGACGTCGTGTCCCGGGGTGCCGTGGCATTCCGCACACTGTGTCCGATAGATCTTGGCGCCTGATTCGAAGACATCTTCACTGATCCCGAACGGCGGGTCCTTCTTCTCGCTCTCGATCCGACTATGGAGCGGAATCCGGACAATCTGCTTCTCCATCAGAAAAGGGGCGTCGGCGACCGCGACCGGAAGACTGCCGAAACGCATGTAGGCATACCCTGCCGCCACCACGGCCAAAACGCCCAGGAGAAATCCCAACACCAGCTTGCCGAAACCGCCGCCTCCACCCTTTTTAGCCAATTTGATGTCCTTTCCACGCCTTAAAACGAGAGGGAAGCCCTGCTCTGTCCGTCGAACGGATGTTGCGGATGTTCTAATAAGAGTTGGCCGCAGTTCGACTTCCGGCGGCGCGCCGCAGTTCCACCATAGCAAGAGCTCAGCTTGTGCAGGAGTAATCGTTGATGTTCGGTTTCAGGTTTAGTGTGAAGTTTGCGGCAGCCGCTTTGGCCGCCGTGTTCGTTGCAGGCGGAGCGGCCCCTCTTCAGGCCCAGTTTTCGCGCAGGCGTGAGACGAATGCGAATCGTAGAGCCCGCATCGAACGTACCATTCAGGACACCTATTCCCACCAGTGGGAGCTTGGAGGCGGCGGCGGTTATCTTCGCTTTCGTTCCGGAGAACTCCTGCAGAAGAATAATGAAGTGACCTTCTGGATGTCGGCAACCCGCTTCATGACCCCGAAGTTCGGTATCACGGGAGACGTTCGCGGAGCCTACGGCCACGCCAAGGTCGGCAACACGATCTACAACATCAAGAACCCGCAGATCTCGCAGTACACCTTCATGGCCGGTCCGCTCTACCGCTTCTACACCGGCGAAAAGGCCGCGGTGAGCGTCTTCGGCACCGGGGGTGCCGGAATCGGCAAATTCGATAGTGGATCCAAAGGCATCCCCGCAGAGAACCTTGGCCTGTGGCCGTCAGAGACTCGCGCGGTGTTTTCCGTCGGAGCCAACCTGGATTACAACTTCTACCCGAATCTTGCAGTCCGCATCACGCCAACCTATCTGGGCTCCACCTGGGGTGGAACGATTCAGAACAATATCGGCGTAAACATGGGTGTTGTCTACCGCTTCGGACGCATCAAGTAGGCTTCGTAGCTTAGATTGGAAACACGACCGAACCGCAGCCTCAAGAGATCTTGGCATGCGGTTCGGTCATGTTTTTGGGGTCTAGAATCTCGGCTATCTGTTCTTCACTGAGCAGCTTCTTCTTTCGCGCCAGATCGACGATCGAGCGGCCCGAGGCAACCGACTCCTTCACCAGCTCCGCGGCCTTGCGATAGCCAATATAAGGATTCAGCGCAGTCGCGAGCGCAATCGTGCTGGAGGCGTAAAACGCATTGCGTTCCTTGTTCGCCGTGATACCCCGAATGCAGTAAAGATCGAGCTGGCGCAAGGTATTGGTAAGGACAGTGATGGACTGCAAGGTCGCGTGCGCCATGGCAGGCATCATCACGTTCAACTCCAACTGGCCTGCCTGCACCGCCATCGCCACCGCAGTGTCGTTGCCGACGACCTGGAAGGCCACCATCGCCGTCAGCTCTGCAAGCACGGGATTCACCTTGCCGGGCATGATGCTCGACCCGGGCTGCAGACTGGGCAAGTGAATCTCGTTGAAGCCGGTATTCGGGCCGGAGGAGAGCAGCCTGAGATCATTGGAGATGCGGATCATCTCCAGCGCTAAACCCCGTAGTGCTCCAGAGATGTCAGCCATGGGAGCGCACGACTGCATTGCGTAACGCAGATCGTAAGCCGGATGTAGCTCCAGCCCTGACAGCTTTGCGAGCCTTGCCACGGCCTTGAATCGGTAGTCAGGATGAGTATTGAGGCCGGTTCCGACCGCTGAACCTCCAAGACCGAGTGCGTGTAGCGTGACGGCGTTGCGCCGGATGCTGGCGGAAGCCTCTTTGATGGCCACCGAGTAGGCGGCGAACTCCTGACCAAGCGTGATCGGCACGGCATCCTGCATGTGGGTGCGTCCGGCTTTGAGGATGTCCTTGAACTCCTCGGCTTTGGCGGAAAAGCTTCCGGCGAGTGATTCAAGTACAGGGTAAAGCTCCTCGAGAGCGAGCAACGCGCTGAGACGCATCGCTGTCGGAAAGACATCGTTTGTCGATTGCCCGTAGTTCACATGGTCGTTCGGGTGAACTTTCTTATAGCTCCCTAGCTCCTCCCCGAGGATCTGGTTGGCGCGATTCGCCAGCACCTCGTTGGTGTTCATGTGCAGGCTCACGCCCGCTCCCGCCTGAAAGACATCCACCATGAAGTGCTCATGATGCCTGCCGTCGAGAACCTCCTGCGCGGCCTCGACGATGGCTCTACCCTGCTCCTCTGTAATCAGGCCCAGCTCGGTATTGGCCTCTGCCGCCGCAAGCTTGATCATCGCGAGGGCACGGATCAGGAAAGGGCTGGCCTTCAGTCCGCTGATGGGGAAGTTTCCGACCGCGCGGGTGGTCTGGGCTCCATAGAGCGCCTCGGCCGGGACCTCGACCGGGCCTAAAGAATCGCTTTCGTTTCGCAGCTTTGACATCGCTCAGTCTCCTGCAAATTGGATGTCGCAACATTGCGCAAGGCTTACAAGCTAAACCTCAGAAATGCATGGGTGCCCACCTCGTCATTCATTCTCATCAGTTCTGACACGAAATCATCAACCGCCGCAGCCTCAATCGCTGAATGCATCGTGACGATTTGACCGGTTCCTCGTAGAGTGCCTGCTAATAAGGTGAGTGTTATCGCCATGTGGCCTGCGCGATCAACCATATATAACCGCACGGTGGCGCCCCCGGATCCATTGTTATCGAGATCGCCTATTTCGACGTCACGAGCATCGGCCGATGCAGTCGGGAAGCTCCTTAATCCTTCTGCAAGCTCTTTCAGAGCACCATAGGAGAGGTACATATCGGCAGTTCCGGCAAATTCGCCATTCGACGCGGACACTCGCGCTTCAACGATATCGTTATCTCTCCAGATCAGTTTGATCAGTAGTCCTCGCTTCATCATGCCCTTTCGATAAACGCGCATCTGCGCCAAAGTCCACGACAACGATACTTGGAAAACTCTAAAATGATGGTGCCATGGCCACCATCAAGCAATCCGACTTCATCCAGTCTGTCGCCGATGCCCTTCAGTACATCAGCTACTACCACCCTGAGGATTTCATCACCAACCTGACCCGCGCCTGGGAGCTCGAGCAGTCGCCTGCGGCCAAGGACGCGATGGCACAGATTCTGATCAACTCGCGCATGTGCGCCGAGGGTCACCGTCCCGTCTGCCAGGATACCGGCATCGTGACGGCGTTCGTGAAGGTCGGGATGGAGGCGCGCTGGGACAATGACGGCCAGCCTCTCAAGACCGTGCAGCAGATGGTTGACGAAGGTGTGCGCCGCGCTTACATGCTTCCGGACAACAAGCTGCGGGCCAGCATCCTGGCCGATCCAGCATTTTCGCGGAAGAACACCGGCGACAACACGCCGGCGGTCGTCTCGGTCGAGATGGTCGAGGGCGGCGATGTTGACGTGACGGTCGCGGCCAAGGGCGGCGGCTCGGAGGCGAAGTCGAAGTTCGTGATGCTGAATCCGTCGGATTCGATCATCGACTGGGTGGTGAAGACGGTTCCGACGATGGGCGCCGGCTGGTGCCCGCCGGGGATGCTGGGCATCGGGATCGGCGGGACGGCGGAGAAGGCGATGGTGATGGCGAAAGAGTCCCTGATGGACCCGATCGACATGCAGGAGTTGATCGCGCGCGGACCGCAGAACAAACTCGAGGAACTGCGGATCGAGCTCTACAACCGGATCAACCAGCTCGGCATTGGAGCGCAGGGCCTGGGCGGCCTGACGACCGTGCTCGATATCAAGATAAAGGACTACCCGACGCACGCGGCGAATCTTCCAGTGGCGATGATTCCGAACTGCGCGGCGACGCGGCATGCTCACTTCCATCTCGATGGATCAGGTCCAGTGGCACTGGAGGCTCCGTCGCTCGATGCCTGGCCGGAGCTGACCTACGACGCATCGAGCGCCCGGCGGGTCGACCTGAACACGGTTACCCGCGAAGAGGTGAAGACGTGGAAGCCCGGTGAGGTTCTGCTGCTGAACGGCAAGCTGCTGACGGGCCGCGACGCCGCTCATAAACGCATGACTGACATGCTGAACCGCGGCGAGAAGCTTCCGGTCGACTTCACCAACCGCTTTATCTACTACGTCGGCCCGGTGGACGCGGTACGCGACGAGGCAGTCGGCCCGGCGGGCCCGACGACGGCGACCCGGATGGACAAGTTCACTCGGCAGATGCTGGAGCAGACTGGCTTGCTGGGCATGGTCGGGAAGGCCGAGCGGGGTCAGATGGCGATCGACGCCATCGAGGAGTTCGACGCCGTTTACCTGATGGCCGTCGGTGGTGCAGCCTATCTCGTGTCGAAGGCGATCAGGAGCTCCAAGTTGCTGGGCTTCGGTGATCTGGGCATGGAGGCAATCTACGAGTTCGAGGTGGTCGACATGCCGGTGACGGTGGCGGTCGACTCGAAGGGCGTCAGCGTCCACAAGACCGGTCCCGTGGAGTGGAAGGCCAGGATCGCGGGGGAGCTGGGCGGGGTTCCGATCCTGCAGTAACCCCCCCGTACATTTTTGGGCAAAATCTTCAAAGCATTAGATTTAGGTCTGGACCTCGCCCGCATCTTCAGACTATGAGACCAGAACCTGCTTACCCGCCTTGCGGAAAGAACGCTCCTCAGTTGGGAGCGTTTTGCTTTAAACGGTCAAATCCAGAATAACAAGGTGAGGCCGGTGAATCGGCAATTCTATATGACTGAATCAGCAGCTTTTAGGAGGCACAGCGGATTGACAGACTTATCGGCAGGCCGTGATTTCCTTCAGGCCTGAATCCGCCGAGTCCTTCTCAAGGGAACTCGGATTGAGCAGGCGCGGAGGACGGAACTGGACGTACTGCGGGGTTGAAGGCCGGGGGGAGATTGCCTGATATAAGGTGGGAGAATGCGTTCAAAGCTGGACCCCTGGAAGACAGCGACTCTCGTCTGCGCGGCTCTTGCAGCGATTTTCCTGATACCAAAGCTATTTCTGACGGTGCCTTCGATCTCCGCTTCTTATGCGTTCGGGTATAACAACCGCGTCGGCACACTCGTTTTACTGGCAGTCCTATTTCTCGGCACCTTTTTGTTCCGAACAGATTTTGTAATGCCGTCACAAGACTCCGTTATTCCGAAGTCGCTGATACAGCGCTGGATGGTGATCTTCGCAGTCGGCTGGGCTGCCATGACCGCATTCGATCATGGATTCGGAGGCTTTGGGGAATCCGCCTACCTGATCGATCGATTGAACCTGGTTGCGAAGGGCGCTGTTCCTTACCGGGACTTCGAGTTTGCCTACGGACCAGCGTTTCTCTACCTCCCAAGAATCTTCATGCTCTTCCACCTCAGCGCAGAGTACAGCTACGCGATCTTCTGGTTGCTGACGCTGCTGACAGGGGTCTGGCTTCTCTCGCAGACACTAACGATGATCCGGTTTCCGTCTGCGCACAAAGCCGATATCTTTACGCTGCTCTGCACCTTCGCACTTATTTCGGTGCTGACGACGGGGACGAACTATACGTTATTTCGGTTTATGCCGGGACCATACCTCGCCCTGATCGTAGACCGGAGCTACGGGACGGGTTCCGGGCGAAGCAGAGTTGCTCCCTTCGCTGCAATTCTGCTGGCGACGATGATCCTGCTGTCGATCTCGCCCGAGATCGGCCTTGCCTTCATTATGGGATGCGTGGCTTACTGCGTGCTGCTTGAAGCCGACTGGTCCATCGGAATCGCATTGCAGTATGTCGGCCTGCTGGCATCGCTCGCGGTGGTGCTCTATGGTGCAAGCAGACTGGGCATGTTCTACACGCTAAAGATGTTCTCGGGAGGAGCGTATAACTTTCCGATCCTCCCGGCAGGACACCTCCTCCTGTTCTTCTTCATGTGCATGCTGGTGGCGTTATATGTCGCGGAGGCTTTACGAGCAAAGCAGGGGGACCGAAGCCTGCTGTTTGTGATCGCTGCGTCGGCAGGAACGCTCTTCGCGGCTCTGGGCCGCTGCGACCCCGGGCACGTTGGATTTGCCGCTGCAGGGATCGTCCTTGCAGCCTCCCTTCTCGCCTCGGACGCGCCTCTCTGGAAGACGTATCGAGCCTGTTTCATCGCCTTCTTCCTGATACTGCCGACGGTGTCGGGCGTGTGGCTTTACAAGGGTCTGCTGCGAACTGCTGTATCCGCTGATCGGCATCTTCAAGCGATGAGCTTTCCACAGAAGATCAAAGCTCCTTTTGCGTACAGCCCAAATCACCTGGGGATGTCGCAGGCGGGAGTGGATGAGGGGTACTTCGACGGTGTGGTTAATGTCTTCACACCAGATGCGGTGAATCGGAAGATCACGGAGATCTCGGACTCTCCTTCTCTGCTGATTCCAGAGGATTTCAAAAAGCGCTGCACCTTCAATCCGATGGGCGAAAGAAAGCTGATCGAATTGCTGTTCGTGCTTCCATACTTCGCGCATCCGAAGCACGTTCCTGAAACGCTGGAGCCTCTTTGCACGTACATCGAGGATCATTACAACAAGTCCAAGAGCGTCGGTTACGAATACGATGTGTGGACGGCCAAGTAGTTGTGAGGAGCGAAGCAAAGATTACCGCGATCGATAAAATCTCGACACTCTAATCTCTGAGTAATAGGCAGAGCAGGGATCACTGCGGTTTATCGCTTGCGGAGTATGCGGGAGAGTGCATCGTGCCGGAGGAGCTTCCGAGGACGTTCGAGAGCGCGCCCGTATCTCAGCGGCTGATGCGGTGCGTTTAACATTGCGGTTCGCGCGCTGCGCGAATGGCACACTCGTGCGATGGAGCCCCAGGAATGGGCACCCGCCCCCGGCTTTGTGAATCTGGCTAGCGGACCTGCCCGGCGGAGTTTACGAGGTTGACGTTGGAGAGGACGGCGGTGTCGGAAGTCGCGGGCAGGTGCGAGGTGAAGCCGATGCCCACGTAGAAGGGTCCGTCGAAGTGGAGGCGGATGGGAGGGCCGAACTGGTGGAGCGGCTCGCCTTCGACCGAGATGTAGAGTGCGATCTCATCACCGCGCTTTTCGAGACCGATGCGTTTGGGATGGAGGGTGGTCAGGCCGTTGGAACTGGAGGGAAGGCCGACGGCGGAGAGGCGGTACTCGTAGTCGCGCAAGCTGGCTCCGCGGGTGAGGCGGGCAGCAAGGTGAACCATGCCGGTGCCGTGCTGCCCGGCCATTGCCTCAGGTGCGTCGTCGTCGAGGTTCTGGCGGATGATGAGAACGGCCTTGCGGTCGTTGTAGCCGTTCGGGTTTGGAAAAGAGACGTCGGCAGCAAGTGAAAGGTCTCCTGACATCCTCTTCCAGAGGAAACGGAACTCGTCGCGCGAGTACCAGATGTTGTAGCCGGCGGAGTGGATGGTGTACTGCTTCGTCGCTGGATCGTAGCTGGCAGAGCCAGGGACGAGAGCGGAACCGACGTCGGCTTCTCCGTCGAAGATGCCGATGCGATTGTTGAAGATCTTGCTGGGGCGGTGGAAGTCAGCGGGAGGTGGGACTTGTTTATGGGTAGGCGAGCCGGGCTGGGCCCAGTCGGGAACCTCAGGGGTCTGCTGGGCGTGGAGGGTCACAGTGGCCAGTGCGAGGATGAGGAGGGTTTTCATGGCAGGAGAACTTTAGCAAAGAGAATTGCGCAGAAGGTGCGAAGAAAAGCGGACCTCAGCGGCTAAACCCACTTTCTTTGTGGACTGGGTGGCAGGCTGAAGCCATCCCTGTGACGCTGCGGTTCGCGCAATGCGGGCATGGCCCACTCACGATGAAGCCTGCATAATGGACCCGCGGCACACGGCAATCAACAAAGTCTTCGATTTGACTCGATAGTCGCCTATCGATATAGTCGGATTCCGACACTAAGCTGAACATATATGCGGCTGGAAACGAGGGATGTATGGAATTCATCCGACGTAGATTTCACGCTTGTGGGAGCGTCATCGTCTTTTTGTTTGGCCTTACCGCGCATCCGCAGATGACGACTGCGCAATACGACAATGCGCGAACTGGTGCAAACCTGAAGGAAGAAACGCTGACGCCACAAAACGTCAATCAGAGACAGTTTGGAAGACTCTTCACGTTGAAGGTGGACGGAGATATCTATGCTCAGCCGCTCTTTCTGGCGAACGTTCAAATTCCTGGAAAGGGCCGACACGACGTCGTGTTTATTGTGACAGAACACGACAGCGTCTATGCCTTCGACGCATACGGCAAGCCTTCAACGCCGCTATGGCATGTAAGTTTTGTGAAGGATGGCGTGACTACGGTTCCCGCCAGGGATGTCTCCTGTCCATTTACGCAGCCGGAGGTTGGAATTACCTCGACCCCGGTGATCGATACAAAGACCGGGACTCTTTATGTGCTGGCTCGCACAAAGAAGACGAGCCTCCCTGCTGACGAGCAGTATCGTCAACATCTTCATGCGCTCGCGGTGACTTCCGGCAGCGAAAGATCTGGCGGCCCCGTAGAGATAGAAGCTTCGATGGATGGAAACGGCACGGGCACCAAGGGTGGAAGCATGGCGTTTGAACCGTTGCGGGAGAATCCACGAGCCGCTTTACTGCTATCGAACGGCCTGGTGTATCTCACCTGGGGCTCATCCTGCGATGTGGGACCCTATCACGGCTGGGTGATGGCGTACGATGCCAGGAGCCTGAAGCAGAGGGCGGTCTTCAATACGTCTCCCGATGCGGATGACAGCGGAATATGGGCGAGCGACACGGGCCCGGCAGCGGACAAGGATGGGAATATCTTCGTTGCGACGGGTAATGGGCAGTTCGATGTAGCGAGTGGGGGGAGGGACTACGGAGATACTCTCCTCAAACTTCGTACTGATGGCCGAACCCTGAAACCGGCTGACTATTTCACGCCTTTCAACGCCCGCGAACTCGATGCCAAGGATCATGATCTTGGTTCGGGCGGGCCTATGCTGTTACCGGATCAGTCGGGAGAGCATCCGCACCTTGCAGTGATCGGTGGAAAAGGCCCCATGATTTACGTGGTGGATCGCGACAACCTTGGTCATTTTCATCCAGGAAGCAACAGCCATGCGGTGCAGACGATTTCAATCTCACGCGGCATCTACGGATCGATGGCGTATTGGAACCACAATGTCTATGTCCTCAGTGATCACGACTCACTTCGCGATTTCGAGGTAAAAGACGGAAAGCTCATCTTCAAAGCCGCCAGCAGCTTCAAATTGGAGGATCACGCCGCAACGCCGACGGTATCTGCGAATGGCAGTAAGAACGGGATTGTCTGGGTGATGAGTTCGAAAGGCTGGGCTTCGCCTGACAGGCGAGCGGTTCTTTATGCTGCGGACGCTTCAGATATCTCTCATCTGCTCTATGCCAGTAATCAAAATTCCGCTCGTGACAGCGCCGGCTATGCCCTTCGTTTCGCGATCCCCACGATTGTGAGTGGGCATGTGTATGTTGGCACAAAAGGCGAGGTGGATGTTTACGGCCTGCTTCCTGCGAAACAATAACTATTCCCGCCTACGGCGCGGCTGAAGTCGTGGCCTTAACCGGCGGGTTGGCGCTTCGAGCGAATGGTGCACTCATGCAATAAGAGCGCACGAATGGGGCAGCCGGGGCCCGCTTCAGTGCAGATAAGATGGCGTATTGGTATCGATGATCTGGAACTCCTGCGGGGTGAGGGGGAGAGCCTTATACGCGCGGACTGTCTCGCGCGGAGTGAGCCCGCCACCGTAGGAACTGTCGGATCCCCAGAGGATGCGGTGGACACCGACCTGCCGAATGCGCGTGGCGATGAGATCCTTCTTTTCTTCCCAGTGACCGAATCCTGCGACGCCGGAGATATCGAAGTAGACATGTTGCATTCTCGGATTATGTTTCTGGATAGCCTCGATGAAGACCGAGAGGGCCTGATCGGTGGTGGGATCATCGTATGTTCCTGAGCCTGCCAGATGGGCTATTTGTATCGTGGCGTGCGGAGCAGCGGGCAGAAGCTCGGTAAGAAAGACGTGGGCTTCTTTTGCTCCATACGGACGTTTGCGTGTGACTGACGGGTGCAGGTGGATCACTATGGCCATATGGTGTCGATCGGCAGCGGCGAAGATGCGGCGTAGCTGCTGGACGTGCTGCGGATTGTCGAGATCGACGTCGGAGTTGCCGAAGTGCATCTTGAGGCCGGTCCGGAGGATCGGGTCGTGTGCGCAACGGTCGATCTCCCGGAGCGCGTAGTCTTTGAGAGGATTCACGCTACAGAAGGCCCAGAGACGCCCTGGGAATTGCGCCACCTGCTGAGCGGTCCAGTCATTTTCGGCGCGGATCTTCGTGTACTCGTCCTGAATGGGTGGAAGATTGGGATTGCTGTACTGATAGGCGAGTGAGAGGATCACCGCGCGGCGGATGCCTGCAGCATTGAGGAGAGATATAAGGTCGGCCGCGGAGAAGGGCTCAACCTGAGGAGCGCGCAGGTGGGAGGCCGGGCTGAAGAGATGCTGATGGAAGTCAGTAGCCGGTTGCGATCGCGCAAGTGGCGCAGCGAATAGAAGTGTGGCAACGAGAATGATGGCGGTTCTCATGGCAGAGAACTTTAGCAGAGCTAGTTTGCGGGGAATCTACCTCCACGGCTGAAGCCTTCAAGGCTAAGGCAGCTATCCTGCTGCGCGAGATCTGCCGTGGGTCACGCAGAATGTCAGCCGATGCGAGAGTGGTGTTCGGGGCTGGGTTGGGAGGGTTTGGCTTTGCGACTGAGGACGACGCGGCGGCGCTGGCGCTCGCTGGCGTGGTCGATCTTCTTCCAGAAGCCTACGAAGTAGTCGACGGCGGAGATGATCGAGACGATCGTCATCCAGTAGATCGCCGTGAGGGCGATAAAGTGCACACCGATGACGAAGCCGCCGTGGAAGCCGGGGAACCAGAGCCAGTAGTCCCAGCGGTGGGCGAGGACGGCGGCGACGACCGAGACGATCTGGAGGACGGTCTTGAGCTTACCAATCTCCGAGGCCTCGATGGTGAAGCCTTCGTTGGCTGCGATGGAGCGGAGGCCGGAGACGAGGAACTCGCGCCCGATGACGAGGACGGCGATCCAAGGAGGAACGATTCGCGGATTGTAGGCAACCAGAACGATGTAAGCTGCAGAAATCAGGAGCTTATCGGCCAGAGGGTCGAGGAGCATGCCCATGGTGGTGATCTGACCGCGCCTGCGGGCGAGATAGCCGTCTACGCCGTCGGTGATGGAGGCGAGGATGAAGACGATGGAGGCGATGATCTCCTGCTCGCCGCCGATAAGGCCTGGCTGGCCGTGACCGTGGAGGGGGAAGGAGGGCGAGAGGATCCAGATGAGCAGCGGGATGGCTGCGATACGGCTCATCGTGATGGAGTTAGGAAGATTCATCGCACGGTCTTCGAGGGCGCGCCTGGGCGGAATCGCGCCGGGGCGGTCAATGCATCAATTCTGCCACAGCAGAGAGGAAGGCTGCGCGGGGAAGGCAGGGACAGACCATGGGAATGTAGCGGCTAAGGATGGTTCGCGGCGGCTTTTTCGGCGGCGGCGACGGCTTTCCGGAACTGGGCGACGGCAGGGACGAGATGGGGCTGGAGAGCGTCGTGAGCTACGTATCGCCAGGCGGGAGGAGCTGCGAGGGGACGGGCTACGCTACCGTCGTAGACGGCGAAGGAGTCGTCCATCGATCCGATCTCGGTCTGGGTGATGGGTGACTGGCCGGCGGGACCGGGGGTGGGCCCCATTCCCGGATTTGTGGGCGGCTGCCCCTGACGGCCGCCGATCTGCATGCCGTTGTCGGTCGGGTTAATGGCTCCCACGCGATCGTTCTGTCGAGCGTCAGGGATGGTCTCGCTGACGGGGCGTCTCTGGCCGCGGCGCACGACGATGATGAGATCTGCGGGCTGGCCGGCGACCATGGGCTCGAAGCGGCCCCAGTTGAGCAGAGCTGTCTCGACGTCTTTGCGCGCGATCTCGTTGGCCCGGGGATCCTCGGGGTCGATTCCGGATTCGGGGTCGATGACCACGGCGACGGTCTTCGCGGTGAGGACGTAGGCGGGAAGGACGTTCTTCGATTTGCCTTTTGCGATGGCAAAGGGGACGAGGAGCAAGAGTGCAGTGAAGATTGCGACGGATCGAGTGCGCATTTCCCGCCTCCGGAAGACTGCGATGGAATTCTACTCCGATGGCTGTTCTTTGGCGGGAGTGTGCCGATAAGAGACACGTCTGCCCAAGAACTCTATGTCAATCCGCAAGCTGGCTGTGACGATTACAACGTTTTTTCTGCTTCCGATCGCTGCGGGGGCGGTGGCGAAGGTTCCGACTACGGTTGCGCTGAGTGTCACAACTCCGCTGTCCGTGTTCTACGGCGAGTCGATTGATGGCCTCGCGCAGGTGACGGCGAGCGATGGCACAACGGGGACGGGGAGCGTGACCTTCTATGACGGAACGACGAGCTTCTGCGTGCTGTCGCTGGTGAACGGAGCAGATTGTCCGGAGGGAACGGAGAAGGGATTCGCAGCGGGAACGCATGTATTTACGGCGGCATATTCCGGCGACGAGACACATGCGGCCGCGACATCGAATGCGGTAACGGTGATCGTAAAACAGGACACGACGACGACGGCGCTTGCGGCCTCTGCCGGCGCGGTGGGGGTGGGGGGCCAGGTGGTCTACACGGCCTCGGTTGCGGGGTCTCACGGTCCGGTTGCGGGGATGGTGACGTTTCTCGATGGCACGGTTTCGATGGGATCGGCGGCGCTGAGCGGAAGCGGGACTGCGGCACTGTCGGTGCTGATGCTGGTGAGCGGCGACCATGCCATCACAGCGCGATACGAGGGAGACGGGAACTCCATGGGATCGGTCAGTGCGTCCGTCCATGAGACGGTTGCCGGGAGCTTAGCTGCCACCGCCACCACGCTTACGGCAAATGAGAGTTCGGCGGTGGCGGGAGAGAGCGTGACCTTCTCTGCCAACGTCTCGACGTCTAGAGGCGGAGCGGCGCCGAGCGGAGTGGTGACGTTCAACGAAGGGAATATGACGCTGGGATCGGGAAGGGTGCAGGCAGGCGTGGCGAGTTGGAGTACGTCCGGACTGACTGCAGGAACCCACCGTATCGTGGCGGATTATGCCGGGGATAGTCTGACGGGGCCGAGCGTATCTGCTCCGTTGACTGTCGTGGTGAGTAGCCAACAGGCTTCGGGTGGAGTGGCGCTAGGTACCACGACGGCAACAGTGGCGGCGGGGGATACGGTGAGTATACCGGTGACGGTAAACGGGAGTGCAGGGATGGCGAAGGCTGCCAGTCTGAGCTGCAGCGGTCTGCCCGAGGAGGCTTCGTGCCTGTATGTGGCCTCAGCCTCGGGCGGAGCGGCGAGCGGTGGGACGGCGACGCTGCGGATTTCGACCTCGGCGCCGCGGGACTGTGCATCGTCGACCCCCTACGGAGTACCGGCGAAGGGCGAGTTGCTGCCCCTGGGTCTGCTGGTGATGGTGGCAAGTCGACGACGGCGGGTTCTGAAGGGACTGATGTCGGCGGTGTTTGCGATGGCGCTGATGGGCGGGATGACGGGATGCGGAACGGGGAACTGTACCGACCTGGGGACCAGGCCGGGAACCTACACGATCACAGTGACAGGGAGCGTGGGCGGCGTACAGGTTTCGCAGAAGGTGAAGCTGGTGGTCACGCCTTAGGGAGGGACCTCAGCGGCTGAAGCCGCCTGCGCATAATCGATGGGTCGCACAGCTGGAGCCGTGCCCCCGGGAAGCGGCTCGAGCTTCCATCGAGGACACCCTTCGTGCAGCGAAGCGCTGGTATGAATGCTGTCCTTGGCTTCGCTTCGATGGCCTATACACGAAGGACACTCATGCTAGGTGCTTCTGGTATGAGTGGAGGCTTTAGCTTCTCAAAAGAGCTAGTGCGAGGTCGGCAGATATTGGTCTTCGCTTACCTGTTCCAGCCAATCGACAGGTTTGCCGTTGAGCTGTTCCTGAACGGCGATGTGAGTCATGGCGTTAGTGGGAGTTGCGCCATGCCAATGCTTCTCGCCGGGTCCGAACCAGATGATGTCTCCGGGCTGTATCTCTTCGATGGGACCTCCCCAGCGCTGCACCAGACCGCAACCCGAGGTCACGATGAGTGTCTGGCCGAGGGGATGCGTGTGCCAGGCGGTTCGGGCTCCGGGCTCGAAGGTGACGCTGGCTCCCTGGACGCGGGCAGGATCAGGCGCCTGAAACAGAGGATCGATGCGGACCGTACCTGTGAACCAGTCGGCCGGTCCTTTGACAGGGGCCTGCGTGCCGTTACGTTTGATTTCCATTTATCGTTCTCTCTCTTTCAATGTTTATCAAGCATAGATGCCGCGCTGACGAGTGGTGTAGGCGACACGGTCAATCGCGAGCATGTAGGCGGCAATACGGTTGTTGACCTCGTGGTTGCGGGCGTAGCTGATGACGTCGCGAAAGCTCTCGCTCATGATGTGGTCGAGACGCTGGTTGACTTCGGACTCGGTCCAGAAGTAGCCCATGCGGTCCTGCACCCACTCGAAGTAGCTGGTGGTGACGCCTCCGGCGTTGGCCAGGATGTCGGGGATGACGAACACTTTCTTGGCGGCGAGGATGTCATCTGCGACGGGAGTGGTGGGTCCGTTGGCGCCTTCGCAGAGGATTCTGCAACGCAGTTTGGCGGCGTTGCGGCTGGTGATGACGTTCTCGGTCGCGGCAGGCAGAAGGATCTCGCACTCATAGGTGAGCAGCTCGTCCTTGTCGGCGGCCTGGGCTCCGGGGAAGCCGTTGATGCTGCGGGTGCGCTTGCGGTGCTCGGCGAGTGCGTGGATGTCGATGCCTTGGGGGTTATACAAACCGCCGTCGTATTCGGCGATGCCGATGATGGTGTAGCCCTTTTCGGCGAGCAGGCGGGCGGAGTTGTATCCGACGTTGCCGAAGCCCTGCACGATAACTCGGCAGCCTTCGACGGGCATGTCGAGGGCCTTGAGGGCCTCGTCGCAGACGACGGAGAGACCGCGGCCGGTGGCGGCGGTACGTCCGCGTGAGCCTCCGAGATTGACGGGCTTGCCGGTGACGACGGCATTGACGGTCTGACGCATGTGCATGGAGTAGGTGTCCATGATCCAGGCCATGGTCTGCTCATCAGTGCCCATGTCGGGGGCGGGGACGTCTTTTTCAGGTCCGAGGAACTCGATAATCTCGGCGGTGTAGCGGCGGGTGATGCGCTCGAGCTCGCCCTGCGAGAGTGTTTTGGGATCGCAGATGACTCCTCCCTTGGCCCCGCCGAAGGGGATGTTGACGACGGCGCACTTCCAGGTCATCCAGGAGGCAAGGGCACGGACCTCGTCGAGAGAGACATCGGGGGAGTAGCGGATGCCGCCCTTACCGGGGCCTCGGGCGACGGAGTGCTGGACACGGTAGCCGGTGAAGACCTCAATGCTTCCGTCGTCCATGCTGACGGGAAAGTGAACGATGATCTCGCGGGAGGGTTGACGAAGAACCTTCCAAAGTCCGGAGTCGAGATTGAGTTTTTTTGCGGCAAAGTCGAATCGAGCGGCCTGGGCCTCCCAGGGATTGGTCTCCTGCTCGAGGGTGAGGGTCTGCATGGTGGTTTCCTTTTGCTCTGTAGCTGGTATCAGCTGTTCTCCGGCCATTGTTTTTGCCTCCGTGATTGAGATGGAAAGGCATACAGCTGTGACCAGGTCGGTGGGTGGCCAAGCCTGCTGAGTATAGGACGCGGATGACGGGGTTTCAATGCGCCGAAAGCCGGCGGCGTATCGCGTTCGATATGGTCGGCAGGGCCGAAGTGGTACTTCGAGCGATGCCGTGGAGCTTCGGGGCGGCTCCACGCGGGAACCGCAGATCCTTCGACTTCGCTGCGCTTCGCTCAGGATGACACGCCTAGAGAGTGGGGGAATCCTGAGCAGCGGACAGGCGATGAAGCGATATCCCGGACGCCAGGTGATTCTCGGGCACGGGTATGATGGAGGCAGTCATGCCTGTTTCCAGCACAAATTCCCTTTCCTCGGAGCGCGATTTCCTGCGGCTTGGCCGCTCGCATACGCTGATCCCGGTCTACAGGACCGTAGCAGCCGATCTGGAGACGCCGGTCTCGGCGTTTCTGCGGATTGCGGCGGAGGAGCCCGAGGCTTTCCTGCTGGAGTCGGTTGAGGGTGGCGAGCATGTGGGCCGGTATACCTTCATCGGGATTGAGCCGTACAAGAAGATGGTGGCGCGTGGGAACGACATCACCGTCTCCGAGGGCAAGCGGGAGCGGCGGTTTACGGGAGACATCTTTCAGGAGTTGAAAAAGGCGCTGAGCGGACACACGCCGGCGAAGCTTGCCGGTCTGCCTCCATTTACCGCAGGTGCTGTCGGATTCTTCGCCTATGACGTGGTGCGGCAGATTGAGAAGCTCCCTTCGACCGCGAAGGATGAGCTGGGAGTTCCCGATGCCTGCCTGATGTTCTTCGACCAGGTCCTGGCGTTCGATCATGTGAAGAAAGAGATTCACCTGATGGTGACGGCGGATCTTCAGCGCGAGTCGCTTCAGGGTGCCTATGCCAAAGCGGTGCGCAGGTTGAACCGGCTGGAAAAAAGGCTGATGAGTTCCCTGCCCGCATTCAAAAAGAAAAAACCGGCGGAGAAGCTGAAGCTGACTCCACGGACCACGAAGGCGAAGTTCCTGAAAGCGGTCGAAAAGACAAAGGAGTACATCGCGGCGGGAGACGTCTTCCAATGTGTGTTGTCGCAGCGATTCGACTGCGAGCCCGACGTGGAGGCCTTCGAGATCTATCGCGCACTCCGCATTGTGAATCCGTCACCCTATATGTATTTCCTGCGATTCGGCCTGGAGGAGACCCACGCCTCAAAGGCGAGACGTGGGGCAGCCAAATCGTCTGTCCACCACATTGTGGGTTCGTCGCCGGAGCTGCTGGTCCGGGTGCATGGCCGCGAGGTGGAGTACAGGCCAATTGCAGGAACGCGGCCGCGAAGCGCCGATGAGGTGGAGGATCGCCGGATCGAAGAGGAGCTTCGGGCCGACGAGAAGGAACGCGCCGAACACATTATGCTGGTGGACCTGGGGCGCAACGACGTTGGGCGCGTGAGTGAGTTTGGTTCCGTGCGGGTGAAGGATCTGATGTTCGTGGAGCGGTACAGCCACGTGATGCACCTGGTGAGCGCGCTCGAAGGAAAGCTTCGCGAGGGGCTGGAGCCGATCGATGCGTTCCGCGCCTGCTTTCCTGCCGGAACCCTGAGCGGCGCCCCGAAGGTTCGGGCGATGGAGATTATCGAGGAGATGGAGCCTGCACGGCGTGGAGTCTACGGCGGAAGCATCTTCTACGCCGACTTCAGCGGCAATCTGGATTCATGCATCGCGATCCGCACGCTCTACATGGACGGGCCTCATGGGCATATCCAGGCGGGCGCTGGAATTGTGGCGGACTCGGTTCCGGAGAAGGAGTTCGAAGAGTGCCGGAATAAGGCGCAGGCGGTGGTTCGTGCCATAGAGAGGGCGCGCGGACTGTAAACGCTCGAGCGGATCGTTTCTACAGGTACGGCAATGGCCATAGAACGGGCGCGGGACTGCAGGTTTTGAGAAGAGTTCCGGCGGTGGGTTGGCAACGCTGAAGCGGTGCCCTTATCACTTGGAGAATTTAAAAGACAAGGCTCGACTGTTTCGGTCGAGCCTTGTCTTTTCGAACCGTCGAGTTTTATTTTGCCTATTCAGGCGATACGTCTCTCAGATCCCTTTTTGACCCTGCGGCGAGAGTAGAAGGGTACTTCTCTTCCGAGTGCAGGACCCAGAGCACTCCCCCGATCACCTGAGCGGCCGCAATGGCGCGGGTGAGATTCGGGTGTTCCTCGAGTGACTGCATAAGGTTCTGCCACGGTTTGGGGCCGTACTGCCAAGCGCGCGAATCGCGACGGGGGTGAACCAGCCCCATGACGCCGTCGCCGATGATGGCCATGGCTGTGAAGTGCTTCCAACGGCTGAAGTCGAATTGCATGAACGTTCTCCCACCCTATAAGAGCAACGACGAGGTAAGTTCGTTGCCCGCGGCGTAGAATCGGAATAGCCATGGTCTTCGTTCTCGACAACTACGATTCCTTCACCTACAACCTGGTGCAGTACATGGGCGAGCTGGGCGCCGAGATGGTAGTCAAGCGCAATGACGAGCTGACTGCGGAGGAGGTCGAGGCTCTCAAGCCGGACCGCATCCTGATCTCACCCGGACCCTGCACGCCACAGGATGCGGGCATCAGCATAGACCTGATTCGCCACTTCTCCAGACTGGAGCGCAGAGTTCCTATTCTTGGAGTGTGCCTGGGGCACCAGGCGATCGGTGCGGCCTTTGGAGGCGATGTGGTGCGTGCTCCGAAGCTGATGCATGGCAAGACCAGCGAGGTAGATCACGACGGAAGGACGATCTTCGCGGGACTTCCATCGAGGATGACCTGTACGCGCTACCACTCGCTGATCGTGAGCCCGAAGGGACTGCCGGAGGAGCTGGAGGTTTCGGCTCGAACGACGGATGCTGTGACAGGTGAAGAGACGATTATGGGCCTGAGACATCGCGAGCTCCCCATTGAGGGCGTCCAGTTTCATCCGGAGAGTGTGCTGACCTCGCACGGTAAAGAGATTATTGCGAACTTCCTAAAGATGTAGGTGGGCACGTGAAGACAGGTCGGCAGAGGTTGACGATTGGGCTGGCGTTCGCCCTTGCCGCGCCTGCGGCCTGGGGCCAGCAGAAGATTGGATCGGTCGGAGCAGAGGATGCGACAGTGGCGGGTGCGCTGGAGGTCGCCAACGGTCGCATCGAGCTGGTGGGAGCTTCGACGGTTACGGCCCGCGACCATACGGCAGAGGTAAAGCTGCAACGTGGCGGGGCGATCCGGGTGTGCTCGACCAGCGGTTTGCATGTGACGGCAGGCAAGGGAGCGGTGGAGCCTCCGCTGATGCTGTCGCTGGACCGCGGCGCGATCGAGATTGCGACACGTGTCTCTGCGAGCGATGTGGTGATAACGCCGGACCTGAGGTTCACGATGAGTGCGCCGGGGGCGGTGGATCTTCGGTTACGGGTCGCGAGAAATGGCGACACGTGCGTGGAGAATCGCGGTGCTGCGGCACCGGCAGTGAACGTTGCGGACCAGTTTGGCGAGTCGAGCTATGTGGTGAAGGCCGGCCAGCATGTGCTGTTTGAGCATGGAAGCCTGAAAGAGGTCGTCGACCAGGAGAGCGAACCGTGCGGATGTCCGGCAGAGCCGGTCGTTTCGGTAGCGGATGCTGGAGTGAGCGGTCCTGCGGTGGCGACTCCCGGGAGTGCGGTGGCAGCGACGACGGTAGCGGAACAGCATCCATTTCCGGCAGCCCAGAGCGCGGGTCTGGCGCCGGTGAGCGGCCCTCCGCAGGCTCCTGCGGGCACGGTGCACGCACAGGTTTCGACGACGCTGAGTTACGGCGGTAATGCCAGCGCCGGTTCCGGCGGGACTGAGGATGGATCTGGAAGCGGCACTGCGGGCGGAACTGAGCGCGGATCGTCGCCTGGAGTTCCAGCTGAAGGTGTTGCGGCGAAGGTTCCCGATGACAAGGCAGCGGTCGTGGCTCCTGCTCCGGCTGCTGCGGAAGAGGCCCCTGCAAAGAGTGCAGCAACGACAAAGGCTGAAGCTCCCCCACCCCCTGAAGCTCCTTCGCCGAATGATCTGATTCATTCGATTGGAAGGTTCTTCAAGAGGCTGTTTGGCGGCCGCTAGGACAGATGGAGTCAGGCGCTGCGATACAATAGATAGAGACTCGGGTTGATCGGACGCCAGGGCTGGCGCTGCCGCCGAGCAAACTCTCAAAACAAGCTGAAGATTCAGCCAAGATCAGGGGTTTTCAATGTCGATTCCCGCAACGCAGATGCGACCGGGCATGGTTATCAAGTTTAAGGACGACCTTCACCTCGTTTTTTCGGTGGAGCACCGCACGCCAGGCAATCTCCGCGCCTTTATCCAGGCAAAGCTTCGGAACATTCGTACCGGCGCTATGTTTGTCGAGCGCTTCCGTTCGCCTGACCCAATCGATCGGGTAATCGTGGACGAAGTGAAGATGGAGTACCTGTACAGCGACGGGGACGACTACTACTTCATGGACATGGAGACGTTCGAGCAGACTCATCTGAAGCGCGAGACGCTGGGGGATGCCGTGGATTATCTGCTGCCGAACCTTACGATTGCCGTAAGCTTTCACGACGGTAAGGCTGTTGGCATCGAGCTGCCGAATGTGGTCGAGATGACGGTCATGGAGACGGAGCCAGGCATCAAGTCGGCGACGGCGTCTTCCGTGACGAAGCCTGCGAAGCTGGAGACAGGTCTGGTCGTCCAGGTTCCTCCGTTCATCAATGAAGGCGAGAAGATTCGCGTGGATACTGCTGAAGGCGCGTACATGAGCCGCGCGTAACACAAGTTGAATCGAGACTGAGATGGGGCGGAGCGCAGGCTCTGCCCCTTTGCCTTGCGGGGTGTCGGCTTGCGTGGTGTGGGAACGCTCTGCGAAACTGAAGGCTCCATGGTGCGTTATTACCTCGTCAAAGGCCGGGTTCAGGGTGTGGGTTTCCGCTGGTTCGTGCATCGCGAGGCGGCGGAGCTTGGCTTGCGTGGATGGGTTCGCAATACTGAGACAGGTCATGTTGAGGTGGTCGCCTCCGGTGATGCGGAGAGGCTGGCTGAGCTCAAGTCCTCCCTGAAAAAGGGATCGCGGGGTAGCCGCGTGGACGCCGTCCTCGAAGAGCAGCTGGCTGACAGTGAAGATGAGAAGCTGGGACCGTTTGTAATCGAAGGAGCCTGGTAGGAGAAGAATGCAGAACGCGAATCTGATTAATTGTGAGCCGTTGAAGGCTCTTGTGCGAACGGTACCCGACTTCCCCAAGCCGGGAATTCTGTTTTACGACATTACGACGCTCCTTAAAGACAAGACCGGTTTTGCGCAGCTGATCGATGCCTTCGCAGCGTATTACATCGGCCAGGATATCGATCTTGTGCTGGGCATCGAAGCGCGTGGATTTATCTTCGGCCCTGCACTGGCTTATCGTCTGAATGCGGGATTCGTTCCCGTGCGAAAGCCGAAGAAGCTTCCCGCCGAGACGGCACGCGTGAGCTATGACCTGGAGTATGGAACCGATTCGCTCGAGATCCATCTTGATGCGATCAAGCCACGCCAACGCGTGATCATCGTCGATGACCTGCTGGCAACCGGCGGCACGATGCAGGCGACGGTACAGCTGGTGCGGCAGATGGGCGGAGAGATTGCCGGACTTGGATTTGCGGTGGAGCTGGACTTCCTCAAGGGAAGAGAGAAGTTTCCAGAGTACGACGTATTGAGTCTGCTGCACTACAACGAGTAAGGCGCAGAATCGGAACCGGCTGGCCAGAAGGCTCGCCGGTTTGTTCCATGTGCGTTGTGACTGCGTCATTCGTGAGTTTGACGCATCCAATCAACAGCCCTCCCATGAATTGGAGAAATAGGAATGATTGCAACAAATGGTTACGCCGTACAGGCGGCGACGACGCCTCTTGCGCCTTTTGCTTATGAACATCGCGAACCGAGTGAAAAGGATGTTCTGATCGATGTGGATTTTTGCGGCATCTGTCACTCGGATATTCACCAGGCGAGAGACGAGTGGGGTAATGCCCTCTATCCGATGGTTCCGGGGCACGAGGTCATCGGCAAAGTAGCGCGGGTAGGCGCAAAGGTAACGAAGTTCAAGGCGGGAGATCTGGTTGGCGTAGGCTGCATGGTCGACTCGTGCCGTGAATGTGGTTCGTGCAAGGACGGCGAGGAACAGTACTGCGAGCGAGGCGAGACCGTCTTTACGTATAACTCGCGCGGTAAGGATGGCCGTCTCACCTTCGGTGGGTATGGCAATCACGTTGTCGTGGACGAGGATTTTGTACTGTCCATTCCCGCTAATCTTGACCCTGCCGCCTCTGCACCGCTGTTGTGCGCCGGAATCACGACTTACTCGCCCCTGAAGCACTGGAACGTCGGCCCCGGTAAAAAGGTCGGCATCGTGGGTCTCGGAGGACTGGGACACATGGGCCTGAAGTTTTCGCATGCGTTTGGCGCGAAGACGGTGCTGTTCACAACATCGGCGTCAAAGATCGAAGATGCGAAGAAGCTGGGAGCCGATGAGGTGATCCTCACGAAAGAAGAGGGCTGGACCGGAGAACATGCCGGAACCTTCGATTTCATTCTGGATTGCGTCTCAGCGGACCATGACATCAATTCCTACCTGTCGCTGCTGAAGCGAGATGGAACCTTGTGCCTGGTTGGGGCTCCGGAGAATCCGCTGGCGGTTTCAGCCTTCTCGATTCTGGGAAGGAAGAACTTCTCGGGTTCGATGATTGGCGGCATCGCCGAGACGCAGGAGATGCTGAACTTCTGCGGCAAGCACAACATCGTCTCGGATATCGAGATGACGACGTTCGGAGAGGTAAACGAGGCCTGGGAGCGCGTCCTGAAGAGCGACGTAAAGTACCGGTTCGTGCTGGATCTGAAGACTCTGTAAACCTACAGGATAGGTTTCACAGCTTTACATCGGGCCCGGAGAGGCGGAGGTAATCCGCAGAGACTCTCCGGGCCCGATGTAGTTTTGCGACGGAACCAGTTCTCCATGCTGCTTGCAAGTCGATCCAGTGGCACACGATTCCCGACTTCCAATAGGCCGTCAGCGACGGGAAGCGTGTCGTCGAAGACCGCGTCGTTGGTGAAGTTCCGCATGGCGAAGCTGTCTATCCAGCGAATGGGACAAGGATGGGCCATCCCTTCGGTATCGATGCGTTCGATAGAGAGCCGATGGGCAAACATGCGAAGAGGCCCTCAGGCGAAGAGAGTAAACAGGGGAGAGTCGACCGGTACAGTCTGCGCGGGGCCGGCGAGTTTGCCTGTTCCCTGATCGCGGCGAAAAACCGTGATGGAAGCCGAGTCCTGATTGCCACAGAGGATCCAGTTGAAGGTTGGATCGAAGGTGAAGTGCCGGGGAGTTTTGCCCCCGCAGGAGATGCGTTGAACCTCTTTAAGAGTGCCCTTCTCGGCGATGGAGAAGACGACGAGGGTATCTTCTCCGCGATTGCTGGCGTAGAGGAAGTTTCCATCCGGTGAGATCATCACCTCTGCGGCGGTGTTTTTGTCAGCCGGGAAGCCCTGGGCGATGGTCTTGACCGGGCTGTTGGTGTTGACCAGGAACGCCTGCGAATGGGTCACCGAATGCGTCGTGGTCCAGAGGAGATGGTCGAGCGTTGAGTCGAGCTCATTGATGAGATAGACCCACCTGCCATTGGGATGAAACGCGATATGCCGTGGGCCGGAGCCGGGGCGAAGGCTGGTCAGCAGAGGATCCGAGGGAGTCAGTTTCGCCGTGCCAGGATCGATTCGAAACACGCTCAGGGCATCGTTTCCGAGATCGTTGACGATGAGAAAGCGGTCGTCCGGCGAGACGAAGACCGAGTGCGGATGGGGGCCGTCCTGACGTACAGGAACCGGACCATGGTGGCCAAACTTCGGATCCTTGTAGTCGAAGGTATCTACTGGTTGGGAGAGGGACCCATCCGGCTGGATGACGTAGGAAGCGATCGTTCCCCCGAAGTAGTTGGCTACGAACGCAGCGTGGCCGGTGGAATCGACCGAGATATAGGCGGGACCGGCGCCAGCTGACGTTACCTTGCTTTTCTCGGTCAGGATTCCGGTTGCCGTATCCAGATCGAAGGTGGTGACGGTCGCCGAGGGGTCAGGCACAGCGTTTACGGCAAAGAGAGAGCGCTTCCCCGCTCGCAGGGGCGAAAGAGCGAGATAGGAAGGCCGCAAGGTTTGCGCAGCCAATACGGGCACGCTGAGCTGCCCGGTGGAGGAGTTGAAGTTTGCCTGGTAGATTCCCTTGCTGACTCCCCTGGCAGTGTCAGTTCCGATGTAGACGCGCGGGGGAGCAGGAGGAAGAGGCTTCTTCTTATGAAAGGGCGATCTTAAATGCTGAGTGGAAGCAGCGTAGGCCGGGAAAAGAAAAAGGAAGCGCCGGCGTGTCGTCGTCATGGCAGCTAGGCTGGCTCTCCTGGAAGGTGGATTGCCATCTCATCTTCGGCCCGGACATTCTCATTGATGATCGGCAGACTGGGCAGCTGAGAGGTATGACCCACCTCCCGGACGACGTGATCGGCCTGCTCCAGGGCTTCATCCACCGTCATTGTGTACATCTCCCGACCGTTGTCGTAGCCGGACTCAATGGCTTGCTTGAGATAGCGGCCTGCAATCTGCGCGGCGAGATAGTCGGTGATGACGTAGCCGGTGCGGTGCTTGTGTTCGACCCAGGCGAGATTGGGAATAGCAATCCAGACCGGCCGCTTGTTGACGCCGAAGCGAATATCCGTGGCATCGGCGTGGCGCGTGGCAATGGCGACGACAGTTCCCTTCCACTGGCAGTGGAGTTCCTCGCCGGTCCAGCGATCTGTCACTTTGAAATCTTCATACATGGTTAGTCCTAGCTTAGTTCAGTGACTCGGAGACGGGCAAGGTCGCAGTCTGCAGCCATGCCTGATGATCGTCGAGGAATATCGGTTTATATCCCAAGTTCTGTACGGATTGCGCCAGCGATGGTGTCAGCGTGACGACGCATGACTGGTTCGGATTCGGCCTCGATCATGACCCGGGCGAGGGCCTCCGTGCCTGAGTAGCGGATGACGACGCGGCCAGTTTCGGCCAGCTCGGACTCTGCAGCGGCGATTGCGGCCACGACCGCCGGGATGGTTTCGAGCGGCTTCTTCTCGCGGACCTTGACGTTGACAATGACCTGGGGGAAGACCTTGAGATCGGCCACCAGCTCGGAGAGGCTTTTGCCACTGCGCTGAACGATATCGAGCAGCAGCAGCGCAGTGAGGAGGCCGTCTCCGGTCGTTGAACGACCCGAGAAGATGATGTGGCCCGACTGCTCGCCACCGAGTGCGGCGTTGGTGGAAAGCATCTGTTCGAGCACATATTTGTCGCCCACCGCAGCGCGAAGCATCTGGATTCCACTGCGTTTGAGCGCAGCCTCGAGTCCCATGTTCGACATGGTGGTTGCCACCACGGTGGAGTTGGTAAGCAGATCGCGGGCTTGAAGATCACGGGCTGCGAGCAGGAGAACGGCGTCTCCGTTGACGACACGGCCGTGCTCATCGGCAAAGAGCGCGCGATCGGCGTCACCATCGAAGGTGATTCCGAGATCTGCCTTTTGATGACGTACCTGGGCGGCAACGATCTCAGGATGGAGCGCGCCGCAGTTTTCGTTGATGTTGCGACCATCCGGTGAGGCGTGGGTGATGATGACCTCTGCCCCGCCAATCAGGGCAAAGAGTTCCGGGGCGACGGCCGAGGCGGCTCCGTTTGCACAGTCGATCAGGATACGGCGATTGTCGAGCGAAAGGCCGGGAACGGAGGCCAGCAGGAACCGAACATAGTCCGCCCGATCAGCCTCATTGACGGGAGGAGCACTCGGTGAGGCCAGCGTTGTATCGTTCGGAACGGCAGCGGAAGTCGAGCTCTCGATGCGCTTAAAGATCTCTTCTTCAATTGCCAGCTCGGTCGCATCAGGAAGCTTAAAGCCATCCGGGCCAAAAACCTTGATTCCATTGTCCTGCCACGGATTATGCGAGGCCGAGATCACGATTCCTGCAGCAAACCCATGAGCACGAGTAAGATAGGCGATCGCGGGGGTGGTGATGACTCCTGCGCTCTCTACGGTGGCACCACCAGCGAGCAGACCGGAGGTCAGCTGGGCGGCGATCGCTGGACCCGACTCGCGGGTGTCCATCCCGAACAGCACGCGCGGAGAGGCTGAGTCGGCTGAAAGGGTGTGTGCCAGAGCAAGGCCGATAGCATGGACACTGGCCGCATCGAGCGGATACTGTCCTGCAATAGAGCGGATGCCATCGGTTCCAAAGAGCTTCTTCATGAGTTGCTGTTCTCCGTTGAATCGGTTGCGGTGACCTTTGCCGAAAGCGTTCCTGAGGCAAGACGGGCCCGAATTTCCTGACCGGGTGCGGTTTCGCTGGAAGACCTCAGGAGCATTCCGTTTTCAGCGTAAACGAGAGCATATCCTCGGGCGAGGACACGCAAAGGTGAGAGGGCCTGCAGCCTTGCCGAGGCGGCGTCGAGACGGCCCTGGCGACGAGAGACCGCCTCTCGCATGGCGCGGTCGAGGTGTACGGTTCCCCGGTCAACGCGGCGATGGGATGTGGCCAGCCGGAGCCCGATGTCCTGGCGGCGAAGGCGCTCCTGGAGCGCGCGAAGCTTCTCGCCTCGCTGGCGGAGTGTCCGGGCAGAAGAGCGGTCCAGCCGCAGCAACAGTTCGTCCATTCGTTGCCCACGACGGTTGATGGAATCGTAGACACGCCGCAGCACGACAGGAGCCGAGAGACCTGTGTAGCGCTGACGCGCCTCAAGCAGATGAAGGCGCATGGCGCGACGAACGCGGACAGAGAGCTGGTCGACGCGGTCTTCGATGCGGTGCTGAGCCGCGGTAATTAGCTCCGCGGCGGCGGACGGTGTCGCCGCGCGAAGATCGGCGACGAAGTCCGCGATGGTGAAGTCAGTTTCGTGGCCGATTGCGGAGACGACGGGCAGCTCAGACGATGCGATGATGCGGGCCAGAGCTTCGTCATTGAAACAGGCCAGATCCTCCATCGACCCTCCGCCGCGAGCGATGAGGATGAGATCTGCAAGTCCGGGATTTCGATTAAAGAAACGAACTCCCGCGGCGACAGAGGAGGGGCTGGACGGGCCCTGCATGACCGCGGGGTACACGAGCAGGTTGAGTCGGGCGTGACGGCGCCGGATGACCGTAACGATATCGCGGATGACGGCGCCAGCGGGAGAGGTCACGATGCCAATGCAATGCGGAAAGGCAGGCAGAGCGCGCTTTCTGGATGCGTCGAAGAGTCCTTCGGCCATAAGGCGGCCTTTTAGCTGCTCGAAGGCAAGCTGAAGTGAACCGGCACCGCGGGGTTCCATCGTCTCGGCGATCAACTGAAGCTGACCGCGGGACTCGTAGATGGAGACGCGTCCGCGCACCAGAACGGCCAGGCCATCCATAGGCCGAAAACGGAGGAGCTGCGCCTGGCGACGGAAGAGTACTACGGGCAGCTGCGCGTCGGCATCTTTGAGGGTGAGATAGATGTGTCCGGAGGGGGCGGGACGGCAGTTGGAGATCTCTCCCTCGACCCAGATGTCGGTATGGGTCGCCTCGATTTGTTTGCGGATGCTGGCGACGAGGTTCGCGACGGCCCAGATGCGCCGCTCCGGGATAGCAGTGGAGACCGTCTCAGAAGATTCCAGTGGAGGTGTGGGCTCTTCGACCGTTGCCGGCGTACCTGGCGTAAAGAGGAGACTGGTCTGACCTGTGGCTGGTTGTTCCGATTCTCGTCCCGCGCGGCTGGAGCGAAGACCGCCTCGGCCTGCACGAAGGCTGGCGAGCGAGGGCGAATTTTGCTCCCGGGAAGACATATAGAGCTGAGTCTAGCAGCCGGGACTGAGAGAAGTCAGGCAGGAGTGGTCGGCTCACGGGTCATCCGGGTGGGTAGAAACGGTGAAAGAGGCGGAAAAATCTTCTACCGACGAAAGTGTCCGAAAAGCCAGAAAAGAAGGCTTAGAACAACGCTGATGAGGACCGAGCTGGCGAGCGGAAAAGAGACGGCCCAGCCCTTCCCTCTCCAGGAGAAGTCGCCGGGGAGCCGCCCCAGGGGGAGATTCAGGCGCGAAGAGATCACGAAGAAGATCCCTACCACGACAAGAAGAATGCCAAGCCCGATAAGGATGCGTCCCAGGTCAGACATATCTACATTTGATCATGCGCCAGCGAAGAGGATCTGGGTAGCCTTCCGGAGAAGGTCTTCCGGGGGGCAGGGCTTGGTCAGAAGGCCTACAGGGCCGCGGATGCGGTCCGTACACTCCTTGATATGTTTGAGGTTGCCGTAGGACCCGGTGAGCACCAGGATCCGGCAAGCTGGCATCTCCTGAACGATGTCCTGCATCAGCGACAGTCCGTCCCGCCCGGGCATAGAGATATCGCAGAGCAGGAGATGTGGACGGAACTCCCGCGCGTATTCCAGCCCATCGTCTGCGGAGTAGCGGGCCTGGGCGTCAAAGCCGCTTCTCTCGAAGATGACGCTTAGTGTATCGGCTACCAGGTGATCGTCATCTACTATCAATACCCGGCGGGGAGACGGATTTATGGTTTTATTTCTCGGAAGCACATAGCTTGTAGAAGCATTTCAAGTGCCAGACCTGCCTAATACCCTCTTGCCAACGTTTCGCGACATGCTGTTCAGGAAGTAGAACTTGCATATTCTTGCACTTATAGGCGGCATTCTCTGTTGCTCCACGGTCTTCCTGGACGCCTTTCAGACGATCATTCTGCCGCGAAGGGCCACGGGCCGATTTCGAATTACTCGAATATTTTTGATTGCCACCTGGAGCCCGTGGAAGACGATTGCGGAGTGGAGCAGCTCAGCGAATCGACGCGAGAACATCTACAGCGTCTACGGTCCACTTTCTCTCATTCTTCTGCTGCTCTTATGGGCGATGCTTCTGATCTTTGGTTTCGGACTCTTCTACTTCGCCCTGGGCACGCCCTTCACCGATGTCATGGGAGTACAGAGCTCGGTGGGACTTTCGAAGTTCCGCACAGCGCTTTATGTAAGCGGCACAACCATGTTCACCCTCGGGCTTGGCGATGTCGTTCCCCACAGCCTGGAAGCAAGAACGCTGATCATCTTCGAGTCCGGAGTTGGACTGGGATTCGTGGCCCTGGTGATTGGCTACCTGCCGGTACTTTACCAGTCGTTCTCACGGCGAGAGGTGAGTATTGCGCTGCTGGATGCGCGTGCGGGCTCTCCGCCTACCGCGGCTGAGCTACTACGGAGACATAGCTTCGAGGGCAGCGAAGAGGCTCTGATCGCATTGCTGGCAGAATGGGAACGATGGTCGGCTGAGATTCTGGAGTCTCATATCTCCTATCCGATTCTCTGCTATTACCGGTCGCAGCACGATAACCAGAGCTGGCTTTCAGCCCTGGTATCCATTCTGGACTCGTGCGCTCTTCTGATCTCGGTACTGGAGGGACCTGCATCCAGGCAGGCGCAGCTTACGTTTGTCATGGCGCGTCATGCCTTAATTGACCTGGGGAATGTATTTCACATTCAGGAGCAGAAAGTATGGACCGATCAGGCGACGCGTGAGCGACTGCCCGATGAAGACTTCAACAGGCTCTGCAATGTACTTGGCGAGGTTAAGCTTCGGCTGTGCGGAGATAAGGCGTCGGCAGAAAGACTGCACACAATCCGTAGTCTCTATGAGCCATACGCCGGGGCGCTGTCGGATTACCTAAAGATGCCGCTTCCTGCGTGGGTTCCGATTGTGAAAGAGAAGGATCAGTGGAGGCTACTCTCAAAGCTGCGTGCAGAGGCGGAGACAAGGCGGTCTGAGGGTCTACCTGTCGATCGCTCTGCTGCTGCCGCATTCTTACGAGACGACCACGATCACTAATCAGCCTTAGGGAGCAGCAGGCGATGGAGTGGCGGAGGGATTCAGCTTCTGAGCTGCAATCATTCCGGCGGGGCCCTTGGCGTCTTTGTCCTTCAGCTGGGCGTAGACTTTTTTCGCCAGCTCCGGCTTGTTTTCAGACTCATAGAGGTCCGCGAGCTGAAGCTGCGCTGTTCCGGCAGGGACCGAATTGGTGGGATGAGCCGTCAGGTCGTTGTAGACCTCAACTGCCTGCGCATCGCGATTAGTCTTGCGATAGAGCTGCGCGAGTGCGAGCTTGGCGAGGGAGGAGAGATCGCCGTTCCAGCTCCCGGCGACGTCCTTCAAGGTGCTTTCCGCCTGGGAGTTCTCGCCGGCCTCCATATAGGTGAGCCCTGCGAAGTAGCGAGCGAGTTTGCCGCTCGAAGTCATGCCGTAGCTATCCGCAACCTTGAGAAAGAGCTGGTTGGCAGCCTTGGCGCGCTCGGCGGTGGAAGGATAGGTCTTCACACCTGGGGGGACCTGCTGGCCCGGAGACGCAAGCGGCGCCTGGTAGGCCTGCATTGCCTCTCCGAAGGCTGTGGTGGCCTGCTCACTGCGGTGATTGAAGATAAAAGCGCCGACTGCGAGGATGACGATGAGTGCTGCAACGATGGCACTGACAACGACCAGAGTGCGGCGGTTCTCGGTGGCCCAATCCAGGCCATGTTGAGCAGTATCCGCGAGTTGATCGTGCTTGAGTGCTTGGCGAGTCTGTTGGTCCACGGGGTCGGATCTTCCTTTAAACTTGCAGTGGCAATTCCGTATGGAGCGAACCGCTCCGAAACAAAGCTTAAGTTTACCAGCAAGCAAAGATTCTTTCGGCCAGAGATAGTCGACAAATAATTCCCTTTGCTAAAAGTGCGATGGGTGGGAAAATTTTCTCTCCGTCAATAGAGCAATTTTCCCGGTTCTGCAGCTCCAGATAAGCGTCTAATCTATTGAAAGACGAAGGTTTTGCAGGCCGGCACACATCGCTGGAGGATGTCCCCGGAGGAGAAGAGAGCGCCCCGACAGTTTCCTTGTGTGCCACCGCCTATGCCGAATAATTCGCCAGTGCAGAGTGAGGTTGTGAACCGGCAGATCCAGAGACTTTCCGGTCTGCGGTTCATGTGGCTTACCTTCCCAAAAGATCTTGAAGAGCGCTTCGAGCAGGAGACCCTGAAGCGGAGATCGAGACGCCTGTGGCTCGAAGGGCTGATCGCGATCCTATTGTTCGATCTCTTCCTGATTGCCGACTACTACGGGTCGCCCGACCGGTTCCGAAGAGCTTTCGTTCTCCGGCTGCTGGTCGTCACCCCAATCTGCCTGCTGGTAAACGCCAGCGTCCTACGGCAGCCAAAACGGATCTTCCGCGAGTCGAGCATTGCGATCGGCGCCTGCCTGGCAGGATTGTGTCAGCTCTATCTGGAGTTCGACCGCAGCCGAGTGGCCTCAGCCTATGTCCAGATGACCGTGTTGGCCGTCGTCCTGTTCGTAAACACGGTGATGCGACTGCGAATGCCGTATGCACTCGCGACGACGGTAACCATGCTCTGCGGCGACGTGGTCTTCCTGTGGAGGGATCGGATGCTGGAGCCGGGCGACAAGATCTTCGGCCTGGGACTGGTCCTAGGAGTGATGGCGATCACGCTTGTAGGGAACTACGGGAGCTGCCGTGAGGAACGGCTGAACTATCTCCTTCACCTCCGGGGGGAACTTCTTGTTGCCGATCTCAACCGGCTGAACGCCCAGCTGCTTCGAAGGTCCGAGAGCGATGCCCTGACGGGTCTTGCAAATCGGAGATCTTTCGATACGCAGTACAGGGAACTCTGGAAGAATTCACTCCAAACCGGTACGGCATTGTCTGTCGTCGTCGTTGATGTGGACCACTTCAAACGCCTGAATGACCGCTATGGCCATCTGTATGGAGATGAAGTGCTGAAGCGGATCGGGTCGCTTTTGCAGCAGGCTCTTCGCGTCAAGGATGACTACGCAGCTCGGTTTGGCGGCGAAGAGTTCGTCATTCTTCTACCCAGAACGCCAGAGAGCGCTGCGATGATGGTCGCAGAACGGCTACGGAGGATGGTGGAGCTGGCTGGATTTCCGGCGCTTGATCCTTCGCAAGGTCCATACGATATGAGCATCCGGGCCACCGTCAGCTGTGGAGTGGCCTGCGCGTACCCCACGCTACGCGACAAGCCGGAACAGCTTCTCGATGCGGCTGACAGGGCTCTCTACCAGGCGAAAGCCCAGGGACGCAATATGGTGGTCGGGGCTGCTCCGACTTCCGAATCTTCCCGAACTCTTATTTGATATCGCGCCAGTTCCTGCCGACACCAATTTCGGCCACAATGGGGACGGAAAATTCTGCAGCGCTCTCCATCTCATGCTTCACAAGCTGCTGAAGCTCCTCTGCCTCATCTGGAAGCACATCGAAGAGGAGCTCGTCGTGAACCTGAAGAGTCATACGGGAATGGAGTTTACGGCGAGCGATCTCCGCATCGATACGCAACATCGCCAGCTTGATAAGATCCGCTGCCGTTCCCTGGAGTGGCGTATTGACGGCGGTGCGTTCGGCAAAGCCGCGCATGTTGGGATTGCGGGATTGAATGTCAGGGATGGGCCGAACTCTCCCGAAGAAGGTGCGGACTGCCTGCTCGCGACGCACAGTCTCAAGGACCTGTTCGATGAATTGCTTCACGCCCTTGTATCGATCAAAGTAACGCTCAATGTATTCGCGGGCGGTCTTCTGATCGATACCGAGCTGCGCGGCCAAACCGAACGGCGAAATACCGTAAACAATTCCGAAGTTGACGGCTTTTGCGCGACTGCGGGTTTCTTTGTCCATCGTCGCAGCATCGACGCCGAAGACCTCGGAGGCGGTAAGAGTGTGGATGTCCTTGCCGGTGCGGTAGGCGTCGAGCAGCAGTGGATCCTGAGAAAAATGTGCCATCAGGCGCAGTTCTATCTGTGAGTAGTCGGCCGACATCAAGACGTTCCCAGGCGCGGCGATGAAGGCTGCCCGTATCTCGCGCCCTATCGAGGTGCGAATGGGAATGTTCTGGAGATTTGGATTGGTCGAAGAGAGGCGGCCTGTTGCGGTTCCCACCTGATTGAATGTGGTATGGATGCGCCCCTGGGAGTCAGCCAGGACGGGTAACGCATCCAAGTAGGTCCCCCTGAGCTTCTGAAGCTGGCGATGCTCGATCACGAGAGCGGCGATGGGATGCGACTCCGCAAGCTCTTCCAGTACATCCTGCGCAGTAGAGACGACCTTTCCCTTTCCATACTTCATCGGTTTGGGGAGGAGCATTTTATTGAAGAGCACATCCCCGAGCTGTTTTGGTGAGTTGATATTGAAGCGATGGCCGGAGTCGGCGTAGATCTTCTCGGCAAGATTGTCGATCTCGATGGCTAGACGGGAAGACATCTTGCGAAGAAACTCCGGATCGATGCGAACTCCGACGCGTTCCATCTGCAGGAGGACAGGTACCAGCGGCAGATCTATCGTCTCGTAGACGTGTTGGAGCGGCGAAACAGAAGACTCTGCAAAGAGCGCTCCCTCTTCCGATGAGGACCCGGCGGGAGAAGGCGTCGCAAAGAGCATCTCGGAGGTAACCGCGCCTCCAAGCGAAGGATGATCTGCGGGAATGTGATGCTGTGTCGGAGCATAGGCAGACACCTGCTCGCCCAGTGTCGTGGAGAGGCGGACGATTGCCGCTGCAGCCTCTACCAGTCGGTTGGAATCATTAGGATTTACTTTGGTCGGCTGATGATGCAGCGCGCGGCTGGTGCTACGGGCTGCGATATCGGGAAGGGTGTGCGAGCCATGGGTCGGATTGACCAGATAGCTCAGCAGCATCACGTCGTTTCGCAGACCCTGCAGCTTAAGATTGTGCGGTTCGAGTGCGCGAAGGACCGCCTTAAGGTCGTGGACATCCTTGGGCAAAGAAGGATCCGTGAGTGCTTCTTTGATCTCGGGCTGATCGAGCGAGACTTCGATGGCAAACTGATCGTTGACGGCGAGACCGAGCCGGCAGGCGGGATCCTCCGGCGGTTTCGGAGCAATAAAGTCTCTCGGGTCGGGCGCTGCCACTTCGAAGAGGGACATGTTTTCAGCAGGCGAGGGCTCGGATTCAGGAATATCCTCAGAAGCCTCTACGGAGATCTCTTCGGCGATCGCCTGCGAATCTTCAAATATTGCGACTGCAAGGCCGCGAGCACGTTTGGTAGCAGGATTGATGGTTCTCGCCTCCGCGAGAAGGTGCTTGATCTGAACCGCGGTGGGCTTGAGTTCATAAGTGATGACAGCGTTCTCCGGCTCAGGCGCAAGGTCTTTGAGCAGAGTGGTGAATTCGAGCTCGGAGAAGAGAGCACGGCATGCAGCGAGATCCGGAGCCTGTGTGCGCATGGCCTCGATCGAATATTCGATGGGGACGTTGGTGTGGATCGTGACGAGTTCTTTGGAGAGAAGAATGTTGTCTCGGTTGTTTGCGAGAGATTCACGATAGGTCTTGCGCTTGATGGAGTCCGGCGCCTTTATGGCAGTCTCAATGGCGGCTTCAACCGTGCCGAACTGCTGTATCAGCTCGACCGATCCTTTGTCTCCGATGCCCGGTGCTCCAGGAATATTGTCGATGGAATCTCCGCGAAGAGCCATGACATCGATGACCCGCTCCGGAGGTATGCCGAGATTAGCTTCGACTCCGGCAGGATCGAGAATGAGGTTATCTTTGGTCGGATTGAGAATGGAGACCTGGTCGTTGACCAGCTGCATCATGTCCTTGTCGGACGAGACAACATAAACGTGATGACCGAGGGCAGCAAGCTTGCAGGAGAGGGTACCGATAACGTCGTCTGCCTCGAAGCCTTCGTAGAAGAGGATAGGGATGCGGAAAGCCTCAAGCGCGCGACGGATATAGGGCTGCTGCTGGATCAGGTCAGGGGGCGTCTCTGCGCGATTCGCCTTGTAGCCGCCGTATTCCGTGATTTCGAACTGCTGCGTCTTGATATTGAACTTCCTGACATCCTTGAGCTGCGCCGCCATCTCGTTGCGGTGAACGGGAGCGCCCACGTCATAGACAGCAGCGAGGTATTCGGGCTGGAAGTCCTTCCGCAGCTTGTTGATCATATTGACGAAGACGTAGGTGGCTGCTGTCGGAATTCCCGTGCGTGTAGACATGGGCCGCGAGCGCTGCATCGCATGGTAGGCCCGAAAGATGAATGCCATCGAGTCGAGAAGATAGATGGGCGGCTTCGAAGTCTTAGTTGCGGCGATCTTGGTCTCAGCGGGCTTGGAGGGCGTCTTTGCCATAGACTTTTGATGGTAGCGCGTCGACGCCTGAATTGTGTGCGGCCTAGATTTCTCGCAGAAACAGATTGCCGGGACTTACAGGATGAGCATGCAGTCTCCATACGAGAAGAACCGGTAACGCTCGCGGACAGCATGGTTGTAGGCGGCCAGAACCGGATCTCTCCCGGCAAAGGCACTGACCAGCATAAGCAGCGTGGATTCGGGAAGGTGGAAGTTGGTCAGGAGGCCACCGACCACTCGAAACTGATAGCCGGGGTGGATGAAGATGCTGGTCTCGCCGGAATGAGGATGGAGCTGGATTCCGGCGTGAGGCTCGAAGCCATCGGTTGAGGCAATCTGCCCGCAGTGCTCAAGGGTGCGCGTGGTGGTTGTGCCTGCGGCGATGACGCGACGCTTTTCACGAAGCGCGGAGTTGATCGCCTCGGCTGTCTTAGCCGGTAACGTGTAATGCTCCGCGTGAAGACGGATGTCTTCTATCTTGTCGGCTCTCACAGGCTGAAAGGTGCCGAGACCGACGTGCAGGGTTATGGTTTCCACCTGAATGCCACGCAAACGAAGCGCGTCGAGGATCTCCGGAGTGAAGTGGAGGCCAGCGGTGGGAGCGGCTGCGGAGCCTGATTCACGGGAAAAGACCGTCTGGTAGCGATCCCGGTCTTCTGGTGTGTCGTCCCGATGAATGTAGGGAGGCAGAGGCATGTGGCCGATGCGCTCGAGAATGGCACGAAACTCCTGGGTTGGAGCGAAGCGCAGTGTACGCTCACCGAATTCCTCGGCTGTGAGGACTTCTGCCTGAAGCAACGGCGTGGGATCACCAGGCGCGGCAAAAAGAAGCCGTTCGCCGGGCTGAACCTTTCGTCCGGGCCTGACGAGAGCCGTCCAGTCAAATTCGCCGGTCTGCTGCGTCAGCAGGACCTCGATGCGGCCGCTCGGATCGGGAGAACCAGCCTGCGTCTGAGCTCCGCGAGCGCGCGTCGCATAGAGGCGCGCGGGAATGACCCGGCTGTCATTCAGAATTAGCAGGTCGCCGGGATGAAGCAGGTCCGGGAGATTGCGGAAGAAGTTGTCGCGATATTCCCTTAGTCGGCGGTCGAGGACGAGCATTCGACTGGAGCCGCGGATCGCCGGCGGTGTCTGCGCAATAAGCTCCTCAGGAAGATCGAAATGAAAGTCGGATACGCGCACAGTCTTTGATTTTAGCGGTCTGGATTTCAGCGTGCTTTCAATGGGGAGGATTGTGCAATCAGGACGGCGCGGTCGAGGGCAGCCTGGACCTTGTCTTTGTCGGCCGGCGCGGGAGCCGCCCAGCCTACAGAGACTCGCGAGAACGGCTTGGGAATGAGGAAACGGTCCCAGGAACGGAGTGTCCAGGCCCTATGGGGATGAAGATAAATAGCCCCAACGGGAGCGTTCACATTTTGCGCCAGTTGAGTGACTCCAAGCTTCGCGATCTGCGAGGGACCGCGGGGGCCATCTGCGGTGATCGCACAGTAGTTCCCTGCCAGATATGCCCTTTGCAGGCTCCGAAGCCCTACCGCGCCATCCCGTGAGCTCGAACCGCGAACAGCCACGAAGCCGAGCCGCTGAACCGTACGGGCGATCAGCTCCCCATCGAAGCTCTGACTGACAAGGATGTAGATGGGACCATTACGAAAGCGCCACGCACAGGCGAGCAGGCAGCGATGCCAGAGGGCGTAAATCAGAGGTGGGGGGGTATGGTACGCGGGCTCCGCGCCGGGTTCGCTGAGATCCTCAAAACGAAGGGTCACACCCAGCAGGCAGATGATCATGTACGCCAGAGGCGGGATAATTGCCAACATCACGCGCTGTTTGAATGTGTACGCTGCAGCCACTGATTGAGTTTACTTCCTGCACAAAAGACGAGACTAACTGTACTTAAGCCAACGCAGAATCTCGGGAAGATTCGGCCGCTTACCGTACATCAGGATACCGACCCGGTAGATCCGGCTCGCCACCCACAAAACTCCGTAGATCGAGAGAACCATCAGCAGGATGGAGAGCGCGATCTCCCAGGCCGGAGGCGTAGCCAGAGATATGCGCAGATACATAATGAGTGGCGTGCAGAACGGAATCAGGGAGATCACCCGAGCAGTGACACCACTGGGATTGCTGACGACCGGGGCCAGCGCGAACATGCAGGCGGCTAGGGGTGTTACGAGGATCATGTTGAACTGCTGAAGTTCCTGCTCTGAGTTGACCATCGCCCCCAGAGCGGCAGCGATCGAGGAATAGAGCAGATAGCCCAGCAGAAAATAGACAACGAAGAAGATGATCTGCATGGGGCTGAGGGAGACATGAACCTTCTCGCCCGCAATGGCGCTAATCCACGAGCCACTCGTTAGCAGGACGGCGGTAAATAGCCAGACGATCACCTGGGTCAGACCTACCGAACCCACGCCGATCACTTTGCCCGCCATCATCTCTTCGGGCTTGATAGTTGCCAGCAGCACTTCGAAGACGCGCGAAGTCTTCTCTTCGATGATGGAGCGAGCGACGTTCATGCCGTAGAGCAGGATAACCATATACATCAGGAAGAAGAGGACATAGATAGCCACGAAGCTCGACGTGATATCAGCATTCTTGCCGGCCTGAGTGGTATCGATCTTGACGGGTTCCATCAGCGAGTCAACATCGCGCGGCACCATCCCCCGATGAGAAAGACGTTCCCGCATCAGCACGGTGCGCAGAGCGGAGGTGATGGCATCCCTGGTGGCGATATCTCCGGCCGAGCGCGGTGTGTACGAGATGCTGGGACGAGCATCGGGATTATCGGCCGGCGTAATCCAGAGGTAGCCGTCTATCTGTTTGTCGGCCAGCATGGAATCTAGAGTGGACTTGGTGGTGCTGTTGCCGGGAGAGATGACATCGACTGTCATTTGGCTGTTCTTGCCATGCTGGAGTTCGTCCTGAAGATCCGCGGCCAGACGCTGGTCCCGTGAGACGATCGTGATATGCGAGCCAGCCTTGGCCTTACCCGTGCTGACTACGGAGGCGATGATGCCACCGCCCATCAGCAGAGGAATGAGAAGGGTGGAGATAAGAAATGCCCGTGTGCGGACGCGCTCGAGGTATTCGCGCCTGGCAATCAACCAAACATTACGCATCGACGCGACCTCCGACAGTCTCGATAAAGATCTCTTCCAATGTAGGCTCCATAACCTCAAATCGCGTAATGCGCGCTTTGGCTATGGCCTCAGCCAGCATGTCCTGCGCGTCGGCACCATCGCGGAGCTTGATCTCAGCCATGCCGTTGTAGTTCTTCGCGCTCTCTACAGCAGGATGATTCAGAAAAGATGCGTCTCCTTCGAACACCATCGCCACCCGATTCTTAGGGTAGCGGGATTTGATCTCCTGCATCGGCCCGGAGAGTACGGAACGGCCATGATGGATGAGGCAGATGGTGTCACAGAGCTTCTCTACCTGATCCATGCGATGCGTAGAAAAGAGGACGGTGCGCCCCTGCCGGTTGAGATCAAGCAGGATATCCTGCAGCAGCGTTGCATTGACGGGATCGAGCCCGCTGAAGGGCTCATCCATAATGATGAGCTCGGGCTCATGTAACAGCGCAGCGATGAACTGGATCTTCTGCTGCATTCCTTTGGATAGCTCTTCCGTCTTCTTGGGAATCGCTTCCGTGATCTCCATGCGCTCGCACCATGCATGGGCACGCTTGGTGGCCTTGGTGGTTTCGAGTCCGTGCAGTTGTCCAAGGAAGATGAGCTGGTCGATGACCTTCATCTTCTTGTAGAGGCCTCGCTCTTCGGGTAGATAGCCCACGCGATGAAGATTTTTACGATCGAACGGCTGATCAAATAATGTGACCGATCCCGAATCGGGAACCGTCATCCCAATCATCATTCGAATGGAGGAGGTCTTGCCGGAACCGTTCGGTCCAAGTAAGCCGAACATGCTTCCCTGTTCGATTCGGAAGCTGAGATTATCGACAGCAACCTTAGTATCGTAGGTCTTGCAGACCTCTTGAAGAGAAACGATGGCCATGAAGTTCCGAGTGCTGAGGATTTTCGCCAGTGTAGCAGGAGCTTACGATATCTTTTGAAGACCCTCTCAGTGGGATTCTCATGCCATCGCTCTCTTTCCCTGCTATTGGAGCTGGCGATACAGTGCTTCAAGATCGAAGTTATTCCACGCTTCCGCGAGCTTCTCGTTCTCAATCCGAGCGAGACACATCCCGCTAAGCTCTACCTTTCTGCCGGTGGGGGGAATTCCCAGACCATCGCCGGAGTGCACGCCGCTGACGACACAGCGCGCCATGGTCAGATCTCCCTCCGAGAGGCTATGCGTCACTTCGACGTGAATATCCGTAAAGCTGGAGCAAAACTGCCTATGGAAATCTTTGAAGGCCTCTCTCCCACTCACCTGCGATCCATCCACGTGGGCAAGACCATAGGTTTTCGCTTCAGGGAGGGCCATTTCGTCAATCGCATCTTCTCGACGTTTGTTCCACACTTCTTCGAACCACTTTTCAAGGAATGTCATAGAAACCTCCACAAGCTGGCGATGAGTGAAAGGCCCGGAGCCCTGAAGAGGAAAGCGGAGCAATTATAGGCTTGGTAGCATCGAATTGTGCTGGAACTATCGACTCAGATCAAATATGTAAAGCGCGTGGGGGAAAGGGTCGCCCAGGCCCTATCAAAGCGTGGAGTCGATACGGTCGAAGACCTGTTGTACCATCTCCCGTTTCGCTATGAAGACCGCCTGAACCCCCTTCCCATCCGTGAACTCAAGGCTGGCGCGATGGCGTCGGTGATTGGCGAGGTGCGCGGATTTGCCCTGCTGCGAACCCGGTCGATGCCCATTTTCGAGATGACCGTGGGCCAGGGCCTGGATACGGTTAAGTGCATCTGGTTCCATGGCAGCTATTTGAAAGACAGGTTTCAAGCCGGACAGCTGGTCGCGCTGTACGGGAAGCTCGAGAGCTCTCGCTCCACGGCAGGCAAGTTCAAGATGATCCAGCCTCAGTTCGAGATTCTGCCTACGGCGAACTCACCCGAGGCGGACCTTGCTTCCCTGGAGGTGGGCAGGATCGTTCCGGTATACGAGTTCCTCGGCGGGACAACGGCATGGGGCGCAAAGCTTACCTCTCGCTGGCTACGTCGGGTCGTCTGGACCCTCCTGGAGGAGCTTCAGGCGTCAGCCGATTGCGTCCCGGAGACGTTGCCTTTGGCGCTGCTCAACCGCCTTAAACTGCCGGCGCGACTCGATGCTCTCCGGTCCGTACATTTTCCAGGCGCCGGTGTGCCAGCAACTGAGCTGATTGCAGCGGGCACACCAGGGCATCGACGGCTGATCTTCGAAGAGCTGTTTTACCTCGAGCTCGGATTAGAGTTGAAGCGCAAAAGGATGCGGGAGCAGGTCGGATTCGGGTTCGCGACCGGCGAAAATGTTCGCAAGGCAATCAAACAGGTCCTTCCCTTCCATCCGACAACAGCGCAGAAGCGGGTGCTGGCCGAGATTGCAGCAGACATGCGTAGACCTCAACCGATGCGCAGGCTGCTGCAGGGGGATGTAGGTTCAGGCAAAACTATCGTCGCAGTGCAGGCCGCACTGATCGCAATCGAAAACGGTTTCCAGACAGCCCTGATGGCACCCACCGAGATACTCGCAACCCAGCACTATCTTTCTGCTCGCAAGCTTCTTGGGAATGCCATCTCGCCACGCACGGGAAAGCCCTACCGCATCACCTTGCTGACTGGATCACTGGATGAAGCGGCAAAACGCGAGGCAAGAGGGAGAATCTATCGCGGAGAAACAGAGCTGGCGATCGGCACCCATGCCTTGATTGAAGAGAAGGTCGACTTCGATCGGCTGGGTCTTGTGATCGTCGATGAACAGCATCGCTTCGGCGTGCAACAGAGATTTCAGTTGATGAAGAAGCCCGGCGCGGATGGTAAATCAGCAGAACCGGACGTCCTGGTGATGACAGCGACTCCGATTCCACGGACCCTTGCCCTGACGCTCTATGGAGATCTCGAGACAAGTGTGATCGATGAACTCCCGCCAGGACGAACGCCCATCGTCACCCGCAGGACGAGCGAGGAACGGTCGCAGGAAGTCTGGGCTTTTGTCCGGAAGCAAATCGCAGCAGGCAGGCAGGCTTACATTGTTTATCCGGTGATTGAAGGTGCAAAAGATGACCAGCCTGAGTTGGATTTCGCGCATGATGAGCCAACCGATGCTGTAGGGGCAAATCATGGATCCGGTAGTCCAGCAGCGCCGAAGGTCGCGAAGCCTCGCCCGGGCAGAACGACGAAATCTGGCAAGTCCGATAAGAAGGAACAACTGTTTCCGAAGAAGCAATTGCGCGCCGCTACCGAGATGTATGAGGAACTTCGGCAGGGAGCGTTCTCAGGATTAAGGCTCGGGCTTCTGCATGGCCGGCTGAACTCGGACGAAAAAGAGATTGTGATGAGACGTTTCCAGCGTGGGGAGATTGACGTTCTGATTGCCACAACGGTTATCGAAGTCGGCGTGGATGTTCCCCATGCGACAGTTATGGTGATCGAGCATGCGGAGCGCTTCGGGCTGGCCCAGATGCATCAGCTTCGCGGTCGCGTTGGGCGCGGTTCTGCCAAGAGCTACTGCATCCTGATGACTGGCGACAGGGTGAGTGAACAGGCGGAGGCAAGGCTGGACGCCATGGTAAGCACGCAGAACGGATTCGAACTGGCGGAGTTGGATCTGGAACAACGGGGACCTGGGGAATTTTTTGGCACCCGTCAGGCTGGAATGCCTGAATTCCGCGTCGCCAATCTGATCCGGGACCGTAAGCTGCTTGAGCTGGCCAAGATTGAAGCAGCTCAATTTGCAGGAAGTGCCGACCCCTCGATTAGCAAGGAAGAACGTGAGGCAGTATGGGCGAGGCTAAAACAGCAGTGGCAGCGCCGCTACGGTCTGGTCGAGGCATAACAAGCTGGCGTCACTTCACTGCGGGTCGCTCCTGCTATCACGCTGATTCAGAGCTCAGCGCAGCACCAGGTTTGTGATGGCTGGCACTGAGGTATAGAGCAGAACCAGCAAACCTGCCAGGCAAGCAAGCGCCAGACTGTGAAGAATCACAAAACGCAGCAGCGTTCCCTCTTTTCCATAGTGATCGGTCGCAGTCGTCGCGACAACAATGCTCTGAGGAGCGATCATCTTACCCATTACTCCCCCGGCGGAGTTAGCGGCAGCCATCAGGTAGGCTGAGATGCCGAGTTGCTGGGCTGTCAGCTTCTGCAGGCTGCCGAATAGGACATTCGACGAGGTGTCCGATCCAGTTGACGCAGTGCCAATCCAGCCGATGAGGGTCCCAAAGAAGGGGTAGAGATGGCCTGTTCGCGCGAACGCCAGGCCCAGTGTGGCGTCCATTCCGGCATAGCGGGTCACGAAGCCGAGCGCCATGAGAGCAGCGATGGTGATGAAGGTGAAGCGCATGGAAACGAAGGTCTCACCACACGTACGCACAATCACCGACGGACGAATTCCCATGGCAAAGCCCGCGACGATGGCGGCGATGAAGATTCCGGTTCCGGTGGCCGAAAGCCAGTTGAAATTGAACACCGCAGATTCGGCCACCGGCGCGGGAACCGCAGGTGGCATGCGCCAGACTACCTGGTGCAACCCGGTGACTGGAATACGGATGCTGCTGACGGAATCCAGCCATTGGGACCATTTCGGAAGTCCCCACAGGACGATGAAGAGGGAGAGGATAGCCCACGGCATAATTGCCTGCCGCAGAAATCCATCCTGCCGTTTAATCGACGTTCGCGCAGTTGGGGAGATGACCTGCAGCGTTGGACTGAGAGAACGCCTCGGCTTCCAGACACGCAAAAGAACGAGAAGGGCAATGATGGTAAAGCTGGAGGAGAAGATGTCAACCAGCCACGGACCATGCAGGGTTGCAACCAGCAGAAGCGTCAGGCTGTAGACTCCGCCCGCAACCAGAATGGCGGGCCATATCTCAAGCATCGCTGCCCAGCCGGCATAGGCGCAGATAAGCCAGAACGGAACAAGAATGCAGAAGGGCGCGATCATGCGAGCGGCTACCCGCGACAGCAGCAGGGTGTCCAGACCGGTGATCCCGTGAAGAGCGACCATGGGGATCCCTAAGCCACCAAACGCAACTGGCGCAGTGTTTGCCAGCAGTGACAGTCCTGCGGCCTGCAGGGGTGGGAAGCCGAGACCGATCAGGATGGTCGCACATATCGCGACGGGAGTTCCGAAACCCGCCGACCCCTCAAAAAAAGCTCCAAAAGCGAATGCGATAAGCAACAGCTGCAGCCGACTATCCTGGGTGACACCAACGAGGCTCTGTTGCAGAAGGGTGAAACTTCCCGAACGGTGGGTAAGCTGGTAAAGGAACAGGACGGGAAAGACGATCCAGGCGATTGGAAAGAGTCCGTATGCCGCTCCATATCCCGTCGCGAGCAGGCTCATCTTGATCGGCAGGTGAAACATGCCGACCGCGATCAAAAATGCGGTGAATAAACCTGCCAGTGCCGCCAAGTGCCCTTTGATACGAAACACCCCCATGGTCAGCAGCAAAACACACAGGGGCACCGCCGCCCATACCGCGGATAGAAGCCAATGGTGAGCAGGATCATAGCTTTGCGTCCATCTAGCCAATGGTTCAGTAAGGATGCACACCAGTGCTGTGCCAGAAGTGAAGGCTTGAATGGACATAAGATTCGGGACGTGCTCCCCACTAAAAAGAGTGACGACCAGTATGGTCTAGCCATCAGACAGCTGTAAACAACTGAATGCGTGTCTAATAGTCATTAGAGTGCACCGGAGGCGATCCCTTCAGCATCTCACCGAGACAAGATGGAGAACTCAACATTGTTGCAGAACCGTTCTCACGAGAGCGCACCCCGAGTTGTGGTCGTACTGCTCAACTGGGAGAGTGCTGACGAAACAGCGGCGGCGGTTGCCTCCGTGCAGGCGATGGATTACTCGAATTTCAGCATCCTTGTTGTCGATAACGGCTCGCGTGACGACTCCGTGGCTCGCCTCCGTCCGCTGACGGAAAAGGGGGTCGAGCTCATCCTTTCTCCGATCAATACGGGCTACACCGGAGGATGCAATCTGGGAATGAGACGGGCACTGGAGCTAGGGGCCCAGTATGTGTGGCTTCTGAACAACGATGCCGTCGTCGATCCCGGCACACTCTCGTCCATTGTTGCGCTGGCTGAGACAGACTCTACTATCGGATTGGTGACGCCACAGATCGCCGCCCTGAACGAGGACAGGTTGACGTTTGCAGGCGGAGTGGTTTCTATGAAGGAGCGTCTCTATAACGAGACCCATGATCCGGCTGTGGCCGAAGAATGGAACGCTCGCTATCCGGACTGTGGGCTTGTGATTGGTACAGCAATGCTGGTTCGAGCCGAGCTCATTAGGCGCATCGGAGTACTGGACACACGGTTCTTCGCGTACTTCGAAGATATTGACTACTCAGTCCGCAGCACGCAAGCGGGTTTTCGTAACGTGGTTGATCGGAATTCTGTCGTACACCACCTGGAGAAGAACAGAAACACGAAACCGTTCGAGATCAAGCCGCACTACTGGTATTACACGGCTCGGAATGAGAGCCGTTTCTGGAGGAAACACCTGGGATTGAGCAGAAGCATGCGGCAGACCTGGTACAGCTTCAACGGTTTCCTGCGCCATCACAATCGTCTTCGAAGCAGACCTGAGAGTGCGCACGCGATCCTGGCCGGACTATGGGACGGCTGGATGAATCGCGGAGGCCCTTATCATCGCGGCGTCAAAATGCCGGCGATCCCCGCAGCTCTTGTGGCGTTCTATAGCCATCGCAAGGCATTGCAGCCGCGACCGGCCGAGTCTTTGTGAGGTTTCGCCGAGTTCTTCTGAGTAGTCTTAGTACGGAAGCTTACCGAAGCGGGACAGAAGAACAGTCTCTGCACGAAATAAAAGAGGATCGCGGTTGGTGGCCATTCTCAACAGGTTCATCGGCTGCATATGATCCGGATTGTTGATTCCTCCGTAGAAAGAAAAGCACATCTTGTATCCGAGGGACTGGGCAATCGTCTCCGTCTTGTCGTCGAAGGCGCCGCGAATGCCAACCGGATACGCGAGGGTCTGGACCGGTGCTCCGATCCCCGCCTCGATATTTTTCCTTGATTCGGTGAGCTCCCAGGTCTGTCTCTCCGGCGGCATCTGCCCAAGAATGCCGTGCGTCTGGGTGTGCGACCCGATCGCCATCCCCGCAGCTTTCATCTCTCGAGCTTCCTTCCAATCGATGAAGCGCCGTCCAGTGGCCGGAACGGTGCATCCTGCCTGCTCCCGCAACTCATTCATGAGGCGCTCGCTATCGTGATTATCTGGGCGCTTGTAGTGACGAAGCACTTTGCGAATCGCCTCTTCGCGGTCTCCGTCAAGCCGGATCGTTGTGGGAACCGGCGTCTCGAAGACCAGTTCAGCCTTCGACGAGTTGCGGACAAGATAAGCAATCTCGTCCCACCAGGGGACCGTAGAGGTTCCGACGTACTCCGGAACGAGAAAGAAGGTTCCGCTGCAGCCGTTCGCCTTCAGGATCGGAAAGGAGACCAGATAGTCGTTGATGTATCCATCGTCGAACGTGACTGATATATAGGTCCGTTTGAGGGGTGTTCTTCCGGAGACAAGGGATTCCAGCTCTTCTCCTGCGACGATAGGAAAGAAGCGTTTGAAGTACTTCAGCTGCATATCGAAGGCTTCGGCGGAGGCGCTAAAGACATCGCGATCAAATCGAGTCGTTGCTGCATCTCCGACACGATGGTGGTTGACGATCAGAATTCCTGGTTTCGATCGCAGCATCTCAAACAGGCCCAGCGCACCTGAGTTTTTCAGCACGCTTGCGGCGAATCCTTTTTTAGACATTCGGTCGCTGCTCTCCCATGAATTTTGGTAACTCCCTTTGAGATGTCTTTTCTCGGATGGAGGTCATGCTCTCGCCAATTTTCAGGAGAGTTTTCTCCTCAGCCCAAGTGACCGTAGCAGAGTGCCGCCCGCGACACGCATGCAGCCCTTCAACGTAGCTGCTGTAGGCTTCCAATCATGACGATCGAAGTCGAAGAAGGCGAGTTCGCCCCGGTAGGTATCTCGAACCTGACCCCAGGTAAGGATGCCCTGCTCTACATACCGGGGTATTGCAGGTATATCGCGCCGAAGGACGACATGCCGATAGTTGAAGCGTGTCGCTTCTACAGGCTCGACAGGCTGACCGATCAGATCCAGATAATGCAGCCATCCAATATCTACGCCTGCATAGACTGAAGCGTCAGCCGTCACGCTATACCGCGGATTAGCTTCAATAAGGCGAACAACGCCGTCACGGGTATCACGCTTCACTTCGATCTCGCAGATGCCTACATAACCGACGCCCCGCAGAAACTTATCGCAAAGCGCGGAGATCTCAGGATCGATAACAGGTTCAACCATGGAGCCGCTGCCAAAGAGCACGGGATGCGCCCGCAGCTCATGGACAACGGTATGGCCCAGACGCCGGCTCCCCGCTCCATATACAGACAGATAGCAGTACTTCGCGTCGTCGCCGCCGGCAATAATCTCCTGCGCCACAACCTCAGGACGAAGCGCCTCGGTGTGCGAGTAGTTCGCCAGCAATTCCTGCTGGGTGTCGGCAGTGAATAGCTTGAGCCCACGAAGAGGATTTCCTTCCGGAAGAACATCCCACTCCCGTTGATGCCTGGGTTTTACCAGGCATGGGAAACGCGCCTCGGAGACAAAGCGCTCCAAGTCGGCTCGCGATTGGATGTAGGCTGTCCGAGGAATTGGAAGCCCGTATTTCGCAGCGACGGCATATTGCTGCTCCTTCGTCGCCAGCGCCGCCTGAACGGCAATCGATTCCTGGGAGAAGGTGTAGAACTCCTTGAGCGCTTCGGCATGCTTTCCAAGTGCAGAGACGAAGATATCTGCGGCAGGGATAATGACCGGCTTCGCTCCGAGCTTATGCGCCAGATCAATCATGAATTCGACCCACTCTGCCGGGTGAGTGTCGGGATTCGGACAGAGATAGGACTTGCCGTACGACGAATGGAAGCCTTCGTGACTGCTATCGCAGTCCACACCGACAGTACGAACACCGCGACGGAGAAGATCGCGCATGAGATTTAGCCCAGTCTGAAAGACACTGGCAACGACCACTGGCGGCCAGCCGCCCTGAGCGGAAGAAGATGTCACGCCTTAAATGCCTCCTGGAGAGACGCCCCAGCTTCATTTGTAAACCTTGATACCGCATCAACAGCATACCCGACTATAGAAGCAGAGCAGTAAGGAAGCTCTGCCCTCAAGGATTCCGGGATCGCTCTTTGATACTCTTCGCCAGACGCTCAATCTCCTGTGCCTTCTTGACTACTCCTACTGAGAGGGTGTCCTTGTTGCTCTTCGCGACCTCAACCTTCAGTTCCTGCGTAAGCCGATAGAGCTTTTCTGTATCCGCGCGCAAGTCTGCCTTCTTCTTCTCTTCGGGTGTGAGAATCGGTTTTGAAGAAGTGGTTGCTGCCGTCGGGTCTGCTGCATTGCTGCTTCCCGGAGCGCTTTGTTGCGCTGCAGCCGCCAGTCCGAGAACAGAGGCCAGGCTCAGGAACGCTACAAAACTTCCACTGAGGTAACCAACGGCTGACGTTTTCATCAGGATCGACTTCTCCTCCACCGGGCTCAGGTAGCGAGCAGGGCTCCTTGCTGGCTTCGCTCATTCTAATCCTGTCGTAATAGCCGACCGTCTTCGAGGGCTGTATCGACTCGATAAATTGTTTTATTTCATTTGAGAAATAAACATTTTGCTTACGGAATAGTGACCAGTCTAGAATTTCCGGGATTGACCCGTCGTTCTTCCATCCTCAACGAGCGAATGAGCCGCTGCAGATGGGTGCCGCGGCGCAGAGGGATGCTGCTGCAGTCACCGCCACGCAGAACCGATGGTATGTTCGTTTTGTCGTGCACTATGGCTCTACGGTTCTATCTGTCCCTGTTAATGCCACATCAGGGGAGCGGCAGCTGGCAAGTCTTGTGCTCGGCAAAATAAAGCAGATCCGGGAGCGCTGCAGTCGCTTGAAGTCACGCTTGAGGACGCAACAACTCCAATCCACTTCTTCGAGGTGGATCTAACGCCCGTCAAGAACTGAATCCGGGAACTAAATGGCAAGGCTCATCAAATCGCTGTCGCCCCTTCTTCCTCCTCCATCAGGGCAAAGGGATTCTGGCGTGCAGGAGAGACAAAGCTCACCAGCACTGTTACTACGAAGTTCAATACGAGAGCGACAAAACCAGCGTTGATCCCGTGAAAGGGATCACGATGGGTCAGCATCAGTGCCGCGACAACGACGAGGCCAGTCAGGAGCCCACTTGTCACGGCGATACTTGTTACCCGTGGCCAGAAGAGGCCGAACACCACCCCCGGGAAGAACTGCGTAACACCTGCATACCCGAGCAACAAGAGGGCGACCAACGTGGTCGAACTACGCAGCGCAAGACCAAAGCTGACGAGTGCCAGCGCAAGGACTGTCACCTTTGCCAGTCGTGCAACCTTATCCTCAGACATCTGAGGCGCGACAAGCGGACGGAAGACGTTCTTGGCAAAGAGAGTGGAGGCTGTCAGAAGTATGATCGCAGCCGGCACCATTGCTGTAAGCGCACCTGCTCCGCCAATCACACCCAGAAACCAGGCGGGAAAGGTCTTACGCGCGAGCATCAGCAGAGACATATCGCCATTGGACAAACCGGGGACGATGAGCAACGCGGCGAATCCAGCGATCAGGATGAACACAAGGCTCAACGTGTAGAGCGGAGTGACGATGGCATTCCGGCGGAGAATGTCACCGCTCTTGGCAGTAAATGCTGCACCGAAGGTATGGGGCCACATGTAGAAGCCACATGCGCTAAGAAGTACTGTCGAGACAAACCATGTGTGGCCCATGGTTTTTGTAGCGCCCGGCATCAGCAGGTGCGTGGGATGGCTTACGACCAGTTGGCGGAACAGTGGACTAAAACCACCGAAGTAATGAATAGGAACGTAGATTCCGATGGAGAGAGCTGCGAGGATCATCAGGAGATCCTTGATTACGCTCACCCATGCCACCGACCGCATGCCTCCAAAGGAAACGAACATGGCGACGATGGAGACAGCGATCAGCATGGAGGCGTTCCGCGGGATCTGGTCGAAGCTTGCGACCTGCACAATGATGCCGAGACCGGTCAGCTGGATCTGCAGGTAGGGAATGACAAACAGGACGCCAACAAGAGAAACAAGGAGCGCCAGACCTTTGCTCTGGTAACGCTTCTCGAAGAAGTCGGACTGTGTTTGCAAGCCATGGCGACGGCCAAGCTCCCAGATGTAAGGCAGGATGTAAAACGAGACCACATAGCCCAGGGTGATATACGCCATAATGTACAGCGCGGGGCCGCCGCGAGAATAGGCCCACCCGCTGGCTCCGAGGAAAGCAAAGGTGGTGTAGATCTCTCCGGCCATCAGCAGCCACATGAACAGCAGCCCAAAGCTTCGGCTCGCAATAGACCACTCTTCGAGATTCATCTTACGTCCGGCTCCCGCGCGGAAGCCGACGGCGCTGCCAATGAAAACGATGGCAAAGATGATGCTCATGGCAATTCCAGCAGGCGTCATAGGGTCGTTCCCCCATCCTTGCGCCTGGATTTTTCAATCAGATTAGCCAGAGCCATGCATCCACTGCTCAGGACAATCCACAGAACAAGCCAGAACAGATTGAACGGCAGGCCAAACACTGTGGGTGTGATTCGATCCCACAACGACACGGACAGGCACATACCAGCAAATGGCACAATGCCTATCGCCACGGAAAAGATGGAGGGTCGTCTCATAGTCGGTCTGATAAACCTAATGTTATGCGAAGTCGATGGCGATCACTTCGTAGTCCAACACAGATGAGATATGGAACTGAAGCGTGCTACCGGACACAGTGTGCGGCACTGCCCCTACCTTCACCAAGGCATGGACGCCAGCAACTCGTTTGCCTTTAGGAATCTGTACTTCTACAGACTGTGGAGGAGAAGCAATGAGCTCGTGCATCTGCGGACGCATCGCCATTGGATTAGTGAGATTTACCAGGTGTACCGTCATAGAGTTCTTCTGCAGCCACGCGGTCGAATCGAACAGGCCCTGACCTTTCACGCGGAGGGGAGAAGGCTCGTCGGTAGCCCACTCGATAGCATTCAAAAGCAGCCGCTGATGATCGTGAGCCATAATATCCCAGTAGACACGATCGATATCCCAAGGGAAGTAGACGACGCGACCGGCTCCCACCTGATTCATTAAAACATCGGGCATATCGGTCTTCTCGACCGTCCAATAGGTTTTTTCCATCGGCAGATTTGCGATGGCTGGAATGCGGAGAAGCGGTTGAGCCGCAGGATCGGAGTGCGGCTTGATGTTGAGCTGCCATGTTCCGCCAATCAGCGTATCCGCGTCTTCCATACCTCGCAGCAGCGTACCGTACAGAGCACTTTGTTTCTGAGGATAGAGGTAGGCGTTTTGCACTGGAGCCTTGGTGTTCACCCTTGACAGAAAGGAAGCCCCAAACAGATCGGCAAGGCCGAAATCTTTGCGGAGATTACCCTGCTCGTCGCAGAGAGAGGTCTCATAAGTGGCAACGATACCTCCCCCGCGCTTTACGAAATCGCGCAACTGCTGACACTGTTCATCCGACAGAGCAGCGATGTTGGGAAGGATTAGCGTTTTAAACCGGCTGAGATTGTCCGGCGTCAGCGTGTGGTCATGGACCATCTCGAATGGAGTACGGGATTCGATGAGAGCCTGATAGAAACCGAGTTGAGGATCCTCAACGAGACGATGCGCATCAACCGTACCGGCATAGAACTGTGCCGTCTGCTGGGAGTACACCATCCCGATCCGAGCGATGGGTGCGACATTCCGCAGGTAGCGCTCGTTCTTGTAGTGCCAGAGATAGAGATCCTCAATTACCTTGAGCCCTCGCCTGTCATGGAGCTGGCCGGAGACCATGTTGAACCAGGGACGAAGGCCGTTCGCCACCCCGTCCTGAACCCAGATCCTTGTCTCAGCCGGACTTTTGGTGGAGTTGAGCCATCGATATGGTGAGACGATGCCGACATTAAAGATGCCACCAATCGCTTTATTGCCGAGCGTTGAACGATATTCTTTGCCGTTCTTTCCGTTGGCCCACGGGACCATCACACGCTCGCGGCACTGGCGATCGGCGAAGAGAGTCGGAGACAACTCTCCAACCTTCTTCATATCGAGACCACTCAAAGCACCACCGCCGGAGTTCGCAATGTAACGAGCGTCAGGACGAACCTTACGAATCTCGGTATCCCATAGCTTCCACAGTTCGAAGCGCCGGGCCTGTTCCCACATCAGATAATGCCGATAGACAGGATTTCGGGGATCGTGATCGCGCGGCAGATCTTCGTGATACGCCTCGCGAAAGTTGCGAACGCAATGTTCGCAGTAGCACATGCCATTACCGGTCCAGCGATTAGAGAAGATTCCGCCGACGTTATACATCTCGACGATCTCTCGAGTGACGTCGGTCATGAAGTCAAAGTTGTAGGGCCCCAGAGTGCAGGTGAGCCACATGCCCGGATAATCCGGATGCGGACGTTTTTTGCCATTGGCATCGACAGAAATCCAATCCGGATGCGCTTCGTAAACATCCTGATACGTCGCATGAGGATCAGTACGTGCGAGGACGGCCATGTTCTGCTTGCGACAGCCATCCACCATCTCGGCATAAAAGCCTTCGTTTCCATCCAGCCATTTGCTGCGATGGTGGTATTTGATCTTCGTCGGGTAGAAGGCGACCACACCTCCTGCCGAAAGACAGGCGCCGTCTGCATGGATTCGCTTGAAGTAGTCCAGCCAGAACGCGCGATCCATCTTCGCGGGATCGTCTTCGGTTAGGTTTAGCTGCGCCCATCGCATCGGACGATCAAACCACTCTGAATCCGAAGAGATGAGGGGAGCAGCACCTCCTGGAGCTGTCATCGCGAATGCGGCAGCAGCAGTTGTCGTCTGTAGAAAATCTCTGCGTGTCATCATGACTTCACTCCAACCAGTTTTAGAAACATCAGGAAATCAAAGCTTGTGTAGCGGGAAATACGAGGCACCTGCTGAGTTGCATGGCGTCAAAATTGATATCGCAGAGCGAACTGCATAATCCGGGGATCACTCGCCGTGGTGATCTTGCCGAATGATGTGGATGCATTGTTGAGATTTCCATCCGGCTGACCGAAGTTGGCATGATTGAGAGCATTGAAGAACTCCGCCCGGAACTGCAATGCTCCAAGATGTTCAGTGATCGGAAATGTCCTCACGAGGGAGAGGTTCACATTGGCGAGACCGGGGCCACTAATAATATTTCTGCCGGCATTGCCGTAGGTTCCAGGTAGATTCGCCGTGAAGGCGGCAGTATTGAAGTAACGGGTGATCTTATCCGTCTTGTTGAGGTAAGACGCACGATATGGGATGCCGATCACGTTGGGACGATCGAAGTTGACACCAGTAAGCGATGCATCTCTTCCAGTCACGACCGTGAATGGGTTTCCACTGGATAGCTGAACCAGGCTGTTGACACCCCAATTGGAGAAGACAGAGCGCAAAATGGGATTAGCCTCTTGGGGAAAAGGAATCTGATACACGATCGAGCCCGCGAAGACATGTCTCCGATCGAAATCGGATCGGCCTCGATCTCCACCCGGATTAGCTGGATCCTGCGGAGTTTGACCAAGATTGGTCGCTGAATAAACGTCGAGCAGCTTGCCCCAGGTATACGCCAACATGAACGTCAATCCATTGTTGTAACGCCTCGAAAGAGAGGCCTGCATTGAGTGATAGGTCGCGTTCGAGCAGGTGCATACCTGGCGAACACTGCCATAGACGCCGGGTAGAAGTGCACGTCGAGAGTCCGTGTTTGACAGTGTGGAAGATGGACCCGTGTAGACAGCAGGGTTGGCCTGCAGCATCCGGACCAGGCCATGTTCCAACTTTCCGACATAGCCGATGTTCAACTGCATGCCGCCGGCAAGCTGCTGTTGGATCGAAACACTGAAGTTATGTACGTAGGGAGCGTTCAAGGTCGGTGTAGGAACCGTAAACAGACTCATCGGGAAGGTGAATTTCGAGTTCGTCGGAGAGTAAACATAGGGGAAGGGATTGACGGTTCCCGCGTACGGGTCTTGCAGGCTTCGTGGAGTGTTAACAGTGTTCGAGATTACAAATGGTTGATTGACCGCGGCGTACGTAAAGATATCGGAGCGGAGGTCTTCGAAGAAGAGACCATAGGCAGCGCGAATACTCATGCGGCCATCTCCGCGAGGATCGAACGCAAGCCCCAAGCGAGGAGCCACATTGTTGTAGTCGGTAGGTACCAGGCCATTTTGAACGCCGGGGTCGCCGGGAAAAACCATACCCAAGGGAGCACTTGGATTGACGACGCTCTTCTGACCGGCACGAAACGTATTCGTTCTATTTCCCGTAATTCCGAAGGGCTGAAAGACGGAGTAGCGGATACCCAGATTGAGGGTTAGTCGATTTGAGACGTGGAAGTCGTCCTGACCAAAGATGTATCCGTCCCAGGTCTTCGCATTACGGTGATACGGACTTGCCTGGAGCAGACGAACAGGACGTCCAATCAGGAAGTCAGCGAATGCGTTGCCAGTTTGAGTCCCATCGAAGGTGAACGTTCCATTATTCCCTGAAGAGCCAAAGTTATATAGCTCCAGCCGTTCTATCTCGCCACCAATGCTGACGGAATGACGGCCACGCGTCCAGCGGATCGTATCGCCAAGTTGATAGATATTGTCGTGCTCATTGAATAGATCGGTCGTGTTCAGATTTACGAAGCCGCTGATGTTGATATTGGGAAGCTGAGGCGTCACGACGCCAGGAAAATTGGCGCCGAAGTCAGAGAGCTGACGTGTGTCCTTTTGCGAGACATTGGAATCGATACGACTTACTCCAAGTCGAAATTCATTCAAGAGAGAAGCGCTGAACGTGTGAGTTGCCTGAGAGGCCCAGTTCTGCAGGTTCAGACTTGTATCGCTGGGGGCATACGGCGATATCGTTCCAGCCTGACTGGTCAGCGTTCCGTTGTCTCGAAAATATCGGATGAAGAAGAAATCTTTCGCGCTCAGGTTGTAGTCACCGCGTACTACATACTGGTTGTCATTGGTCGGGCTCGAAACCAGTTGCACGACTCCAGCACCGCTCGATGTACTCGGAATAAACTCATTCATCATGTTGATGGCAACCGGATCGAAGTCGGCCGGATTTACCTGGCCACCGGGATAGAAGCCACCGTGAATCGGATTTTTCAGAACCGTCGAAGCACCGAAGAATCCGCTGCGTTGGGCCGCTGTGGGGATAAAGGCCGGGGAAAGGATCTGTGACTGACGAATTCGCGTGCCTTGGTAGGAGCCGAAGACGAACAGCTTATCGTGAATAACTGGTCCGCCAAAGGTGCCGCCGAACTGGTTTTGAATCAGCGAGGGTTTCCGCGTCGGATAACGCGTGAAGTAATTCCGCGCATTCAGAGCCGTATTACGGAAGTAGTCATACGCCGTTCCGTGAAACTGATTTGTTCCTGATCGCGTGACAGCAATGAAGATGCCGCCGGAGTTGCGTCCGTACTCTGCGCTGGGACTGCTGGTGAAGATCTGGAACTCCTGCAATGCATCAGGATTGGGCAGGTTCAAGGACGTATTCTGCGTGATGTTCTTCCAGGAACTTCCATCGAAACGAAACTCGTTCTGTGTATCTCTTCCGCCAGCAACTGTAATTCCAGCTCCTCCTCGACTCTGTGTCTGAACCGTAGGTGGATTGATGATGTTCGTGACCCCCGGGACAACGGCCGCCAGAGTGAGCGCATTTCTCCCATTGAGCGGAAGCTCCTGGATACGCTCACGACTTACCAACTCGCCCATAGCGGCCGAATGCGTATCCACACCCGATGCCTGCGCATCGACCTGGACGGTTTGAGATGTGGATCCTACCACCAGCACCACATCGACCCTGGCATTCTGATTCACTACCAGCGTGATCCCTCGTTGAGAGAAGGTTTCAAAACCTTGCATCGTGACTGTCAACTGATATGGCCCGATTGGAAGGTTGGTGAACAAATAATTCCCTTCTCCTTCCGTCTTCATCGCTCGGGAGAAGGAGGTTTGCGTGTTTGTTGCGGTCACTTCAGCGCCCGGGACTACGGAACCGCTGGGGTCGCGAACGATACCCAGCAGCGACGCGGTCGTGCTTTGAGCGTACATGTTGGAAGAGGGCATCTCGAGCACCAGCACCGGAACAGCAAAGATCAGAAACAGTTTCCGCCACATCGCAACCTCCTTCGTTCTACAACGCTGTGAAACAGAGATGGGAGAGAGAAGACTTGCTGCTGCGCTACTTGTTCAGGCGGAAGTCTTATCCGTTGCGCTTCTCACCTGGCAGGATGCAATCTCTTCAAGAACTCGGATTGAACCACTGATATCCTCTTCGCCGTAGCCCATGGCGATCGCGGTCCGCAGCTGCTGCTGTGAAGCGGACGTGGTGAAGAGAGGCACTCCCAGCTCAGACCCCACTTCCACCGCCAGCCCCAGGTCTTTCTCCATCCATCGAACAGAAAACGTGGTTGAGAAATCCCCTTTCAGCACAAATTCCGCTTTGGAAGCTACGTATCCGGAGCGTGCGCCGGTGTTGTTGAGGATCTCAATCATCACTCTGGGATCGACGCCCCCCTTAGTGCTCAGGACCAGCCCTTCGTTGAAGGCTTGCAGAATGTTGCCGAGGACCAGATTCTGAGTGACCTTTGCGTGCAGTCCCATTCCCTGCTCACCGCAGTAGTAGAGCGCCTTGCCCATGAGTTCGAAGAGCGGTCGAGTTTCCTCGAATGCGTCCCGGTCGCCTCCAATCATGAATGACAACGTGCCCGCTTCCGCCCCGGGTTTCGATCCGGTACACGGTGCATCTAGGAAGCGAATTCCCTTTTCAGCCAGCTGCGCACCTATCTGCTTGCTGGCAGACGGCGAGATGGTGCTGCAGTCAACGATCAGGCTTCCCGCGGCAGCCCCGGAAGCCAGTCCCTGGTCGCCGAGGATCACTTCCTGCGACATAGCGGTATCACCGACGCAAAGGAAGCTGGTGCTGCTCCGGGCAGCGACATCAGAAGGAGTCTTCGCCAGTGCGCAGCCATGTTCCTGAGCAAAGCGTGCAGCCTTATCTGAGTTGTGAGACCAGACCGTCACATTGTGACCGCCCTCCGCGAGATGAGCCGCCATTGGAGCGCCCATAATTCCGAGACCCAAGAAACCAACGTTTGCCACAAGAAACTCCTTGTCGCTGTGGCGAGCAATTCGCGTTTGTGCCACAGAAACTCAGTGAAGAATGGAGAGATTTAGCCGTGAGATTGTCATATTGTCATACCAATGTCAAGCTATAATTCGCGTGATCGGGAGGGATCTGCCAATGTTGTATCGTGGAGAAGGCTTGCTTCGACCAAATCAGCCAAGAGGGCAACAAGATAAAGTGACGCGTCTGAAAGTTCGGCCAATCCGTAAGAGTTCCATCAGCGATGACATTGTGCAGCAGATCATTACCCTGATCTCCAACGGAGACCTGAAAGCCGGTCAGCGTCTCCCATCGGAGCGCGATCTCTGCGTAAAGTTTGCGGCCAGCCGTTCTTCTTTGCGGGAGGCACTCCGGTGCCTTTCCATCATGGGCGTGCTATCCGCACGTCCCGGCGAAGGCACATCGGTTGCGATGGATGGCTCAAAATTCATGGAGACCGTGCTGCACTGGCGTATGAGCACGGAACAGCACGATATCGAAGACCTCATGGAGGTGCGCATGGCCCTGGAGGGCGTCACCGCCGCCAGCGCAGCACGCAATGCGCAACCCGCCGATCTGAAGAAGTTGCAGGATCTTGTAGCGAAGATGGATGAATCGATAGACGACGCGAAGCGTTTTGCCGCACTCGATCTTGAGTTTCACCTCGGCCTCGCCCGCGCCTCCAATAACAAGCTCATCCTCGATCTCGTCTCGGTCATTCGAGGTCAGCTGGAGCGCGGCGTTGCGAAGGTGCTGCAACTGCCCCACGCGATGCCTTTGTCAGTTCGGGAGCATAAAGATATTCTTCAGGCTATCGTGGACCATGACTCCGAAAAGGCACGGGCTGCGATGCAGACCCATCTCAATGCAGCAGTTCTTCGCCATAGGTCCGCGGTTGAAGAATCTCTTCGACAGGATGCATAGCTTCTCAGAGACGTCAGCGTACATTTTTCAGATATTTCGCTCTCGCTTCATGCAATTGCCCAATGGCTAAGCCCTCAAGCGGACGAGGGGAACCTAACTGGTGCGCCACGAGACATATCTGAGCGAAATGCTCGACTGTCTCCATCTTCAGAAAAGCATCGAGAATGCTGTGTCCGTATGCCACCGCGCCGTGATTCGCCATAAGAATTGCAGTATGATCGGGAATCAAAGAAAGAAGACTCGCTGCTAGCTCTTCAGTTCCGGTCGTAGCATATGGGGCTAGCGGAACTGGACCAAGCATCATCACGGCCTCTGCACAGAGCGGTACATCGAGCGCTTTCCCTGCGCAGGCAAAGGCGGTAGCCAGAGGAGGGTGCGCATGCACGACGGCTTTCACATCGGACCTGCACTGATATACAGCGAGGTGAATTCCAATCTCACTGGTAGGTCTTCTTGATCCCGCAATCTGCCGCCCGTCCAGATCGACGAGGACGATATCTTCAGGCCGCAACAGGTATTTGCTGCAACCTGTCGGCGTCGTAAGAATCAAATCAGAACTAATCCGGACAGAAAGATTTCCGGAGAATCCAGGCATGAAACCCAGCCGATACAGCCATTTGCTGAACTTAACAAGGTCGCGCCGAAGCTCGTGTTCTGTGCTGTTTCCATTCGCGATCAAAAGGCAGCTCCTGTTTGCACTCTATTCCAACACATTTGAGCCGCTCAAATCGAACAGCATCATGGAAAGATGCATCTTATTACCATATTGAGGTCTGATGAAAACAAGTGAAGTTCTGAATGCGTGGGCAGGAATTCTCAGTGGTCATAAACCTTCTCTTTCGATCGAGATAACAAAGGAGTGTCCTCTTCGTTGCCCCGGCTGCTACGCTTTTGATGCAGCACACCTGGGCGGGGAAACCGGTCTGCGTCAACTCTCCGACTTTCGAGGAACTGAGCTTGTCGAGAAGATCCTGGCGATCATTGATCGAGAGCGGCCACTCCATGTCTCTCTCGTAGGTGGCGACCCTCTGGTGCGTTACCGGGAACTCGAGATACTGATTCCTCAGATAGAGGCTCGTGGCGTTCATACTCAGGTCGTGACCAGCGCCTTCCGTGTCATTCCCCCGGAATGGAAGCGGTTCGAACATGTAAATGTGGTTGTGTCGATCGATGGTCTACAGCCCGAACATGATGAGCGGCGAAAACCTGCGACCTATGAACGCATACTCAAGAACATCGCCGATGCAAATATCACCATCCATTCCACCATCACGGGCAATATCGCCTCCCGGCCAGGGTATCTCGAGGAATTTCTCTCCTTCTGGAGTCAGCGGCCACAGATTAGAAAAGTGTGGTTCAGCCTCTTCACTCCTCAGATCGGAGCGACCGGCCCGGAGATTCTGAGTGCGGAGCAGCGTATTACTGTGACTCACGAGCTCCTGCGATTACGCGAGCTCTATCCCATCCTGGATATGCACGAGAGCCTGATTCGTGAGATTCTCTCGCCACCCAAGAGTCCTCGAGACTGCATCTTCGCCCGGACCACCCACACCATCTCTGCTGATCTGGAAACGAAGATCACACCATGCCAATTTGGTGGAGAGCCCGACTGTTCGCAATGCGGATGTATCGCATCCATGGGGCTCGCCGCAGTTGGACACCATCGCGTCGTGGGGCCACTCACGGCCGGACACATCTTCTACGCCTCTGACGAAATCGGGAGATCTTTCCGCAACATCAAACGTGCTTTTACAAAAAGACCTGCTGGACCACAGGCTAAAGCCTTCAAAATTCTGCAGAACTAGCCGAACGGAATCACCTATTGTCACTCTGCGACGTGCATGAAGGCTGGACCCAGGCATGAATGCTGGATCAGGCTCGACAGCTCTCAGCCAGATGAAAAGCCAGCCCATAGCTTGGCTGGCTGATGGTCTTTTCTTGTGGAGCACCGAATGGGATTTGAACCCATGAATACTGGTTTTGCAGACCAGCGCGTTAGCCACTTCGCCATCGGTGCTCGTCACTCCGCCGCAAACCCGCGGCGGAGTGTGACTTCCAACAGATTACCTTATTTCGGTTGAGCTGCTGTGCGGAGATAAGGCTTGACTGTCTTGTATCCTGGAAACAGTGTATTCGCCTCCTCGTTGGACACAGCTCCCGTAATGATGACGTCTTCTCCCTGCTTCCAGTTCGCAGGGGTAGCTACCTTGTGCTTCGAGGTCAGTTGCATGGAATCCAACACCCGGATGATTTCGTCGAAGTTGCGGCCGGTGGTCATCGGGTAGGCCAGCGTCAGCTTGATCCGCTTGTCAGGTCCGATCACGAAGACGTGCGCACCGGAGCGTTATCGGCAGGCGTACGGCCCTCGCAGCTGTCGCCGGCATCTGCCGCAAGCATGTCATAAAGCTTGGCGACCTTCAGCTCAGGATCGCCGATGATCGGGAAGTCCACGTCTGCGCCACTGACATCCTTGATGTCCTGCGCCCATTTGCTGTGGTTGTCGACCGGATCGACGCTAAGGCCAATCACCTTGGCTCCTCGAGCCGCGAACTGCTTTTCGAGATTAGCGACTGCTCCAAGCTCTGTCGTGCACACGGGCGTGAAGTCTTTGGGGTGCGAGAAAAGGACGACCCAGTTATCGCCAATCCAGTCATGGAAGTTAATCGTGCCGTGGGTCGTTTCTGCAGTGAAGTCAGGAGCTACGTCGTTAATGCGCAGTGACATGTTCTTTCTACCTTCCGGGGCAGCCGCCCCACTTTCTATTTTTTCAATGGGCCGAGAAAAACCCACCCGGCGCAACGGCTTGGGTGGGTTTATGTGCTACTCGAAGATGTCTACTCCGGTTCGCTCATGCACACACCCTCACTCGGTCACAGCAACAGCACATCCGAGTCTGGTTTGGCATCATCTTCATGGAGAAACAGATATTTCGTCCGCATCAGGAAGAACGCCTGGCTGCGGTCTAACCCAACATAGTCTGGGGAGAAGGGCGATGTCAACTCTCCTCCCCGCGACGGGATCTATTTGATGATCGGCAGCAGTGCTGCCAATTGCACATTGGCCAGAAGCGTCAGGCGGTTATCGACCTGCAAAAACTTCGCTGTCTGTTTGGCTCCTATAGCCTTCTTGAATCTGGGAACATACTTCTTGCGCAGCGACGCCATCGAATCCTCATACTTCAGATAGCGCTGGATGTAGCTGTCCGCCTGGGTGTCATCGATCTTGTCGTAGTTCGCTGCATAATCTTTGATTAGTGCGACCCGATCATCGCCGACCTTCTGCTGTTCATGCGCGTAGTCGCGATAAACCGGCCAGAACGCCGTGGACTGCTCCGGCGTAAATTCCATACTGCGTGTGATGATGTCCGTCTTATCGGCTTGGATATCCTGCCGCAGGACTGCAATATCATCGTCAGTCAGAGGCCTTCCGGTATTTGCGTCCGCAGGAGCCTGAGCAAAGACTTGCATGGTTGCTGCCGTGAAGACAAGCAGGCAGAGATAACGTGTGATCGACATGGTTCACTCCCTGAATCCGCTGGATTTTTGTGGAAGTTGGAGCCCTTAGATCTGACGTGCTAGCCCGATACCATCTTCTTTGTAGCCAAATATCACCTTTGGCCCGGAAAGCTGCATCACAACGATAGAAATGGAAGCATAGCACCTGTGCGCTTCGATTGCGCCAATAAGTACACGGAAATCCGCAGGAGAAAACATAGATTCACGTATCATGGCGCTGCGTTCCGCACTTCACTTCGAAAGCTCTCTCTTTTCTAAATTGACGCCGCCCCCTCCATTTACCGCTCACATGGCTTTCGACTACGCTCTGGTCGACGTATTCGCAGAGCGCCCGCTCGAAGGCAATCAACTGGCCATCTTCACAGACGCACGTGGGCTTACTTCGCAGGAGATGCAGGCCATCGCACGCGAGACCAATCTCTCTGAGACAACCTTCATCTTCCCGCGCGAGCCTGAGATCGAACACGAGCGTGGCGTACGTGTGCGCATCTTCACGACAGAGGAAGAACTCCGTTTCGCGGGGCATCCGACGTTGGGGACAGCAAGCTGGCTCTACTGGAACCACCCTCGATTGCAAGGTGCAGAGAACATCTCGCTCGACCTGCAGGTCGGCACTATTCCAGTACGCTTCTCACCTCCTGAGCCAAACGGATACGGAATCTTTGGCACGATGCGCCAGAACGATCCGATCTTCGGTCCCATACAGAATCCGACAGACCTGGCAGATGTGCTGGGGATGCGGCTCGAGGATATCGATCCCGCACTTCCCATTCAGACCGTGACTACCGGGAATCCATTCTGCATGGTTCCGTTGCGCTCCCCGGAAGCTGCCGAAAGAATCATGGTGCCGCAGACCGAGAGCGTTGAGCGATACCTGCAGGAGCACCGGGCAAAGTTCTTCTACTTCGTGACCCGCGCAAAAGCTGACAGCGGAGCCCAGTGGCACGCCCGCATGAAGTTCTACAACGGAGAAGATCCTGCGACAGGATCGGCAGCTGGCCCTGCAATTGCATGGCTTGTACGCAACGGTGCAGCAGCAAGTGGTGAGACAGTCATCTTCGAACAGGGTGTCGAGATGCGACGTCCCAGTCGCCTGTATCTCTCAGCGAAGAATATCGGTGACAACATCGGCGAAGTGTTCGTCGGAGGACGCACCATTCCTGTTGCAATGGGACGCCTTTTCCTGCCGTGATGCACTTAATTTCAACAGGGATGCTTTGTGAATCGTCAATAAATTCGCGCCGATTTACAAAACGGTGGATGTGCAAGTTCTAATCTCTCCTCTTTTCGCTCTAGCTTCGCCATTGCGTTGCGGCTCATCTCTTCATACTCTTGGCAAGCGTTAACGATTGTTCTCGCATGCAACATGCGGGACATCGCTGATGAGTCTTTCGCCTGTACTACTGAAAACCTGAGTTGAGAGACGCTCGACTGTCACACAGTCGCGAGTCTTCGAACCGAAGCATCGAAATCTGCACCCTTCCGCATGTCATCCATCACAGATGGCAGCGCGGCTATTCGCAGACCGATCCATTCGCCTTCGAACTTCTCGCGAGGCAACCTGTGTTGTCCCGAGCATCTCTCTCACCCTGCGGTCCGGCCGTTACACGTCGGACGTTGGCACTGTTCCTGTGTGGGAGCAGACAGGAGAGCTTTGCCTCTCCTGTCTGCGGACCTCCGGGGACAGACGGACCAACTCGCGCCCGAAAACGTCTCGGACCGGGCCGGCAGGGAGCGCCTGAACCATCCCGGGCCTGCGGATCGCTAACCAGCCGATCCGCAGACCTGGCCCATCAGCCGGAGTGACCATTACGGTCTTCTTCCGGCAGAAGCGAGACTGCCTTGCGGCCTAAGAAGACGATCCTCTGCGTTGACGACAACGAACAAGCACTGTCTGTCCGTACATTTCTGCTTGAGACTCGCGGTTACCGCGTGATCCCGGCACTTTCTCCCCAGCACGCTCTCGAGGTCGTGGAGCAGTCCATACCCGGATCTCTCGATCTTCTGCTCAGCGACCTCAACATGCCTCAGATGGATGGGAACGAGCTCGTCCGTCGCGTCAAGCAACTGCAGCCTTCCCTGCCGGCGATGATCGTCTCCGGCACCCTCGGAACCTCCGACCGAGCCTGCTGCGCCGACGTCTTCCTTCCCAAGGGCGCAAGCTCGCCCGCTGAATTGATCGAACGCGTTCGCGTTCTGGTGGCGCGTAAGCGTGGTCCCAAGCGGGCACACATTCCGCAACGCGTTGCATTTGGCCCGGCGCTGGCCTCTTGAGCATTCGCATGCACCGCAGGCTGGGAGAGCCTGGATAGCAGGCTCTCCTTTCGCACCCAGGTCAGGTTTCTGATTGCCGCCTTCTGAGGTACCGAGCGCAATGAGATTAGGGCGCGAGCAGGATTCGCAGATCTCTCAGGTTGTTTCCTGTTGCACCTGTAGTAATCGCGTCGCCAAGCTTCTGCAGGAGTGGATAGCTCGCAAATTCTGCAATCGCCTGATCGACGGAAGAACCTAAGCCCATCGCTCTCTCGACCGTGTTCTTGTCCGCTATGCCGCCTGCAGCAGGACTATTTCCATCCACTCCATCACTGCCGACACTCAACACCGTGATCTCTTCGCCGGCAATCATGCGCGCAGCTTGCAGCACGAAGTGCTGGTTCCTGCCACCTTGACCTGCAATTCCGTGCGGCACGGTTACAGTAACCTCTCCAGCTGAGAGCAGACACACACGAGGCTGCACGCGCCGCAACTCGCGCAACCGGTTCACCAGATAGACAGCAGCCTCATCCGCTGGCCAGTCATCGCAGGTATCGTCAACAGTCACATGCCAGCCCAGTTCAGTTGCGCGAGCTTCTGCGGCACGTTCGAGCGATGAGCTGTCAAGCAACACCGACCATCGCGAACGCCCAAAGATTGGTTCACCCCGCTTCGGCGTCTCCGCCAGGGAATGCGTTCGCAGCAGATCTGAGATCTGAGAAGGCAGCCGTGACATCACGCCATACTTTGAAACGGCAGCATATACATCCTCAAGCGTGCTCTCATCCGGCGTCGTGGGCCCTGAAGAAAGAGCATCCAGTTTGCCTGACGGCACGTCTGAGATCGCAATCGTCAACTGCTCAGCGGGAGCAGCCGCCGTCGCAAGTCTTCCACCCTTCACTGAAGAGAGGTGCTTACGGACGGTATTGATGGCGGTGATCGGAGCTCCACTCTCCACGAGAGCTTTATGGGTTGCCGCGATGACCTCTAACGGCGTCCCCGCATCGAGAAACTGCTCGACCATCGAGGAGCCGCCGCCGCTGATAAGAAAGATCACGAAGTCCTTCTCCGACAGAGAAGACAAGACCTGCACAATCGTCTCAGCCGCCGCGATGGAATCTCTGTTCGGGCTTGGATGGCCGGACTGAAACACAAGGAATCTGTCGGATGGAACGATCACAGGATCGGGAGCTGCGATCACTCCTTCGAATCGCGAAGAGGCATCTCCGCTCCGAGCAAGAAAGGAGGAGAGCATGGGCTCGGCGGCCTTTCCCATAGCGATCAATACGCATCGATCGAATGTTGAAAGATCGTAACGGAACCCGTCAACTTGCATCACCTCTTTATCGAAGTGAATCCGTTCCTCAATCACTCGCTCGACTCGTGCGACACGGAACGTGTGCTGAAAGATATCGAGAATGTCCTGTCGTGCAGTCTGCATCTTTATGTCACAGCCATCGTTACAATATTTTTGGCAACCACCAGTTGCGCTCCGGTGCGCGCCTGTACTTCTTCCGCGCTGACACCTTCAGCGATCTCCGTCAACAAAAGACCTCCGGAAGTTACTCTGATCCAGGCAAGCTCCGTGACGATATCATCCACAACGTGCGTTCCCGTGAGAGGCAACGTGCATCGTCCCAGAATCCTCGGCTCACCCTCTTTTGTTTGGTGCTCCATCGCGACGATCACGCGGCGAGCTCCGGCGACGAGGTCCATCGCTCCTCCCATTCCCTTCACCATCTTTCCGGGAATGGTCCAGTTCGCCAAGTTTCCTTCTTCGTCCACCTGCATGGCGCCGAGAACGCTCATGTCCATATGCCCTCCGCGAATCATCGCAAATGACTCGTCACTGGCGAAATAGCAGCATCCAGGAAGCTCCGTGACCGGCTGCTTTCCTGCATTGATGAGGTCGGGATCAGCTTCTGCTTCATCTGGAGGCGGACCAACGCCAAGCATGCCGTTCTCCGACTGAAAGATGACGTCCAGCCCTGGAGGAAGATAAGAGGCAATCATGGTCGGCAAACCAATACCAAGATTTACGTAGAAGCCATCTCTTACCTCCCGCGCGATGCGGCGCGCAATCCTCTCCTTTCCTGTCACGCTGCGCCTCCGGTCATATGTTCTTTAATGAAGCGTGACTCAATGGGCTTGCTATAACGCTCTCCAACAACGACCTGCTTTACATAAATTCCCGGAGTAACAATGTGATCCGGATCGAGTTCTCCCGGTTCGACCAGCTCCTCTACCTCCGCAATCACTACCGCAGCCGCAGTGGCCATCACAGGGTTGAAATTGCGCGCTGTCTTGCGGTAGACAAGGTTCCCAAGCCTGTCACCTTTCCATGCCTTGATCAGAGCTACATCCGCGTGCAAGGCCGTCTCGAGCACATACTTCCGTCCGTTTAGCTCTCGAATCTCCTTGCCTTCAGCAACGACCGTGCCCAGCCCGGTAGGAACGTAGAAAGCCGGAATTCCGGCTCCACCAGCACGTATCCTCTCCGCGAGGGTTCCCTGCGGAATGAGTGTGAGATTTAGTTCACCTCGAAGCACCATCTGTTCCAGTCTGCGGTTCTCGCCGACATAGCTACCGATATGCGAAACGATCATCCCGGCCTCGAGCATCAGCCCCATGCCAAAGCCGTCGACGCCCATATTATTGCTGATTGTGTGAAGCCCCGTGATGCGCCGCCTCACCAGGGCGGCGATCAGGTTCTCAGGAATTCCGCACAAGCCAAAACCTCCGAGCATGACCGTGGATCCAGCCGCAATGTCCGCGACCGCCGCATCCGCTGAGGTTACAACCTTGTTCATGCCGGATAACCTGCAGCTATTTCTGCGTCGTAAAGGTGAAGGTTGTCGTGCTGTGCCGCGTCTGTCCCGGCTTCAATTCGGTTGAAGGAAACGAGGGGTGATTGGGCGAATCAGGAAAGTGCTGTGTCTCGAGGCACAGTGCCGTGTTCTTCGCATACGGCCATCCGCTCGCGCTCTTGAAGGTCCCATCGAGGAAGTTGCCGGTGTAGAACTGCACGCCCGGCTCCGTCGTCTGTACCGTCATCACACGGCCCGACTTCAGATCATGCACCTTCGCCGCCAGCTTCAACTGGCCATCCGCTCCGTTCAATACCCAGTTATGGTCGTAGCCCCCGGCCAGCTTCAGCGGCTCATAGTCGGCGTGGATGCGTTTGCCAATAACCGTCGCGTTGCGGAAGTCCATCGGGGTGCCAGCCACCGGGGCAAGCTCGCCCGTAGGAATCAGCCCCTTGTCCGTCGGCGTAAAGCGGTCGGCGTTGATGGTGATCTCTTCGTCCAGAATCGTACCGCTGCCTACGCCGCCCAGGTTGAAGTACGTATGATTCGTGAGGTTCACCACCGTGTCCTTGTCTGTCGACTCGCTGTAGTCGATACGCAGTGTCCTGCCGTGCACGGTATACCTCACGTGCGCGGTCAGCGTGCCCGGAAAACCCTGGTCGCCATCCTTCGACACCAGCGTCATCTCCACGCCGCCCGGAACCTCTTTGCCAGTCCACACATGCTGGTCGAAGCCCACCGTGCCGCCATGCAGCGAGTTGATCCCGCCATCATTCTTCGGCACGTCGTAGGTCTTGCCGTCCAGCTTGAACTCGCCGTGAGCGATGCGGTTTCCGTACCGCCCCACGATTGAACCGAAGTACGTCTTCTTATCCGCCAGATAGTCCGAAAGCTTGTCATACCCCAGGACAACGTCGGCTACCTTGCCGTTCTTATCCGCCGTGTTGATCGCTACGATACGGGCGCCATAGGTCATCACCTTGACCTCCAGCGCATCGCTCTTCAACGTGTATATATCCACTGCGGTTCCGTCCGGCATCTTTCCGAACGCCGCCTTCGTCACTGCCGCCCCTGCATCTGCTGCCATAGCCATGCTAAGCAGCATAACCGCTAACCCACGTATCGTCACGCTCAGCTCCCTGCCCTTCGCTGCCACTGCGGCGAAGACCGTTTCTGCAACCCTGCCACTATAACGTAGGCCCCGCCAAACATGTCACTCCGGCCGTCCCATCATGGTTGTCGGTCGCGAATGGAGGACGGAAGTTCTCGGGAAGCCATTTTTTGAATTGAGAGCGGCGGATAAACGCAAGCGCCTTTGTTGCCTGCAAGCTGAATAAGTGCATTGGCCTGTTATCAACAATGGATATGACACTGAACGAAGCTGTTATTCAGAGGTTGGAATTAGAACCGGAGGCTCTTTAGTCCAGGAATAACCTTTCTCGGCCAATTCGTAACCCACACCATAGAGCGCACGCATGTAAACCGGATCGAACTCTTCCTTGTGAGGGGTCACAAAATTCGGTGGAATGAAAGCGAGGTTGAAATCGATCCCATCCCTCCGGGTAACCGTATAAATACGGTAGAGATCGCCGACGCCTTGAGACTGGATCAATGTGCCGATGGCCTGGGCCGCAATCGGTAATGTCCTGCGTTCCACCTGCGCCCATTCCGGATCGAGCCGGGCATTCCGGAGAATGTAGAGCTTTCTTTCTCGATTTACTCCAGCGATCTCCGACAAATCCTTAAGCCGTACGGCCGTCGGATAGATGAAGACCTGAGCAGCGGTATTTCCGTCAACATGCATCTCCTGGTACTTCTTGCCGCCCACTTCCACATCGATCATCACTGGAGGAAACGTGGCCGGAATGGCAGAAGAGGCGATCAGAAGCGACCGGACTAACTCCAAAGATCCAGGACGGCCACTCGCTGCAATTTTAGTGATGTTCCAGATGACCGGCTGTCGCGCATCCAGATCTACAGTCCCTATCAGAAGCATGCGTCCCTTCCCATGCTCAACAGCAATCGCATCCAGCATGCCCTGGTCGATATTCTTCTTCACCAGCTTTTTCAAGGGGGTATTGTCGGCCATGGCATCATTCGTCACGACTGCGAGAATGGAACGTTTCTTGGCGATGTCTTTTAGTGAGATGCTCGTGTAAAACTCTTTCAGTTTCTTGTCATACGCCGGTCCCAGAAAAGCGAATGGCGCAACGAGAGCTCCCGTGCTTACGCCAGTTACGAGCTTGAACTCCGGTCGCGTCCCCGCCTTGGTCCACCCATTCAGAAAGCCCGCAGCAAAAGCGCCGTTGTCGCCCCCTCCGGAGATTGCGAGCATCGCTATCGACGGAAGAGAACCGGAATGGCCTTGCTTGGCGTAGTAGGCGTCTTCAAGCTCCATGGTCTTTCCGTAATCGTCGATAAATACCTGGACGCGGTCAGGATTCTCGGGGAAGTACCGTATTCCGTAATCCATTCCAGACACAATTGCTTTTGCGGCCAGACCACTCGGCACGGCCGCATGACGCGAATGTGCCGCGCATCCCTGCACAATAATCAGAGAAAGAGATAATCCGAGTATGGCAACCGACTTGGGAAGCGATCTCATTTGCACCTGAGTTTAGGTGATGAGTTAGCTGAACATAAAAGAGAGCCCGTCAACTGTCATCCGCACCGACAGAGCCTCCGTCCGCGACAGAGGAGATGCAGGCGACTTAGTGTACCGGAAGATGGCGAGAAGCTCCAGGAACGGGCATCTCTTAGCAAAGGGGTCATTTGGGCCTGCAATTCTCAACAAGCGCTATATCACCAAACCACTCATTGAACCGGGATAGTCTCGGGAAGATCGGCTCCCGTAAGTCCTGACACCTCCCCTGCATTACCATGATTCCGTCCCACTTCTCTGCGAAAGGAAGTTCATGAACCTGCGTCACCTCGCCGTCACCGCCTGCCTCGCTTCGCTTCTCTCACTCCCCGCCCTTGCAGCCGACCACTGGGTTGGAACCTGGGCCACCTCCCCGGTTGCTCTTCCCAATCCTGAAGCGAAGTACGGTGCCGCAGAGACCACCTATCGTGAGATCGTCCACATCTCCATTGGAGGCGATGCCGCACGGATCATCCTTACCAACGAGTTCGGGCTTACCTCCCTCACCATCAGCTCCGCCTACCTCGCCCCGCGCTCGCAGGGCAGCGAGATTGACGCCGCCAACACCCGCCCGGTCACCTTCAACGGCCGCACCTCGGTCACGATCCCAGCCGGGGCCCTCGCCGTCAGCGATCCTGTCGCCCTCAAGCTGCCTGCCCTCTCCGACGTCGCCGTCAGCTTCGTCGTTCCCGCGCAAAGCATCACCCAGGTCACCCATCACAGCTTCGCCAACCAGACCAGCTACACCGCCCCGGGAAGCGTCTCCGGAGCCCCCAGCCTCGAAAACCCCTCAGAGATCACCGACTGGCCCTTCCTTAAGGGCATCGACGTCAGGTCCAGCGACGACAAGGCCGCCTCAATCGTTGCCTTTGGCGATTCCATCACCGACGGCGCGCACAGCACCCGCAACACGAATCAACGCTGGCCCGACCTTCTGGCTCAAAGACTCCAGGCAGACAAGAAGACAAAGGATCTCGGCGTCCTCAACGAGGGAATCGGCGGAAATCGCGTCCTTCACGACAACACGGGGCCAAGCGCCCTGGAGCGCTTCGACCGCGACGTGCTGGCACAGGCAGGCGTGAAGTACCTCATCATCCTCGAGAGCATCAACGACATCGGCCATGCCCAGGACCCAGTGAAGCCCTACGACGTCGTTTCGGCTGAAGACCTGATCGCCGGACTCAGCCAGTTGGCAACTCGCGCCCACACCCACGGAATCAAGGTGTATGGCGCGACCCTAACCCCTTATGTTGGAGCTAAATACGCCTCCCCGGCAGGCGAAACCATGCGTCAGACCCTCAACCAATGGATCCGCACCACCAACCAGCTCGACGGCTTTATCGACTTCGACAAGGCCACCCAGGACAAGGGGAATCCTGCGGTTTTTTCGAGCAGCGCCGACAGTGGAGACCATCTGCACCCAGCAGATGCAGGGTACAAATCGATGTCGGACAGCATCGACCTCAAGCTCTTTACCAGGTAAACCGCGTAACCACCAAACGAGAACGGCGGTTAGGGCTTCTGCCCCGACCGCCGTTCTCATTTCAACTGAAACCGGAGTTACTTAAGCTCAAAACCGGCAAAGAAGTAGCCGATCTCAAACGCCGCCGTCTCCTCGGCGTCCGAGCCGTGGATGGCGTTCTCTCCGATGGAGGCCGCAAACTTCTTACGGATGGTTCCCTCTTCGGCCTGGGCCGGGTTGGTGGCGCCCATCAGCTTGCGGAGGTCGGCGATTGCATTTTCCTTCTCCAGAACCATCGGGAAGATGGGTCCGCTGGACATGAACTCGGTCAGTTCGCCAAAAAACGGGCGCTCCTTATGGACGTAGTAGAAGCCCTCGGCCTGTGTCTTGGAGATGGAGACCTTCTTGATGGAAACAATCTTGAATCCGGCCTTTTCGATCTCGGCCAGGATTGCGCCGGCATGGCCCTTCTTCACGGCGTCCGGCTTAATGATGCTGAATGTGCGTTGTGACAACGTATTTCTCCTCGCGATTTCCTATCCCACCAGTGTAAAGCACACGCATGAAAGTTCCCTTGCATGGCTTTCGCAGCCCATCGGGTGCATCATAGGCCTATGCGGAACTTCGCATGGATCTGGTTTGTCGGCTTCGCTGCATGGCTCGTGGATGGCTTTATTAGCCTTCACTACCGTTCCATGCAGCACGCTCAGCTCGCGTTTCTTGTGGCGATGGTCTTCCTGGCGGCCGGTTTTTTCTATCGGCGCCAGCAACGATAAGGTTCTTGCATGGGTGGCGGGAAACCGCAGATCCTTCGACTCCGGACCGCAAAGCACGGTCCTTGCTCGGGATGACACTTCCATCTAAAAGCAGCGGTTTCGCTCGAAACGACGCATTCTTGTTGTCTCCAAGACGAAAGGCACGGCCTGGAAGCCGTGCCTTTCGCTACTCAAGATAGTGTCGGTCAGGCCTTGCCGAGCACCTTTGCCATCGCGTCGCCGATCTCAGCCGGAGATTTGACGACGGTAATGCCAGCCTCGGACATCGCCTTCATCTTCTCGGCAGCCGTACCTTCACCACCGGAAATGATGGCGCCTGCATGGCCCATACGCCGTCCTGGAGGCGCTGTCTGGCCGGCGATGAAGCCGACGACGGGCTTCTTCACATTCTCTTTGATGTACTTTGCAGCAGCCTCTTCCGCGGATCCGCCGATCTCGCCGATCATGATGATCGCCTCAGTCTCCGGGTCCTCATTGAGCAGCTTGAGTGCGTCAATGTGAGTCGTCCCAATGATGGGGTCGCCACCGATACCGATCGCCGTCGACTGTCCAATTCCACGCTGCGTGAGCTGGTAGACGGCCTCGTAGGTCAGCGTGCCCGACTTGGACACGATACCAACGTTGCCTTCCTTGTGGATGCGGCCCGGCATGATGCCGACTTTGGCCTTGCCCGGAGAGATGACACCCGGGCAGTTCGGCCCGATCAGGCGGGATTTGGACTGCTTCACCACCTCCCACGTCTTGATCATGTCCAGCACCGGAATTCCCTCGGTGATGCAGATCACCAGCGGGACCTCTGCCGCCGCGGCCTCGAGGATTCCATCGGCAGCGAACGGTGGGGGAACGAAGATCACCGTGACGTTTGCTCCGGTCTCCTTCACCGCCTCTTCGACGGTGTTGAAGACCGGCCAGCCCTCATGCGTCGTGCCACCCTTACCCGGCGTTACTCCACCCACAACCTTGGTTCCGTACTCGGCGCAGCCCTTCGCGTGGAAGGTTCCTTCGCGCCCGGTGATTCCCTGAACGATCAGCCGCGTATTTTTGTCCACCAATACTGCCATTACTTACCACCTTTCGCAGCCGCGACAGCCAGGTCTGCCGCCTCTTTCATCGTTGCACCCACTTCGAACTTGAGCCCGGACTCAGCAAGAATCTTGCGGCCTTCTTCCACGTTGGTTCCTTCCAGACGAAGGATGATGGGAAGCTGCACGTTGAGTTTCTTTGCGGCTGCCACGACCGCGGTCGCCAGAACATCGACGCGCAGGATGCCGCCGAAGATGTTGATGAAGATCGCCTTCACGTTGGGGTCACTCAGCAGGATTCCGAACGCGTTTTCGATCTGCTCCTGGTTGGCACCGCCGCCTACATCGAGGAAGTTGGCTGCCTTACCGCCGGCGTACTCGATAATGTCCATCGTCGCCATCGCAAGTCCTGCGCCGTTGACCATGCAGGCGATCGAGCCGTCGAGCTTGATGTAGTTGAGTGCAAACTTCGAAGCCTCGACCTCGAGCGGATCCTCTTCAGAGAGGTCGCGGAGTTCCTTCAGGTCCTTGTGGCGGAACATCGCGTTGTCATCGAAGTTGATCTTGCAGTCCAGGGCAAGCAGCTTGTCGTCCTTCGTTGTAATGAAGGGATTGATCTCCATCAGGGTCGAGTCGGTCTCGATGAAGGCCTTGTACAGGCCGAGCATGAACGAGGTCGCCTGATTGATCTGGGTAGGCTTGAGTCCCAGCTTGAACGCCAGACGGCGCGCCTGGTAGGGCTGCAGACCGATGGCCGGGTTGATGTACTCCTTGTAGATCTTCTCAGGGGTAGCATGAGCGACCTCTTCGATCTCCATGCCTCCGGCCTGCGAGGCCATAAAGACCAGGCGAGCCGCCGCACGATCCAGCACGATGCCGAGATAGAGCTCGCGATCAATCGCCGAGCCCTCTTCGATCAGCAGCCGCTGGACCTTCTGTCCCTGCGGACCGGTCTGATGCGTGACCAGTTGCATCCCAAGAATTGTCTTGGCAGCCGTGGATGCGTCCTCGAGCGACTTGACGACCTTCACGCCGCCGCCCTTACCGCGGCCTCCGGCATGAATCTGCGCCTTGACGACCACCACCGCGTTGCCCTTACCGAAAAGGTCTTTGGCGGCTCTGTCTGCCTCTTCCAGGGTCTGAACCATCTCGCCGCCCGGAACCGGCACACCATACTTCCGCAGAATCTCTTTTGCCTGATACTCGTGAATTTTCATAGATAATCTTCGCCCGCGCGAGAAGTGTAGCGGACCCAAACAACGGGTCGCAATGCGAAACGCGAACAACGGTGCGGTTATCGTAATCTACTAGGTCAATTTTCCTACAATCACCTCGAAATTGCTCCCCCTTACCAGAAGCGTAAGACAAAACGTCCTTTGCTCTCCGGTCATCTGACCTACGAGGAGGGATGAATATGAGAGCAGTTGTATTGGAGGAATTTGGAGATGTGGATAAGCTGCAGATCGAAGAGGTGGAGGATCCCCAGGTCGGTGCGGGTGAGGTCCTGGTTCGCGTCCGCGCGACCAGCATCAATCCCGTCGACTGGAAGATCCGGCGCGGCGATTCCAAGAGCAGAAACCCTGTCGAGCTGCCTGCCATTCTGGGGCGGGATCTGGCTGGGGAGGTAGAGCAGACAGGGGCCGGAGTGACAGGGTTCAATAAAGGGCAGCGTGTGATGGCGCTAGCTGCGGGGACCTATGCGGAATTTACGACCGTAAAAGCTGATGTACTTGCCCCGATCCCGGAGAAGCTCACGTTCGAACAGGCAGCCGCACTGCCGCTTGTGCTTACCACGGGTGCGCAGCTGATTGAGCGGACAATCAAGGTCACCCCGGGGCAGCGAATCCTCATACTGGGAGCACTGGGAGGCGTAGGCCGCACTGCTGTCCATGTCGCGTTGCAGCATGGAGCGCAGATCATCGCCGGAGTTCGAAAGAGCCAGCTGGAAGAGGCAAAGCTATTGCCGGCGCAGGAAGTCGTCGCTATCGATGACGAAGACGAACTCGCCAAACTGCACGATCTGGATGCCATCGCCGACGCCGTGGGAGGAACAGTGGCTGCAAGGGCGATAAAGACATTGAAATCCGGCGGCGTCTTCGGAACCGTGCTCGCGCCACCAACGGATACAGACAAGCTCGATGTTCAGGTCAGAACCATGCGTGCCGAACCGGACGCCTCACGTTTGTACCAGCTGGCTGATGATGTCTCCCGGGGCAGCCTGATCATTCCAATCGTCAAGGTTCTGCCGCTGGAAAAAGTTCGCGAAGCGCAGAAAGAGGCGGAAGATGGTCATCCGCACGGCAAGATCATCCTTCTACCGTCCGCATAGCCAACCGGTAAAAGAAGCATGGAAGGGACAGGCAAGCATCTGGCTGAAGGGATTGTGCAATCGCAGATCCCCGGTCAGCTTCCCTGCTACGCTTAAGCAATGTCCTTTCAGCAACATCTTCGGCACCTCGTCGAGGGTCGTGCAACCCTGTCGCGTGACCAGGCCCGCGGTCTTATGCAGCAGATACTCGCAGGCGAGCTTAGCGATATCGAGATCGCCGCACTGGTGGGGGCGCTTGCTGCTCGGGGCGAGACCCCTGAGGAGGTCGCGGGCTTTGTGGATGTGATGAGGGCCGCGGTAACCCGCGTGCCGTTGTCTGCCGACGAACAAGCTCTGCTGGTGGATACCTGTGGGACGGGCGGAGATGCCAGCAAAACCTTCAATATCTCCACAGCATCGGCTCTGGTCGCTGCCGCTGCGGGAGCCTTCATCGCCAAGCATGGCAATCGCGCGATTACTTCGCAGTGTGGATCTGCGGATGTTCTGGAGGCGTTGGGAATTCCGGTCGATCTCGCTCCGGAGGATGCCTCGACAGCTCTACGCCGCCATCGGTTCGCCTTCCTCCATGCTCCGTCGCTGCATCCAGCGATGAAAGCGGTAATGCCGGTACGCAAGGCATTGAAGGTTCGTACGGTGTTCAACCTTCTGGGGCCGCTTACGAATCCGGCAGGAGCCTCGGCGCAGGTCATGGGAGTCTATGCGCAAAGCGCCGTAGCTGTTGTGGCAGAGACGATGGCACTGCTAGGCACGCGTCACGCATTTGTCGTGCATGGGACAGCCGAGGAGGCGGATGGGACCGTTCGGGGGCTGGATGAGCTCTCCATATCGGGACCGACGCATTTGGCGGAAGTGCGCAACGGGGTTGTGGTCCTCTCGACCATCACTCCTGAAGAGGTCGGGCTTGCCCGTGCTCCGCTGAGTGCCCTGGCGGGAGGGGGAGCGAAGGAGAACGCCGGCATCCTTACAGCCATCTTCTCCGGCGAACAAGGACCGCGTCGCGACATCGTTCTCTTGAATGCTGCCGCCGTGCTGGTAGCTGCCGATCTCTCGCCGGATCTCATTACAGGAATTGCACTTGCCGCGCGCACGATCGACTCCGGGGCTGTGACGAAACTGCTCGACCAGCTTCGCAGCGGGACATAGAATCACTGGCGAACGATTTCTACAGGAGCCTCGACTCTATGTCTTCACAACCACCTCCAATCTTCGACGCAAGCATGGTTACGACTGCCTTTGAGCTACCTGGCTACAGGGTTGTGAGGAATATCGGCGTGGTCAGGGGAATTGTGGTCCGCTCCAGGTCGATCTTTGGAACGATTGGCGCTGGCCTGCAGACTATCGTTGGCGGCAATATCACCCTGCTTTCAGAGCTCTGCGAAAAGACACGGCAGGACGCGTTCGTGATGATGATGCAACACGCAACGGAGAGAGGCGCCAATGCCATCCTGTGTGCGCGGTATGACGCCAATGAGCTGATGCAGGGCGTCACTGAGGTACTCGCCTATGGAACAGCTGTGGTGGTGGAACGAATTTAGTTCCGCGGTCATATGAGAGGCCTCGAAATCCACAACGGCGCCTCTCTGCGCTTGGATAGGATGAGGTCAATGACCAAAGTTGCTCCGGGCCGCATCGAGATGATCACCGGCCCCATGTTTTCCGGAAAATCTGAAGAGCTGATTCGGCGCCTCAAGCGCGCGCGTATCGCGCGTCAGCGAGTCGCCTGCTATAAGCCGAACATCGATCTCCGGTATCACCGCACCGCAATTTCCAGCCACAGCTCGCAGACTCACGACGCCTCGACCGTCACCACGGTGGAGGACCTGAGATCCGCTCTCTTTCCCCAGTTGGAGGAGATAGAAGTGGTTGGAATCGACGAGGTGCAGTTCTTTTCCGAGACGATCATTCCGTTGACGGTCGAACTTGTGCACCTAGGCAAACGGGTCGTGATGGCGGGGCTGGATACGACGTTCGCCGCAGAACCGTTTGGTCCTGTTCCAGACCTGATGGCCATCGCCGATGATGTCACCAAGCTGTCTGCGGTATGCATGGTCTGTGGAGCGCCAGCTATCCATACGCAGCGGCTTGGCCAGAGCCGAGAGCTTGTTGTGGTAGGAGCCGCAGGACTCTATGAGGCCCGCTGCCGCACCCACTTCCAACCCTGGATTGACGACTCGAAGTCAGAGCAGCTCGAACTGCCTTCCGTTCCCTAGGATGATTCCTCCGCGGCGTGGTCGCAGGACTGCGGTATCCTTATTTGCTACGCGTCTTCAGCATCTTAGAACCGCAGGAGAAAAGATATGCGTCTTGCAGCTGCAGCTCTCGCCGTCAGCTTCCTCACCATCCCCGCACTGGCGAAATCCAAAGGTGTGACCGTTTCCTTGAAGACCAGCAGCGGACAGGATGCCGGAACGGCCAGCTTTGTCCCCGCGAAGGGCAACGAGCTCACCATCCGCATCAAGCTAAAGAATCTCCCTCCGGGCGAACACGCGGTTCATATTCATGAGCATGCGATCTGCGATGCTCCTGACTTCAAAACTGCCGGGGGACACTTCAACCCAGCTACGAAGAAGCATGGGATGGAGAATCCTTTGGGCCACCACAACGGTGACCTGCCCCAGAATGTGAAGGTAGATGCGAATGGCACCGGATCTGCCACATTCCACGTAGATTATCTATCTCTCGACCCCGCAGCCTCGGATTCGCTCTTCGCCAATGGTGGAACTTCGATCATGGTCCACGAGAAAGCCGACGATATGAAGACCGATCCCACGGGTAATGCCGGGGGCCGGATCGCGTGTGGTGTCATTACCGCGCCCAAATAACCCTCAGGCGCGGAAAACCGCCATCCTCCTCTGACTGAACAATCCGGAGCGCCTGTGCGTATATCAATCGCATGGGCGTTCTCTCCATTGCGCTTCCGATCGCGGGCCGATCATCAGCAGATCGAGCCCGTCGTATCTCGCCCCAGAAAGGCAAGAATCCGGGTATGCCGCCGGATACTCCGGGCGTGGTTTGCGCGACTCGGCGAGATTTGCGCGATACACTCATTCCACCGAATCGACCCACTAAGTTCATGCTAGAGCGCACACCGGAACAGGAAGCCGCACAGGAAGCTGTAGCCCGACTGGTCCGGCAGTGTATCGCCGGCGACGGCCAGGCCTGGCAGCAGCTTGTGTTGTCGCAGCACCGGCGCATCTATGCCATATGCTATCGGTTTACGGGTTCCTCTTCGGACGCAGAAGATCTGACGCAGGACGTCTTCCTGAAGCTCTACAAGAACCTCTCAAGCTTCGATCTGCAGAAGGGCAGCTTCCAGACATGGATCACTACGCTGGCGCGCAATCTTCTGGTCGATCACTTCCGGCGGACCCGTCTGGACCGTGCGTCGGACTCCCTGGATGCAACTTACGATGGCGAAGAAGACGGTCCCACCATGGCCGATCGTCTGGCGGACACGCGGGAGTCTCAGGAGCAGCACTTTGCCGGCCTCGAGCTGAAAGTTCGGATTCAGGAGGCTCTCAAACAGCTCTCGCCCGAACTACGCGAAGCTGTTATTCTGCGTGACCTTGAAGACATGGATTACAAGGAGATCGCGCAGGTGCTTCGCATCCCCGAGGGGACAGTGAAAAGTCGCATCAGTCGCGGTCGCGGGGAACTTGCAAGGCTGTTACAACGTATAGAAAAACAACAGATGATGTAAGGATAGAAGGCGGGGTGGTTTCAGGTGGCAGAGATCAATCAATTCGGTAACGCGCAGCCCTCACGGTCTCCGGAACCGGCTCACTGCGCACAGTGTGAGGCGATGTTAACCGACGCACTGGACAGAAGTCTTGCGGCCGAGGATCAGGCCACCTTCGACCGGCATCTGGCGATCTGCCCTGAGTGCTCCCGCATGTTTATCGACGCTCGCCTGGGAGCCGATCTGCTTCGGAAGTTGCACAAGGCACGGCCGGATCCCCCGGCAGATCTTCTGGCACGAATTCTTGCCTCTACGGGGCCGGTGGCCGGGGAGCAAACAGCCCCGCTCGAACCACACCTGCTGCAGCCCCAACTTTCTCAAGCCGCTTCCCTGCCGATCGAGGGAGTCCCGGTTTACGGTGGCGTTCCTTACCCGGGCAAGGTTCTCCCTTTCCGCAAGAGGGTTGTGGCGTCGCTCCGATTCTCTGCTGTACGCCACACGCTGATGCAGCCCCGGCTGGCGATGACCGCAGCAATGGCCTTCTTTTCCATCGCTCTTACCCTCAATCTGACTGGAATTCGTATCACCGAGCTTCGGGCGAATGACTTCACCCCGTCGAGCATCAAGCGGACGTTCTACGATACCAACGCGAGAGTTGTGCGCTCTATCGACAATCTCCGTGTCGTTTATGAGCTGGAATCACGAGTGAGAGATCTGCAGCGCGACAACGATACAAACGGCCCATCAGCTCCCGAATCAACGGCCCCTGTTTCAAAACCAGCTCCTGACGACTCCCACAGAGACCACCAGGAGCCGAAGGATCAGCAAGATCATCCGAGACAATCTAATCCTCGGCAACACTCCGGCAGCAGTCGAAGCCTGGGTCTTGATGCTTCACGGATATTGAGCGCTTCTTTGAGTGAGCCAGGTTCCCCCCAACCTGGCCGAGAGAGCCACGAATTCTTTGTCTTGATCTCCAAGTTTCCAACAATGAGCAAGGGGGACCCGCATGAACTGCGCCAATCATCCAGAGCGTGAACGAACTGCCTTTTGCCAGAACTGCGGCAAGGCACTCTGCCAGGAGTGTGCTCGCGTCGTAGGAACGGCTGTCTTCTGTGAACCCTGTCTTGAAGCCAGGCTTGCAGGAAATCCCTACGTGACACCGCCTCCCCCCGGGCCCCCGATCCCACCGATTCCGCCTTCGGTCGGCAGTGGTGAACCTAATCCGGCGCTGGCGGCTCTCCTGGGCTTCATCCCCGGCGTCGGCGCCATGTATAACGGCCAATACGCCAAAGGTATTGTGCACCTGATCGTTTTTGCGGTTCTCGTTAGCCTGGCAGATGAGCATGGAATCTTCGGACTGTTTATCGCCGGTTGGGTCTTCTACCAAGTCTTTGAGGCTTACCAGACCGCCAAGGCGCGTCGCGACGAAACCACGCTTCCCAATCCCTTCGGCTTGAACGATCTGGGGGAACGAATGGGGTTCGGCAAGGCATGGGTCCAGCCACCACCTCATGCCACGACGTCGACAGTACCTCCTGCGGTTGCATCGCCGACTGCGGGCGCAGCCACCTCTCGCGGTTACGAAGCACCTATGACCGGCTATCCTCCCGTAGGGAGCAGCTGGGGTGCACCTGCGGATAACTTCGCCGGGGCACCATACGATCCTTCCTATTCCCGTCCGCCTTATGGGCCGCCTATGCCGCCTTTCGATCCGAGTGCCCAGTATCCTCATAACCGCTTCCCTGCAGGAGCAATCTGGCTGATCGGTCTGGGGATCATCTTCCTGATCGGCAACACAGGACTATTTCATGGTTTTCCCGTGCACAGGTTGTTTCCCTTCTTCCTGATCGGGCTGGGTGTCTGGCTCTTCGTCCACAAGATGACGGCCACCGGAGCAACGCTTGCCGATGATGGAACCGCTCTCTACCGGTTACGTCTGTTCAGCGCTCTTCGGGGTTCCATATGGGTTGTCCTCGTCGGGGTGATGTTTCTGCTGTCGTCCTTCAATATTCTTTCGTGGGGCAGCAGCTGGCCTCTCTTCATCATCGTGGCAGGTGTCATGATCCTTGCCGAAAAAACTTTTGCTGGTCCGGCCACCATACCACCGGCGTATCCCATGCCCCCGGCTCCTTCGCCCGTCGCTCCCTATGCTCCTCCGACCGGCACCCCTGTCGCTCCTTCGGCACCACAGGATTACCCGCCGAATCAATCCAGCCAGGAAGGGCGTTGAGCGACCATGGCAAACCAAGTTCCGCCCTATCCGCCGCCGCCCCCTGGGCAATACCCTCCTCCCCCACAGGGAGACTGGCGCTACCAGCGTCGCGTCATGAAGGAACAGGCACGCCTTCAACGTGAGTACCTGCGTGCTCAGCAGGCCGCCTATCGCGCTCAGCTACGAAGCAGTCGTCGAACTTCGATCGTTGGGCCACTGCTGATCATCGCTACTGGCATCGTCTTCTTTTTCATCCAGACCGGCCGCATGTCGTCCCGCTTCTTCTGGGACTGGTACGGACATTGGTGGCCCGCGCTGCTGATAGGAGCGGGCATCATCATGCTTCTGGAGTGGGGCTGGGACTCCTACTTCCATGATGGAGAACCCCACTACAGGCGGCGCTATCTCGGCGGCGGAGTCTTTACGTTGCTACTCCTCATTGGAGTGCTCGGGATTGTCTTCAGCGGGTTTCGCGGAGGGGCTTTCAGCCGTACCTTCAATCTGAGCCCAGACAACATGGATGAGTTTCTGGGCGATAAACATGAGAGCGATCAGACGCTTTCGCAGGCATTCCCCAACGGAACGAACCTGGTGATCAGTAATCCACGTGGAGACGTCACCGTGGCCGGCAACAGCGACGATCAACAGGTTCACATTCAAATTCATAAAGCGGTTTATACGCGCTCGGATTCAGAAGCTGAGATGCGCGCACAAAGACTCTCTCCGAAACTCAATATGGACGGTTCCGTCCTGCGGGTTACTCTGCCTCCGTTGGAGGGAGCGAGGGCGGACCTGAGTATTACGGTACCCTCTTCCGCGCCGGTGACTGTTATGGCCAATCGAGGCGACATCCACGTGGCCTCGATCAAAGCTCCGGTATCGGTCACGGCGAATCACGGGGACGTGTCTCTCACTGCGATCTCCGGCCCTATCAAGACACACGTTAACAACGGAGACTCTTCCGTCTCGGTCCATAGTGCTACTGGTCCCGTTGACGTGGAGGGAAGAGCTCGGGACCTGACCTTCTCCGAGGTCTCCGGACCAACGACAATTAGCGGTGAGTTTTTCGGCACGACCCATCTTGAACACATCGCAGGAGAGGTTCGTTTCCATACCAGCCGCACCGACATGCGCTTCAATCGACTGGATGGGGAGAGTGAGATCAGTTCCTCCGACATTTCCGCTGATCGTGCCGCAGGTCCCTTTACGCTGGCGACCGGCAATAAGGATGTAAATCTGGACCGAATCTCAGGCGACATATCGGTGACGAACAGGAATGGAGCGATCGATCTGACTGGAGCTCCGCCAATGGGCAACATCACCATTGAGAATCGGAACGGGTCCGTTGATCTTACCCTTCCGGACAAAGCGACTTTTTCGGTGCAGGCGGATACCACGGATGGCAATCTTGAGAACGACTTCGGCCTTCCTGAGCAAGGCAAAGACGACAGCCACAAAAGCTATAACGGCTCTGTCGGAAAAAGCGGACCGCTGGTGCGGATCACGACCCGTCAGGGAGATATCTCTATCAAGAAAGCATCGATTGCACCAATGCCCCCCGCCCCGCCAGCACCTCCCGCCGCTATCTCCATTCGGGATGAGGATGGATCTTCGGTGGATATAGGGAAGAACGGAATCAACATCCGTAGCAGTGACGGGTCCAGCGTCATTACTGACAAGAATGGGCTTCACATCAGCGAGAAACCTGACGGTTCGAGCGTCTATGCGAGTGGAGGAACTCGGCTTGTAACAGGTTCTGACGGTTCCAAGGCATATCAAGGAGCGAATGGCACTCGTTATACAGTCGGAGCAGACGGCACAAAATCCTACTCTGCAAAAGATGGGACAAGCATTACCGTGACATCCGACGGATCCCGCAGAGGCACCGACCGCGCAGGACGTGCGTTATCGGATTCGGAGATTGACCGAAGGCTGAACCAGGCCCAGCGCGACGCCGACCGGGCCGCCAAGGATCGCGATGCCGCAAGTCATCGCAAATAGACGCCATGCAACTGCGCTGATTCAGTCATTCGAAAAAGGTTTATAAAAACTCGATCGGACATTTCTTGGCTCTCAGTGTTGCTGCCTCTTTTAAATGGAGTTCCATCTAGCTCGCGTACTGGAGCGGGTGCGGCGGGTCGCATGGGCCGCCCCATATTGGGATGACGCACGAGCTCAACAACCCGTAGCTCTGGCTTTTGGTCCGAGAAGTCCTGGATCAAGCAGATCAGTTCCCACTTCGACTATGCGTTATAGCAAGCCAACCTGTAAAACAGCTGAACGTAAGAGCAGGAAAGCTGGTATTCAAGGAGTCACATCGCTCCTTCGGACTTTGCGACAACGAAATTGCTTACCTACCGTGCTGAATCATGCAGCCGCCAGGAGGCATGCGATCAGGAGCCTTGTAGATAAGACGGTTTCGAATCTCTGCAGCAACGGTGTGAGCCACGCCTTCTGCACGGACCGAGCATAGTTCTACTGTCCAGCGGCCATGCCGATGCACTCTGTAGACTTAAATGAAAAATCCCCATCCGAAGATGGGGATTTCTAAATTATGCCGGCGATCACCTAATCTCCCACACACTTACGCGTGCAGTACCATCGGCCCAACGAGGCTTAACTTCCGTGTTCGGGATGGGAACGGGTGTGACCCTCGCGGTAAACTCACCGGCAAACTTGAGAACATCGCTCACGCGATCTTCCACAACTGAATAGATTGAGCAGACATTTACCAAAACGTATTAGTTATATCTCGTATAACTACAAAGCTTGTGTTGAGAATCTCTAGCGCGAATGATACTCACTGCGCAGAGTAAATTCTATGGACAAGCCGAACGGGCGATTAGTACTGGTAAGCTACACACATTACTGCGCTTCAACCTCCAGCCTATCAACCAGGTGGTCTTCCTGGGCCCTTCATTTCCCTTACGGGTTGGGAGATCTCATCTTAGAGCGTGCTTCCCGCTTATATGCATTCAGCGGTTATCACAACCGAACTTCGCTACCCAGCCGTGCCTTTGGCAAGACAACTGGAACACAAGAGGTTCGTCCATCCCGGTCCTCTCGTACTAAGGACAGCCCTCTTCAAATCTCCTACGCCCACAGCAGATAGAGACCGAACTGTCTCGCGACGTTCTGAACCCAGCTCACGTACCACTTTAATAGGCGAACAGCCTAACCCTTGGAACCTTCTACAGCTCCAGGATGTGATGAGCCGACATCGAGGTGCCAAACCATTGCGTCGATATGAACTCTTGGCAATGATCAGCCTGTTATCCCCGGCGTACCTTTTATCCGTTGAGCGATGGCCCTTCCATACAGAACCACCGGATCACTAAGGCCTGCTTTCGCATCTGCTCGACTTGTAGGTCTCGCAGTTAACCACACTTATGCCTTTGCACTCGACGGTCGATTTCCAAACGACCTGAGTGTAGCTTCGCGCGCCTCCGTTACAATTTAGGAGGCGACCGCCCCAGTCAAACTACCCGTCTTACAATGTCCCTCTCCCGGATCACGGGAGGAGGTTAGGATCACAACAATCGCAGGGTGGTATCTCACCGTTGGCTCCTCCGAACCCGAGAGTCCGGGATCAAAGCCTCCCACCTATCCTGCGCAGCAATTGCCGTAACCCACTGTAAAAGTATAGTAAAGGTGCACGGGGTCTTTTCGTCTAGCTGCGGGTAACCGGCATCTTCACCGGTACTACAAGTTCGCCGAGCAACTCGTTAAGACAGTCGAACGATCGTTACTCCATTCGTGCAGGTCGGAACTTACCCGACAAGGAATTTCGCTACCTTAGGACCGTTATAGTTACGGCCGCCGTTCACCGGGGCTTCAGTTCGAAGCTTCGAGCTTGCGCCCTAACCTCTCCCTTTAACCTTCCGGCACCGGGCAGGAGTCAGCCCCTATACGTCGTTTTAGACTTTGCAGAGACCTGTGTTTTTGTTAAACAGTCGCCGTTCGCATTTCGCTGCGGCCATCAGAGGCTATGAACCTCGATGGCGACCCTTCTCCCGAAGTTACGGGTCTAATTTGCCGAGTTCCTTAACAAGCTTTCACTCGAGCGCCTTTGGATATTCTCCTCGTCTACCTGTGTCGGTTTGTGGTACGGTTCCCAATCTCTCTCCTTAGAGGTTTTTCTTGGCAGCGTGGAATCAGCAGCTTTCAGCCATTCGGCTTACTGCTTTGCGCCTCACTGTTAAGCTTCTCCGGATTTGCCTAGAGAAACCAGCTTACGCGCATCGAACCCCATAGCCATAGGAGGTCCTGCTTATCCTTCTGCGTCACCCCATCGTAATAACGAAAAACTGGGAGGTCCGGAATATTAACCGGATGTCCATCGCCTACGCCTTTCGGCCTCGGCTTAGGGACCGCCTAACCCTGAGCGGATTAACCTTCCTCAGGAAACCTTAGACTTTCGGCGGGGAGGGTTCTCACCTCCCTTATCGCTACTTATGCCGGCAGGGTCTCTTCTCAACGCTCCATCAGTCTTCTCAGTCTGACTTCATCGCTGTGAGAATGCTCTCCTACCACGCACACTCAAAAGTGTGCATCCGCTGCTTCGGTATACAGTTTTAGCCCCGTTGTATTGTCGGCACCGGACCGCTTGACCAGTGAGCTATTACGCTTTCTTTAAAGGATGGCTGCTTCTAAGCCAACCTCCTGGCTGTCTGAGCGTTCCGACTTCCTTTCCCACTTAACTGTAATTTGGGGACCTTAGCAGGCGGTCTGGACTGTTTTCCTCTCGACTGTGAAGCTTAGCCCCCACAGTCTGACTCCCGGGCTGGTTGTAATTGGCATTCGAAGTTTGGCTGGATTCAGTAAGCCGGAAAGCCCCCTAGTCCAATCATGTCTCTACCACCAATCCAAATCACCCGAGGCTAGCCCTAAAGCTATTTCGGAGAGAACGAGCTATCACGGAATTTGATTAGCCTTTCACCCCTACCCTCAGCTCATCCGAGCTTTTTTCAACAAACACCGGTTCGGTCCTCCAGTAGGTGTTACCCCACCTTCAACCTGGCCAAGGGTAGATCATCCCGCTTCGCGTCTATTCCTGCCAACTTATCGCCCTATTCAGACTCGCTTTCGCTGCGGCTCGCTCACGCTTAACCTTGCTGACAAGAATAACTAGCCGGCTCATTATGCAATAGGCACGCGGTCAGACATTCCCTTACGGGCATAGTCCTCCCACTGCTTGTAGGCACACGGTTTCAGGTACTTTTCACTCCCCTCAAAGGGGTGCTTTTCGCCTTTCCCTCACGGTACTGGTTCACTATCGGTCAGAAACGAGTATTTAGCCTTACGGGATGGTCCCCGTGGATTCAAGCAGGGTTTCTCGTGCCCCGCCTTACTCAGGTACCTGCTTCGAGTCTGGATCAATTTCGTCTACGGGTCTGTCACCCTCTATGGAGCCTCTTTCCAGAAGCTTCGACTATCGACCAGATTGGTAACTCTACTGTTGCAGGCCCTACAACCCCCGAACTACCGAAATAGTACGGGTTTGGGCTGTTCCGATTTCGCTCGCCACTACTCTCGGAATCGAGGTTTCTTTCTCCTCCTGGAGGTACTGAGATGGTTCACTTCCCTCCGTTCGCCTGTTCTCACCTATGAATTCAGTGAGACATACATACGGTTTACGTATGTGGGTTTCCCCATTCGGAAATCTCCGGATCAACGCCTGTGTGCGGCTTCCCGAAGCTTATCGCAGCTTGCCACGTCCTTCATCGCCTGTTTCTGCCAAGGCATCCACCGTGCGCCCTTAGTAGCTTGACCATAGAATTTACTCGCACGCAGTAGAGTGACAACCCCTACTAACTTACTAGCTTCTATATTGTCCATTCGCCTGTATCAATGTTGATACGAATTATCTAAAGACACTCAACAACTGTTCCACTCGCTTTCTGCTTGCGCAGTAGGCGGTGGGCTCAGCCTTGTAGTTATATTTACCCAATCTATTCAGTTGTCAAAAATCGTCGAGCGACTAACGTGTCGCTGTCGCGCCTCTAAGGCGGCTCGAGCATTTCTGCTCAAGGCTCAAATCCCGCATTTACAGGATCTCAGCCTCAAGCAGCAGTTGCTTTCTTGTTCAAGAGAGAATGGTGGAGCTGACCGGGATCGAACCGATGACATCCTGCTTGCAAAGCAGGCGCTCTCCCAACTGAGCTACAGCCCCATTACAAACAGTGTAGCAGACAGATTCGATAAAGTGGTGGGCCTGGGTAGATTCGAACTACCGACCTCACCCTTATCAGGGGTGCGCTCTAACCAACTGAGCTACAGGCCCGGCATCGCGCCATAAGCGCATGCTGCTCTGCTGACTCGTATGAGCCAAAGTCGAGCTCTCTCGAAAAAGGTTTCGAGGACATAGTTGAACGTGCGAAGCAGCTACGCTGCTTCTGACCATCGGTGTTGAAAGATATCGATAAAGAGAGGTTTAGTTCAGGCTCATCGAAAGCAATCTTGATAGCTCACGATGGTGCATGACCCTTCGGATGATCAGCTTTACGCTGCCCGCAATCGCGGGGCACATCCAAATGTCATGACGTTTTCTCTTTAGAAAGGAGGTGATCCAGCCGCAGGTTCTCCTACGGCTACCTTGTTACGACTTCACCCCAATCATGAATTACAC